>NZ_JBVIDX010000004.1:41130-69364 GCF_055572155.1 Streptomyces sp. NPDC030814
GGCGCGGGATTCGGGCGCTATGGACCGTGTCGGCCACGGTGCACGGCGTGCTGCTCGTCATGGGCCTGTTCGCCTGGCTCGGCAAGCCCGTCGACAGCGTCTTCCTGGGGCGGGCGGGCGCGGGATTCGGGCGCTATGGACCGTGTCGGCCACGGTGCACGGCGTGCTGCTCGTCATGGGCCTGTTCGCCTGGCTCGGCAAGCCCGTCGACAGAGGCTTCCTGGGGCGGGCGGGCGCGGGATTCGGGCGCTGTGGTGTGAGGGCGCGCGGGGGCTCGCGCGGCCGACGTACGGGTGGAGCGGCTCCTGGCGGATGGCGCCTCACGGGAGAGTGACGTGGGTGGTGGCTGGGTGACGGAACGGCCGCGCGGGCGCCGGGCAGACAGCCGCGGGTGGTCGTGGGTCGATGCCCGAGCCCAGCCCTGGCGCCTTCAGCGCCGGGGCCTTGTCCCCCAGGTCTTCGTCCTGGAAGCCGCCCGTACGGCGGTCGCGGACGGCGTCGCCGGCTGCACGATGCCGGTCCCCGAGCGCACGCCGGCGTCAGGGAGCCGGAAGTGCGGCGAGCCTGCCACCGACCAGGCTCACTTGGGCGGCAGGCTCGCCGCGAAGGCGTACCCCTGATCGATCCACTCCGCCAGGGCCTCGTCCTCGGACACGGCGGACGCGGCCACGACGACCCAGCCGCGCATCGGGCGTCCGGTGAAGTCGAAGGGCCGCGTGCCCGGCCGTGCCAGGGCGGCCTCGGTGGCGTGCGTGCCGACCCGGACCATCAGTTCGTCCCCGGTCACCCCGACCGCCATGTTGCCCTCGTACAGGAACGCCAGCCCACCGAACATCCGCTTCTCCGTGACACCGGGATCCGCACCCAGTCGCGCCCTGATGCGTTCCGCGAGGCCTTCGTCGAACGCCATGCCGTTCCTCACCCTCCCGCTCGCCGGCTCACCTGCCGCTCAAGGTCCCGGAGATCCTTGACCAGCGAGGAGCGCACCTTGCGCCCCATCATCGGCCCGGCCAACCGGTAGAAGCCGGAGGCGTCACCGCGCACACGGATCCGGGCGAGCGTGCCGCCGTCCGCAAGCGGGTCGAAGGAGTAGGTCACATGCATCGGCATCGGGCCGGCCACCGAGACCATGTCCAGCAGCCTGGGCGGCTCGTACCCGGCGACTCGCAGCACGTAGTCGATCCGCTTGCCCAGGAAGTGAGCCGTCCGCGTCACCTCCGCCCCGACTCCGAAACCGCCCGCATCCGCCTGCCGCGTCAGCTGAGCCGTCCGGATGCCCTGGGTCCACTCGGCATCGTGGCGCCAGTCCATGGCATACGCCGCCACCCGCTCGATGGGCAGCGGGATCGCCCGGTCCACCGTCACATCGATACCCATCCGCTGCCCCGTTCCCCGCGTTCCGGCTGCCGTTCCATGGAGCCACCCCGTGCGGTCGGAGGCAACCGGAGGCCGTAGCGGACCGCCGGTGCCCAGGGTGGTCCCGCACCTGCCCCCACCCGTTGCGGCGGTCGGCGAGGAAGGCAGGAGAACCACCCACGGCTGGGACGATCACCATGACCACGGCAACGTGCGTCTCCCGAGATCGCCTCGTCCCCGTTCACGCCGTCGGGGGACCTGCGTCAGGTCGATGTGCTCAGACGCCGGCCCGGTCCAGGGCGCTCTGGAGGGACTGCCTGTAGCCCTCGCTGGTGTACGTGGCGCCCGACACCGTGTCGATGTTCGCGCTCTGCGCCCGCAGGGTCTCCTGGTTGAGCTTGGGAATGGCGGTGGAGTTGATGTCGTTGCTCCGCGGCGTCTCGTCCGGGGACAGGACGGCCGCCGCCCCGGTGATCCTGCTGCCGGTGAGGGTGATCCGTACCTGGACCGGACCGTACTTCGACTGAGCCGTGGCTCCGGTGACAGTACGGGTGGTGGGTGCGGCCGAGGTGGTGTTCGGCGCGGGGGGTGCGTTGCCGGTGTTCGCGGGGGCGGGGGCGGCGGACGCCTGGTCCGACGGCTGCGCGCTCGCGGTGGACGAGGGCGGGGTGCGCCTCCTCCCGTGCGTCTTCGACGACGAGGACGACTCGGCAGCAGAGCGCGAGGACGCCGACGGGGCGGGGGACGCGGCGGCGTCCGATGCGATCACGGGCTCGGCCCGCGCCGACGACGGGTCCGTGGTCGGTTTGAGTGCGATCAGCAGCACGATCCCGGAGACCGTGCCGACGGCGGCCAGCAGCGCGTTGCGGAACGGATGCTTCTTCCTCACGGGAAGACCAGCGCAACAGCGGTGATCGGTGTCACAGACCCACCTCGGAACTCGAGGGCTCGTGCCGCGGCCTTCCGGGTCCGTGATCGCTTTCACCTGGTCCCTCGACGCCGGGTTCCTCCGCCGTACGGGCCGGAGGAGCGGTGTCAGGTTCCTCGGTGCGCCGCGTTCGTTCCCCAGGCACCGCGCAGCGCACGGATGGCCGGAAATCATTGGTGAAGTGCGGCCTCGACTCCACGAGATCCGCCCCGGAAAGGAGGAACGTGCGGGCACACTTCCCCGCAGCCACCTAGTCCAGCGCACTGACGGGGCTTGGCGTCACACCCTCCCGTGGCGAGGCGGTCGACTGATGGGTTTCGGACACACCCGCAGTACCTCTGTGGCTACACTCGCCGCCCATGCAAGAGCGCGACAGGAAGACAAACCAGCAGGAAAAGCCCCGTCATTGGGCGGGCGCCCGTACCTTCGACCAGCGCGGGAAGTCCGCGTGGCGCGCGAGCGGACCGGTTGCCCGCACCGCGGGATCGACGCCCGCCACCCGTGTGCCCGCACCGGCAACCGTTCCCATCGACGCTCCCGCCGCGCCTGCGCTCACCGGGCACCTAACCGCCTCGCCCCGCATCGGCACCCGTCGAAGAAACCCCGGCTCCGCTGTGAGTAACGTCACTCCAGGGATGGCTGCGTGAGCCGCTCGGTACGACGTCGGCACGCCCGGTCCCGGGAGCCCCGCGGTCACTGGAGGCTGCTGGCTCTGGCCCTGTGCATCGTCTTCGCCGCCCTGCTCTTCGAGGGCTGGACCGTCCATGAGGTCGACGCCGCAAAGTCGCGCCTGCCCTGCACCAGGCCGGTGCCCAGGGCCGTCGACGAGAGCGGTCCGGTCCTGCGCCGTATCAGCGGTGACGACGTCAAGTCCTCGGCCGTGCCCGCCCGCACCGTCGCGCTCACCTACGACGGCGGCCCCGACCCCGTATGGACCCCGCGCCTGCTCGACCTGCTGCGCAGGCATCATGCGCACGCGACCTTCTTCCTGTTCGGCGCACAGGCGGCACGCCACCCGGAGCTGGTGCGGCGGATCCTCGCCGAGGGCCACGAGATCGGCTCGAACACGTACACAGGGGCCGATCTCGGGTCATCGTCGCGTGTGCGCACCGCGATGGAGCTGACGCTCACCCGGAAGACCCTCGCCGGCGCGGCGGGCATCCGCACCGGTCTGCTGCGCATGCCGTTGACGACCCAGGTGGACACGCTGTGCGGCGCCGAGTGGAAGGCGGCGCAAAGAGCTGCCGCGGACGGCTATGTGCTGGTCGCCGCCGACCGGCCCGATCGTGATCCCAAGTACGGAATGGTCCGCCAGTTCAGCCAGACGGACCTGGCGTACCAGGAGACGAAGGACTTGCTCGGCAACCCGCACGCCGACCGGTTCACCACCGTCACGGACGCGCTCGGCATGCCCCCGGCGGATACGCGGGTGTCCGCCGCCGAACGGTGGCAGGGCAAGGCGTTGATCTGGACCACGACCGCCGGCCAGGCGTTCACGCACGCCATGACCTGGGTGCTGCTCGCGCTGGGTCTGTTGGGTGTGGTGCGGCTTTTGATGCTCACGGTGTTCGCCCGTGCCCATGTCCGGCGCCTGACCCGTCCCCGCCCCGGCGCGCCCTGGCTGCGGGAGGTCAACGCACCGGTGACGGTGCTCGTCCCGGCGTACAACGAGGAGGCCGGGATCGAGTCCACCGTCCGTTCGCTTCTCGCGTCCACGCATCCGTACCTCGAGGTCATCGTGATCGACGACGGCTCGACGGACCGGACGGCGGACCTCGCGACCTGGATCGACGACCCCCGGGTGCGGGTGATCCGGCAGCCCAACTCGGGCAAGGCGGCCGCGCTCAACACCGGTCTGGCGCACTCCTCGTACGACATCGTCGTGATGGTCGACGCCGACACCGTCTTCGAGGACGACGCCCTGTACCGGCTCATCCAGCCACTCGCCCACCCGGCCGTCGGCGCGGTCAGCGGCAACACCAAGGTGGGCAACCGGCGCGGTCTGCTCGGCAGATGGCAGCACCTGGAGTACGTCTTCGGCTTCAATCTGGACCGGCGGATGTTCGAGGTGCTGGAGTGCATGCCGACGGTACCGGGAGCCATCGGCGCCTTCCGCAGGGACGCGCTGCTGGGTGTCGGCGGGGTCAGCGAGGACACCCTCGCCGAGGACACCGACCTCACGATGGCCCTGTGGCGGGCCGGCTGGCGGGTGGTCTACGAGGAGTCGGCCATCGCCTGGACCGAAGTGCCCACCTCGCTAGGGCAGTTGTGGCGGCAGCGCTACCGCTGGTGCTACGGCACGCTCCAGGCCATGTGGAAGCACCGCGGGGCCGTCCTCGAAGTGGGCACCGCCGGACGCTTCGCCCGCCGCGGACTGACCTACCTGACGGTCTTTCAGGTGATTCTGCCGCTGATCGCGCCGGTCGTCGACCTGTTCGCGCTGTACGGGGTGCTCTTCACCGATCCTGTGCGGTCGATGGGCGTGTGGCTGGCCTTCCTCGCCCTCCAACTGCTCTGCGCCGGTTACGCGTTGAGGCTCGACGGGGAGAAGCTGTGGACCCTGTGGTCGATGCCTTTCCAGCTCTTCGTCTACCGGCAGCTGATGTATCTGGTGGTCATCCAGTCCGTGTTCGCCCTCCTGGGCGGCACCCGGCTGAAGTGGCAGCGCATGCAGCGCTCCGGGACGGCCGCCGACCAGCAGCTCAGACAGCCGTCCGCCCCGAGAGAGCTGTCGTCGACGTGATCAGGGAGTGGTTCGGCCCATGAACGAGTGGCATCGGCACGACGACGGGGCGCGGGCACCCCGCGTGATCACCGGCCAGGTCATCACGGGGGACGGGTGGGAGCGGGAGAGCTTTCCGTTCCAGGCGCCCGGGCATCAGCCGTCGGACCCCCACGGTGCAACCCCGGAGAACGCGGGCGACGGCCGGCCCTCCAGGGCCAGAGCGCCCTGGGTGCGCCCCAGCCGGCGCCGCCGGGTCGCGCGCCTGCTCGCACTGCTGCTCTGCGCGCTGCTGCTGGCCTCGGGCGGCACGTACGCCTGGGCCGACCTCACGCTCGACCGCTCGGTCGATCTCGGCGAGGCCGGGGACCGTCCGCCGCGAGGGAAGGGGACCACGTACCTCATCGTGGGCTCCGACAGCCGTGACGGCCTGTCCGAGCAGGCCAAGGAGGAGCTGCACGCCGGCGGTGGCGGCGGCAGCCGTACCGACTCGATGATGCTCCTGCACACCGGTGCCCACGGCACCACGATGGTGAGCCTGCCCCGCGACTCGTGGCTCACCATCCCGTCGTACCTCGACCCCCGCACCGGCAAGCGGCACCGCCCGGCGAAGGACAAGCTGAACGCGGCTTACTCGCTGGGCGGCGCCCGGCTGCTCGTGCGGACCATCGAGCTCAACACGGGCATCCGCATCGACCACTACGCGGAGATCGGCTTCGGTGGCTTCGTCGGTGTCGTGAACGCCGTCGGCGGCGTGGACATGTGCGTGGACCGGGACATCAGGGACGAGAAGTCGGGTCTCGACCTGACGAAGGGCTGCCACACCCTGGACGGCGACCAGGCGCTCGCGTTCGTCCGCCAGCGGCACCAGGAGGCCCAGGGCGACCTGGGGCGCAGCAGGAACCAGCAGAAGTTCCTCGCGGCACTCGCCCACAAGGCGGCGACACCGGGTACCGCACTCAATCCGTTCCGGACGTATCCCCTGCTGGGCGCGGCGCTGGACACCCTCGTGGTGGACGAGGACACGGATCCGCGCACCCTGGTCTCCTTGTTCCGGGCGATGCGAAGCGTCTCGTCGGGAGGTGGCCGGCAGCTCAACGTGCCCGTGGTCGGCCGCGGAGTCACCACGGCGAAGGGCAGCGCCGTGAAGTGGGACGCGGCGAAGGCGAAGCGGCTCTTCACCGAACTGCGCGACGACCGGCCGGTCACCGTCGAGGAGAAGGGCTGAGCAGTGCGGGGCCCTCGCCCGGTAGCCGGGTACGACGGTCACGTACCGAGGCGCCGTCGCGCGGGGCGGGGGCGGCGGGAGGCACCCCCGCCCCGCCGTGAGAGCGCGCCCCGCCGTGGGGAGCGCGCCGCGCCGTGGGGAGCTGCCCCGCCGTGAGGAGCCGCCCCGCCGTGAGGAGCGCGCCGCGCGGCTTCGCGGCGTACGCGGGTGGAGCGATCGCCCGTCGGAGGGGCGGCTGATGGTCGGTGGGAGGCGACCGCCAGGTCCGCCGCACCATCGACGGGCGGTAGTGGAATCACGTCGACGCGGCCCGCCGCCGCTCCGTCCGAGGGAGACGGGGCTCGCCGGGGCTGCTGTGCCGCGATGCGACGTCGGGCGCGCCCGTGCCCCCGGGACCGGCGGCGCCGACAAGTCCGTGAGCGGCTTCCGCCCGCCCACCGTGGCTGCGAAGGATGTGTGGGGCGGCTGGGGTTCCGTGCGTGGTCGGAGCCCCGGCCGCCCCTGTGCCTCTCCGTGCCGCTCCTGGAGCGGAGTCAACAGCGTCACGGAGAGAGGCCCGGGAAGGTGAGTTGCGTCACTGGCGTCAGGTGGGGCGGCCCGACGCATGCGGACTCGTACTCAGACAGCGCATGACCTGCGCGAAACGTCACCTGGGGGCCGGCGCGGCACGGCCGGGCGCGCGTCGGCGTCCGAGCTGTGGATCCGCCGGGCTTGATGAGCCGTCATGTCGTCCGGACCCGACGTTGGTCCCTCAACGACCGTACAGCTCCTGCCTCTTGGCGCCGCCGCTCCGTCCTCGCGGCCTTCGGCGGCTGTGAGGAGAGGCATCGGCGACGGCATGAAGGTTCCTGATCTGTTGTGACACTTCTGTGACTACTCGCGCTGATCACCATGGGCCGTCCATGCGACCGGAGCACGGCGGACGGCATGACTCGCCATGAACCGGTGTGAACGAGGAAAATATTGGGCCAGGTACGGCAATCCCGGCATGTACGGGTGCACGACGAAGAGCTGGGCGCGGCAGTCGCGCGGGCCCAGGACGGTGACGAGGCCGCATTCACGGTCGCCTACCGGATCGTGCAGCCGGGCCTGCTCGGCTATCTGCGCGGGCTCGTCGGCGACGAGGCGGAGGACGTGGCATCCGATGCCTGGCTGGAGATAGCCCGCGACCTCGGGCGGTTCAAGGGCGACGGCGCCGGGTTCCGCGGCTGGACGGCGACGATCGCCCGGCACCGCGCGCTGGACCATTTGCGCCGCCAGCGCGCACGACCCCGGGCGGGAGGGAGCGAACAGGACGTACTGGACATGCCCAGCCCGCACAACACGCACGAACAGGCCCTGGAGTCCCTCTCCACCGAGCGGGCCCTGCAGCTGGTCCGGGGACTGCCGCGAGACCAGGCCGAGGCCGTCCTCATGCGCGTCGTCGTCGGCCTCGACGGCCCCGCCGCCGCACGCGTTCTCGGCAAGCGCCCGGGAGCGGTGCGCACCGCCGCCCACCGCGGTCTGAAGCGCCTCGCCCGCCAGCTGGGCGTCCGCGAGACGGAGGACGGTGTGACGGATGAGGCTTCCCGAACGCTAGGGGAGTCGAAATGAACAACGACGGTGACATGTCGGGCAGGCAAACGTCAGGCCCCGTACACCGGACGAATCAACCGATCGGACAGGAACGGAAGCGGACATGGGTGAACACCTGAGCGGCGGCGGAGTCCCAGACCGTCGGCGTGCGCACCCTGACGGCGCCGCGTCCGGTCCACGCGCCGTGCGTGACCCCGCCGCCCTGGAAACGGCGCTGGCCGCCGCCATACGCGCAGGAGAACTCGAACCCGAAGCCGAACAGCGGGCTCTGGCCGCCTTCCGGGCCGCCCGCGGCACGGAAGCACACCGCGCGCGCACCCGGCGCCGGGACGACTGGCGCGTGCCCGCCGAGCGGCGCGCCAGGCGCCCCGTGAGGATGGCACTCGGCGTGGCCTTCGCCAGCCTCACGCTGGGCGGTGCCGCGGTCGCGGCCATCGGCTCGGCCGGCTCGCCCGCGGACGGAGCCGACGCCAAGGAGACCGCGCGCCCCACGGCGTCCGCACCGGGCCGACCCGGCGACGGCGACCCGTCGGCGCCCTCCCGCGGCCCCTCGGCGACCGACGGACCGGCCCGCGCCCAGGACACCGAGGCCCACTGTCGCGCCTACGAGCAGGTCGAGGACCGCGGCAAAGCACTCGACGCGAGGGCCTGGCAGCAGCTCGTCGCGGCCGCCGGCGGGGAGGACGAGGTCGCCGCGTACTGCGCCGAGCAGCTGGCAAGGGCGTCAGCCGCACCGGGCGGCCCGGACGGCACGGGCAACCCCGGCGAGGGCGCCGCGAACACCGGCAACGGCACGGCGGGGAACACCGGCGCCTCCCGCAACGGCACGTCCGGCGACAACCCCGGCGGCAACCCCGGCGGCGCGGACAGCCCGGCGGGCAACGACCGGACGAGCAGCGGGAAGGACCAGTAGCCCCCGGCCCGCCGGCCAAGCCCCGACCATCCGTCGGCCGGGCCCCACGTCCGTCGGTCGACCGGACCCCACGTCCGTCGGTCGACCGGACCCCACGTCCGTCGGTCGACCGGACCTACGTCCGCCGATCCACCGGGCCCCACGTCCATCAGTCCACCGGGCCCCACGCCCGCCGATCCACCGGGACCCACCTCCGCCGATCCACCGGGCCCCACGTCCATCGATCCACCGGGACCCACCTCCATCGATCCACCGGGCCCCACCTCCATCGATCCACCGGGCCCCACCTCCGCCGATCCACCGGGACCCACCTCCGCCGATCCACCGGGACCCACCTCCATCGATCCACCGGGACCCACCTCCGCCGATCCACCGGGACCCACGTCCATCGATCCACCGGGACCCACCTCCATCGATCCACCGGGCCCCACCTCCGCCGATCCACCGGGACCCACCTCCGCCGATCCACCGGGACCCACCTCCGCCGATCCACCGGGACCCACCTCCGCCGATCCACCGGGCCCCACCTCCGCCGATCCACCGGGCCCCACCTCCGCCGATCCACCGGGACCCACCTCCGCCGATCCACCGGGCCCCACCTCCATCAGTCGGCCGGGCCCCACGTCCGTCGGCGGGCCGCTCGCCGTTCGAGGCGTGACGTTTGCGTTCAGGGCAGGACGCTTGCGCTGGGGGCGTTTGCGTCCGCCCGCCCCCGCCCCCGCCCCGCCCCCGCGCCGCTTCGTGACCCGCCCCGCCCCCGCGCCGCTTCGTGACCCGGCCCGCCCCCGCGCCGCTTCGTGACCCGGCCCGCCACGACCGGTCGTCCGCGCATAGCCGCGCGGCTGTGACGTTTACGGTGCCCATTTCGATCCTTAGATCGTGGGGAAGTTGAGCTCTTCCGATGCTTCTGATGCCGATGATGTGAAGGCGGGCAGCGCGGATGGCGGCAATGTGATGATCTCCCCCGGATGCGCCAGAAGTGATGAATTCCTTGCGCCAGGAACGCGTGAGGCGCTGCACGCAGGCAGCGTGCGAACTTGGAGGTTTCGAGTGCGACCGTTCACCCTCAACTATGTCCTCCCCAGGACAGGTCCGACCGCGGTGACGCCCTACCGATTCGACGAGTCGCTGCAGCTGAACGTGCTTCCCGACGGACGCCTCGCCGTCAGTGATCCGGACCTCCTTCTGGCGGCCGGTACGACGACGTCCACCGCCGGTTCCCAGACACACTTCGACGACTGAGACCCATAAGCGGATGTCCGTACTGATTCTCACGTCCGAGGAGGACGTCACCGCCGACATGGTGGTGGCCAAGCTGCACGAAACGGGGGTGCCCGTGATGCGGCTCGACCCTGCCGACCTGCCGGGCAAGGCCGTGCTGTCCGCGGATTACGCCCACGGCGACTTCCAGGGACACCTGTCGGTGAACGGACATGTGCTCAGCATGGAAGGCCTGCGCTCCGTGTGGGTGCGCAGACCCGGCGAGCCGGCCGCGCACGCGCCCCACCCCTCACCGTGGCTGACCGCCGAGACCCGTCAGGCGCTGTTCGGACTGCTCTGCTCCGGCTCCCCGCGATGGATGAACCATCCGCGCAACGCCGAGCAAGCACGGCTGAAGCTCTGGCAGTTGAGGGTTGCCCATCTCAGCGGCTTCGCGGTTCCTCCCACCCTCGTCACCACCTCCCCGCGCCTGGCGCGGCAGTTCGCCGCGGAGCACGGGGACGTGGTGGTGAAGTCCGCCTCGGGGCCGCCGCCGGGTACCCCCGCGCTGGCTCTGCCCACCACCCTGATCGGTCCCGACACGGACTTCTCCGGCGTCGCGGCCGGGCCGGCGCTGCTGCAGCGGTACATACCCAAGCGTGCCGACATCCGTCTGACCTGTGTCGGCACCCGGCTGTTCGCCGCTCGGAAGGTGGCCGAACCCGACCAGGTCGACGGGCGCTACGGCGACACCGGCCACGTTTGGGAGGCGGTCCCGGTTCCCGAACGTGTCAGCAAGTCGGTGTACGAGTACGTCACCCTCGCCGGACTGGCGTATGCCGCGTTCGACTTCGCCGAGGAGAAGGGCATCTGGTGGTTCCTGGAGTGCAACCAGAGCGGCCAGTTCGGCTTCATCGAACTGGAGACCGGGCAGCCGATCTCGGAGGCCGTCGCCCTGTGGCTGTCGCAGCGCAGGGCGGGCCATCGTGTTCCCCGGAGCCAGACCATGCTTCCGGACAGGCGCGATCGGTTCTCAGGCTGAGGGCGCGAGCTCCGGGTCCGCACTGAGGGTCCCCCCCCCAGGCGCGGCGTCGCCGCCCGCAGGGGCGGAGCGTCTTACGGTGAACCGGTGCGATCTGTGCCCAGGTGGGCCTTGCTCTCGTCGGTGTGCGCGCCTGTCCTGTTGATCGGAGGCTGGACGCTCGCGGCGCTCCTCGAGGGTCCCGCCTACGACCCTGCTACGCAGACGATCAGCGTCCTGGCGGCCTACGGGGCAGCGGGATTCTGGGTGATGAACGGAGCGCTGTTCGCCCTGGGGGTCTGCCACGTGCTGACCGCCTGGGGGCTCCGTGCGGCCGCCCTCGCCGGACGGGTGGCGCTGGGCGGCGGAGGTGTGTCGGCGTTCATGGTGGTTCTGCTCCCGGCGCCGATCAGTGGGGGTTCCCTGCGCCACGGCTCGGCCGCCGCGGTCGGCTTCGCGCTTCTGGCGGTGTGGCCGGTCCTGGCCGCCGTTCGCAGCGGAACGGCACCGTGGGGACTGCGGCCCGCCCCCTCCCTCGCGGCGACCGCCCTGATGGGCGCCGGAGCACTGTGGTTCATGATCGAGATACATCGTCACGGTGTCGTCGGCGTGGCTGAACGCCTGGTCACATCTCTTCAATCCCTGTGGCCCTTCGTGGTCGTGGCCTCCTGCCTCCGCCACCCTGACTCGAAGCGGAGATGTCCCTGAAGGCAACCGGGTCACTCCGGTGACGGCCGCCGGGCAGGGCCTGAGCCGCGACAGCGAGGGCGGCAGGCGCGCCGCAGAAACCGAACTGACGGACGCCAGGCTCCTCACCTGCGCTGCTCGCCGTCACTCTCACGGCGAGGCCGAGGCCCCGTCCCTCACCGCACGGCAGCCGCCTTGAGCAGCGCGGCCGCCGCCGTTTCGATGTCCTCGTACGTGCTCCAGCGGCCCAGGGAGAGCCTCAGCGCTCCAAGCGCTCGGTCCGGAGCGACGCCCATCGCGGTCAGGACGGGCGAGGGAGTGTGGGTTCCGCTGTGGCAGGCCGAGCCGGTGGAGGCCGCCAGACCGGGTGCGGCGGCGAGGAGTTCATGCCCGAGCGCGCCGTCGATGCTGACGTTCAGCGTGTTGGGCAGGCGTTCCGTGTCGGGACCGTTGAGGTGGACGCGGCCGGGCAGGGCGTCGGCCAAGCGCCGGTGCAGGCCGTCCCGGAGCGCCGCGATCGAGCCCGGTGTGCCGTCGGCGAGTTCTTCGGCTGCCAACTCGGCGGCCGTGCCCAGGCCGACGGCGAGCGCGACGTTCTCGGTGCCGGCCCGCAGGCCGTGCTCCTGGCCGCCGCCGTAGACCAGCGGTTCGAGGGCGACGCCCTGGCGGACGTACAGGGCGGCGATGCCCTTCGGGGCGTACATCTTGTGGCCGACGACCGTCAGCAGGTCGACGCCCGACTCCCGTACGTCCAAGGGTATTTTCCCGACTGCCTGGGCGGCGTCGCAGTGGAAGAGCGCGCCGTGGGCGCGGGTGATGCGGGCCAGTTCCGTGATGGGCTGGAGGGCGCCGGTCTCGTTGTTCGCGGCCATGACCGAGACCAGGACGGTGCGCTCGGTGAGGGCAGCGGTGAGCGCCGGCGGGCCGACCAGGCCGTCGCCGTCCACGGGCAGATAGGTCACGTCGGTGCCGTGAAGACGTTCCAGGGCACGACAGGTCTCCAGGACGGCCGGGTGCTCGGTGACCTGGGTGATCACATGCGGGCGGTCGGTCCCGGCGGACAGCACCGCGCCGCGCAGGGCGAGGTTGTCGGCCTCCGAGCCGGAACCGGTGAAGACGATCTCGCCGGGCCGGGCCCCGATCAGGTCAGCGACTTGCGCGCGTGCCCGATCGAGCGCGCGGTGGGGTTGATCGCCGTAGGAATGGCCGCTGGAGGGGTTGCCGAAGTGGTGCCCCAAGTGCGGCAGCATCGCCTCGACGACCCGGGGGTCGACGGGAGCGGTGGCGTTGTAGTCCAGGTAGACCGACTCGCCCCGCAGTCCGGGGTGCGCGGGGATCATGCTGCTTCTCCGAGGTGGCTTGATGCGCGGTCAGGATTCTTCAGCTGCCGCCCCTGCACGTGCGCTCCGTACATCGTCGGTGTGTCGAGTCGACTCGTCTGGTCAGACCGGTCCGGTCCATCAGTTCCAGCAGCGGCACCGCTACGCGGCGGGTGGTTTCCAGAATCTGTCGCGCCTGGCTGAGCGTGAAGGGTTCATGCAGTCCGACCAGGCGCTGCCGGGCTCTCTCCGGTGCGTCGGGCATCAGCACGACGTTACCCGGCAGGCGCAGCAGCAGCCCGGCGCGAGCGGCCGCCGCCACGTGTCGTTCGGCCAGGCCCAACGCCTGGAGCTCGTCCGTCGTGGGAGCGCCGAACGGGGTCTCGACGAGGCGATCACGGACAGCCTGCAGAGCGTGTTCGACGGCTTCCGAGAAGGTGGGCCTCGCATCCTCACGATGGACCCCGGTGGCGTCCAGGACCAAGCCGGCCTCGCCGACCAGAGCGTCGAGCAGCTTGGGGTGGGGCAGCCCCAGTTCCCGTACGGCCGTCTCTCGTGGCATGCCGGGTGCCAGCGGGTGGCTTTTCGCCCACTGGTCCGTGGTTCGGTGTAGTCGTGCGGTCCAGGTGTCCCACTGCTCGGGGTGAGCCAGCCAGTCCCCTACGACGACGGCCTCCGGGGGCGGTTCGCCTCCTGGGGACAGCACGCCCGTGGCCGTCAGGCGGCTTCGGGTGACGACGCCCAGGCGAGCGAGTTCCACGGTGGCGTCGGGACGGTCGGGCACTTCGCTGAGCGTCGTGGCGCGAGCCGCCGCCGCTCCGCGCCGGTTCAGGGGCGGCGGCAGGGCGTCGAGGACGACCGCCCCGACGGTGATCATCCGATCGTCCGGGGTGCGGAGCACGGTGCGCTCTCCTTGGTGCACCGCGACCGGGGAGGCGAGTGCAAGGCGTGCCGTGTCCGGGCCGAGGGGTCTGATCCGTACCGGTATCGCGGCGGAGCCGAGGTGGAACACGAGTTCCTTCGGCATCCGTTCCCCCGTCCGGACAAGGCGGACGTCCAGCTTGTCGGTGACCGTCCACCCTCCGTGGGCGATCAACGCATGCCCCCGCTTGATCGTGGAGCAGGCGCTGCCGCGGAGGTTCAGGGCGACGCGGGAGACCGCCGCCGCGCCGCTCA
Source organism: Streptomyces sp. NPDC030814 (assembly GCF_055572155.1). NCBI lineage: Bacteria > Bacillati > Actinomycetota > Actinomycetes > Kitasatosporales > Streptomycetaceae > Streptomyces > Streptomyces sp. NPDC030814. Next base: position 55,256 of record NZ_JBVIDX010000004.1, read on the forward strand.
CACCCGTCTTGAGGCATTCCATCGAGCGAACGCGGACGGTACCGCCCGTCGGGACGATCCGCAGCTCGTCTCCCACGGCGATCCTTCCGCTGCCGAGCGTCCCGGTGACCACGGTGCCCGTGCCTCGCACGGTGAAGACCCGGTCGACCCACAGCCGTGCGGGCCGCCCGGAGTCCGGCACGGGCATCCGGGCGGCCAGCCGGGCGAGAGCGTCCCGCAGTGCGCCCATGCCGTGTCCGGTGACCGCGCTGGTCTCCACGATCTCCGCGGCCGACAGCGAGGTGCCGGCCAGGCGCTCGCGGGCCGTGGCGGCTGCCGACGCGGGGTCGGCAAGGTCGGCACGGGTGACGGCGACGACGCCATGCCGCACATCGAGGGCGTCGAGCACGGCGAGATGCTCCTCGGTCTGCCTCGCCCATCCCCCGTCGGCCGCCACCACGAGCAGCGCCGCGGGGGCAGGGCCCGCGCCGGCCAGCATGTTGGTGACGAGCCGCTCGTGCCCGGGTACATCGACGAAGGCCGCGATCTCGCCGTCGGGCAGGGTGGTCCAGGCGTATCCGAGGTCGATGGTCATGCCACGGCGTCGCTCCTCGGGCAGCCGATCGGTCTCCATCCCTGTCAGAGCCCTGAGCAGCGCCGTCTTGCCGTGGTCCACATGCCCGGCGGTCGCCATCACTCTCATGCGGATCTGTCTCCCCCGGGAGAGCCGGTGGCCCTCAGGACGGCCCCCGCCAAGTCGTCGTCGCGTTCGGGCGGAACGCACCGCAGGTCCAGCAGGCAGTGCCCGCGTTCGACGCGCCCCACGACGCACGGCTCGCCCGCGCGTAGCAGCTCCGCGCAGTCGGCGGAGAGCCGGACGGCCCAGCCGGGGAGCCGTACGCCGGGGGCGCCGCCACCACCGACGATGCCTTCACTCGGTACCGCTGCAGCTGGGACGCGCTGGTCGTTGAGCCGGCCGGCCAGCCTTTCGGCACGGGTGCGCAATGCCTCCGGATCCGCGTGCAGGAATTCGAGGACGGGTGCCCGGGGTCCCACGAGGGTCGCCTCCAGGGCGGCCAGCGTGAGCTTGTCCAGGCGCAGGGCCCGGGTGAGCGGGTGCGTGCGCAGGGCGTCGACGATCTCCCGGGTGCCGAGCAGCAGACCCGCCTGCGGGCCGCCCAGGAGCTTGTCGCCGCTGGCGGTGACCAGGTTCGCTCCCTGCGCGAGCCAGCCGTCGGCGTCCGGCTCCTCCGGGATCAGCGGGTCGGGGGTGAGCAGCCCGGAGCCGATGTCGGCGACCACCGGTGGACCGAGCGTGGCCAGCTCCGCGACGGACACGGCGCTGGTGAAGCCCTCGACGCGGAAGTTGGAGGGGTGGATCTTCAGGAGGAAGCCCGTGGCGGGGCCGATCGCACGGCGGTAGTCGTCCAGGTGGGTACGGTTGGTCGTCCCGACCTCGCGTAGTCGGGCGCCGGTGCTCACCAGGAGGTCGGGCAGGCGGAAGCCGTCTCCGATCTCGACCAACTCGCCCCGGCTCACGACGATCTCCCGGCCCGCGGCGAGGACCGTGGCCGCGAGGACCAGGGCGGCGGCGCCGTTGTTGACGACATGGACCTCTTCAGCTCTGGGCACGGCCGCCCGCAACGCCGCCAGAGCACCGCGGCCCCGGCGCGCCCGAGCCCCGCTCCTGATGTCGAACTCCACATCCACATAGCCACTGGCCGCCTGTACGGCCTCGACGGCGGCCGGGGACAACGGTGCGCGGCCGAGGTTGGTGTGCAGGACGACGCCCGTGGCGTTGAGTACCGGACGCAACGTCGTGGTGGTCCGGGGCAACAACGCCGAGGCGAGGTCGGCCACGGCTTCGGGCGGTATCTCTCCTCCCCGCGCCCGCCGTTGGGCCTCATGCACGGCTTCCCTGACGACGGCGCGCCCGAGACGGCGGCCCGCATCGGCGAGACGGCGATCCGCCAGCACGAGGTCGGTGCCCGGGACGCGCCGGCGCGGATCGCTCGTTGCGGCGCCCGTGGAGGGCTCGGCCGTCGTCATCCGACCACGATGATGTCGTCCTGGGCAGGCACCAGTTCACCGATGACGGGCGCCCCGGGTATCTCACCGGCGACCAGCAGTCCGCCGGATGTCTGGGCATCGGCCAGCAACAGGCGCTCCTCCTCGTCGACGGCCGCTCCCCACCGGACATGGGGGTCGACCCAGTCGAGGTTGCGCTTGCTGCCACCACTGACGAATCCGGCTCCGACCGCCTCGCGAGCACCGTCGAGGTAGGGAACGGCGGCCGGGTCCACCCTCGCTGTGACACCGCTCGCCCGGGCCAGTTTGTAGAGGTGCCCCAGCAGTCCGAAGCCGGTGACGTCGGTCGCGCAGACGGCGCCCGCGGCGAGGGCCGCCGCCGCGGCCTCCCGGTTGAGGGCGGTCATGGCCGCGACGGCCTGGGGGAATTTCTCCCCGGTCTGCTTGTGGCGGGTGTTGAGGACACCGATACCGAGCGGCTTGGTCAACGACAAAGGCAGACCGGGCCGGCCGGCGTCGTTGCGCAGAAGGCGGTCGGCGTCGGCGATGCCGGTCACCGCCAGGCCGTACTTCGGATCGGCGTCGTCGATGCTGTGTCCGCCCGCGAGGTGGCAGCCGGCGTCGCGGGTGACGTCGAGCCCTCCGCGCAGTACCTCCCCGGCGAGTTCCATGGGCAGTGTGTCGACCGGCCAGGCCAGCAGGTTCACGGCGACGACGGGTGTGCCGCCCATGGCGTAGACGTCGGAGAGAGCGTTGGCGGCCGCGATGCGGCCCCAGTCGTAGGCGTCGTCGACGACCGGGGTGAAGAAGTCGGTGGTGAGGATCGTGGCCTGGTTGCCCCGCAGCCGCACGACGGCCGCGTCGTCGCCGCCGTCGAGTCCCACCATCAGCTCCCCGTGGCCGAAGTTCTCCGCGGAGGACGGCAGTCGGGCCACCAGGGACTCCAACCGACCTGGGTCGATCTTGCAGGCACAACCTCCACCGCGGGCGTATTGCGTCAGTCGTGTGCCGGGGGACCGTGGGGTGGAACGCTTCGTATGGGGCTGGGTGTCGGTGCTCATGCTTCCCATGTCAGAAGTGGCCTCGGTGATCGATTCGGCTGCCGAGCGGGAGAAGGGTCGGTTACGGTGGCGGCGGAGGCGTCAGGGTTCCTGGTGGGCCTCCCCGCCTTCAAAGCGGGTGGGGCGAGGCATCCTCGCCCGGCGGGTTCGATTCCCGTCCGCCTCCGCCGGGCCGAGCGGCTTCGCCGCTCCGCAGACCGGTGCCGGGCCGCTTCTCTCGGCCCGGCACCGTTTCCTTGCGGCTCAGCCGAGCAGCGGTCCCGCACCGGTGCGGCCCGGCGTGACCAGGACCACGTCCTCGGGTCCGGACGTGACGCGTACCTGCCCGTCCGTACGCTGCATGGAGCCGACGGACACCAGAGCTATGGCGTCATCGATGTCGACTCCCGGACGGTTCAGGTGCATGGAGATGACGTCCTGAGGGCTGCCATCGGCGGCCACGTCAGCGGCCACGTAGACGTTCGCGGTGCCGTCCGGATTGTTCTTGATGAAGGCGACGCCCCGATCCGTGGGGGTACGAGTTCTCACGAGTGGTTCCTCCTGTCTGTGTGGCGGTTCGTGTGCGGAACGGAGTCCGCGGCGTACAGCGGTTCCGGTGCGGCGGTCGGCGTACCGAACATGACCTGCTTCCACTCGCCGCTGTAGGCATAGATCCCACAGGACGTGGTGGCCCGCAGGCGGGCCGGCAGTCGCGACGCCGTGATGTGACGCTGGGACTCGCCCATGGCGTAGACACTGTCCAGCCGGTCCCAGAGCGAGAAGCTCAGCAGGGTCCGGCTGTGCCACTGGACGAGCGTGGTGTGACCGAGGTAGCCGTCGGCCACCCGGCGCACCTCGCGCTTGACCCTGTGGTGCAGGGCGAGGATGAGCAGCAGGGAGAGCAGGTTGCGGCACTCGAAGCGAGTGAGGACCACCTGCCCCCGCGGATCACTGACGCGCTGATGTCCGCTCATCTCACCAGCGCCCCAGGACGACGCCCGCTGCGACCAGCAACAGCGCGACACCGCACGTCCTTCGGATCAAGGTGAACCAGGGCCGAATCCGGTCTCCGTGTTCGGGCATACCTCTGACGCTGTAGTAGACACTCCGCACCGAGATCGTCAGCACACCGACCACGGTCATGCCGACCAGGACATACCCCGCGGCGGACGGGACCAGCAGGCCCGTTCCGGCGAGAGCCGCCCAGGTCAGTGAAGTGCTCTTCTGCGTCGTGAACAGCAAGGACAGGTCGAATCCCCACACCAGACCGAGCCTCCCCGGAGGGATGCTGCGGACGTACGCCTGAGGTACCTGGCGCCAGATGTGCGGTGTGCGATCGGTGATGTCGGCCAGACCGAGCACCACCAGCGTCACCGCGACCACCACCAGCCGAACATGCGGTGGCAGCCACCACTCCAGCAGTGTGCCCAGTCCGAACAGGACCGCTGCGAGGAGCAGTGAGGCGGCGGATCCGCCGACGACAAGCCCCGTCAGGAACCTGGTGCCCTGTGATGTGTTGCGGCGCAGCATGGGACCGGCGACCCCGGCCATTGACTGGCCTCAAGGACTGAAGACCTGAAGGACCGCCGCGATGCCGGCGATCACCAACCATGTCGTCATCGTGGGACCGCCGTCAGTCGTGCAGGCACTGGGCTGCGGACAGCCGGTTACCGGCAGTCTCGCAGCAGGCGCAGTGGAGGGCGCCGCTGGCGGTCTCGCAGTACCAGATGTACGACGCGTGCGCCTTGCAGTAGCTGTACGTGGTGTTCTCCGGCCAGTTGGCCAGGTTGCAGCACGCGGGCGCGGCCGCCGCCTGCTGCGCTCCGGCGAAGACGCCCGCCGAGGCCGCGAGGCCGGTGGCGCCGACTCGGGCCATGAGCCGACGGCGCCCCATGCCCTTCTTGGGTTCGGCGGCGTCCGTCGCCGACATGCCTCGTCTGAGGAACTTCATTTGACTCCTCCTGTCGCCAAGGGATGGACCTTCTGGTGGATCGCGCGGAACGTACCGAAGGTGTAGGCGTCGATGAGCACTCCTTCCTCGAAGACCAGGGCTGCGGGACTGCTGTTCACACCGAGACTTCCGATGGTCCACATACCGCCCTCGTCGACGTAGTGGGGGATCTTCCGCAACGCGTGGCGGTCGACGAACTCCGCACCCGCGTCGGCGCTGCCGGCGGAGACGATCACCCCGTACCGGTCGCCGAGTTCCCCCGGGGCCAGTCGGGACAGCTCCTCCCCCACCTTGGTGCACGTGGCGCACACGGGGCTGAGGACCAGCAGTACGCTCCGGCCCCGGTCCATGTGCGCACGCAGCGCGTCCGGCCAGTCGGCCGGCGCGACACCCAGCGTGACGTCCCTCAACGGGACGACGGATTCCTCGTCACCCGGGTCGGGCACGCGTGAGGAGAGTTCGCCCATCATCGCGAAGAGAAGGGCGACGGCAACGGTCAGCACCAGCAGTGCCACCGAGAGCAAGACGATCATGCGGCCCTACCTTTGTTAGGCAGCGGACTCCGACTGTTTGGAGAGATTTCCGAGCACCGTGTACGCAAGTCGGCGATGCGAGAAGAGCAGCCAGCCACACGTCGTGATCGCCGCCAGGGCGGCGACGCCGGCGGACAGGGAACTGCCCTGGGGCATCATGCTCACGCCATGCAGCCACAGTGCGGCCGCTCCGTCGGCCAGGATGGCGAGACCCATCAGCGCGTTGGCGACACCCAGGGGCCGGGTGCTGTCCGCACCGAAGCAGCCGCACGGCTCGGTGCTGCCGCGCAACAGCCCGAGGAACCCGGCGCCGGCGAAGAGCGTCCCGAACAGCACCAGCGGCACATGTGCCGGACCGCGCAGGGCGGGGACCACCAGGGCCAGACCCGCCGCGATCTCCCCGATCGCCAGGACCCGGATCACGGCAACGGGCACAGGGCGCCTGCCGGGACGAAGCTCCCCCGCGGCTGCAGCTCCGAGCGCCGGTGCGACCACCTTGGCCGCTCCGCCCCGCACCAGCAGTGCCACGACGGCCGCGTCAGCGCACACGAGTAAGGCATCAGTGAGTGTCACGTATCCCCCGTTGTTTCCCTGCTTGTCCCCCGTCGGCTGCCGAACGCGATTCGGCTCGTGCTCAGCCGGCCAGGTACTCGACGTCCAGGCTGTCGGAATGCCCCGGCCAGGAGAGGGAGAATTCCCAGCACCCCGGCTTCGGCATGTCGATGAGAGAGGGGCCGGGCCCTCCCGCGACCGAACGGGACACCACTTGGTCCGTGCCGACAAGCCTTGCCTTGATCACCAACCGGTCATCAGGCCCCATCTCGGCCGCACCCTCGGTGTCCTTCGCCACCCAGAGGATCTTGTTCTGCCGCCCCTTGGCGGCCGGCGCGTGGTACGGGAAACCGAAGAGCACCGCGGCGATCTCGCCGTTGTTCCCGATGATGTGACGCTGGGCACCGGCCCGCGGAAGTTCCTTTCGCGCCCAGGCGGGAAGGGGGCCTCGCTTCACCGCAGGTCGACAACTCCCGTCCTGCTTCGACGCGGCGACGGTGTTCTCGGGCTTCTTCGGCCTCGCGTCCCTGGGAGCGTCTCCGGACGCGCTGCACCCGCCGGCCGCGAGGACAACAGCGGTCATGAGCGCGATCAGGGAACCATGGACGGTGAAGCCTCCCGGGTGACGCAGGATCGGTCGCCTCAGCCGTGCGGACATCTCTGACTCCGTCGCGTCGTAGCCACTCACCTCGGCTGACAGCCGGCGAGCTTGACGATGGATCACTGTTCCACGGGCCTCGATCGGCAGGGAACGCGCTATCTGGCCAGACTCACAGGAGAAACACAGGTCAGGGCGGGCCTGGGGCGGACAGCCTCCGGAAACACGGTCGGCACAACGGGGCCGACGGCCGGACGAGGGGCACCGAACCGTGCGGTATTTCGGATGACGCAGCTCACCACAGACCGCACACCCGTTCCCTGACGAGAGCAGGTGCGGACGCACCACCACCCGCCTCCCGGATTCCACTTGTCGACGCCCTTACGGCATGAGTCACACGGCAGCCTCTGGTTTGCACGCCGGTGAGCCGGTCACCGCTGTCCAAAACCAGCCTGTCGACAGAAATCGCTTACGACCGGCCGCGCTGTCCCGCGCGTGGTCCTGGCCTCCCGCCTCCGCCGCTCGGACCCGCAGGGGGAAGACGCCCCTGGGCACCCGGGTCACGCCGGTATCCGGGTGCGCTCCCCCGGCGGGCGCCGGGCCGACGGCCACCGCCGATCCACGGGGCTGCCGCCACCCTCACGGTCAACCGGGTCGGGTGCACGGACAGCACCGGGCACGACCGGCGCGGGCGGCCCTGCGCGGGCGGCCCTGCGCGGGCGGGTCAGTCGTTGCGTGTGGCGCCGACGACCGAGGCGAAGATCCAGTCCTGCGGTGTGGTCGACACATGGAAGAAACCGTTGTTGCGGCCCAGCCGCAGGACCGCCGCCTCGTCCGCGACAGCCTTGACGTCTCCCAGGTTGTGGCTGACGAGGATCACCCCCATGCCCTGCTCGCGGAGCTCGTCGACGATGTCCAGGACATGGCCGACCTGGGAGACGCCCAGGGCCGCGGTGGGCTCGTCGAGGAGGACGGCCTTCGGTTTGCCGAGCAGCGCGCGGGAGATCGCCACGGTCTGCCGCTGGCCGGCGGACAGGGCGGCGACCGGAGCACGCACGTCGGGAACCCGGATGCCCAGCGCGTCGAGCTGTCGTCGCGCCTCCGAGCGCATGCCCCCGTCGTCCATCAACCGGAACAGGCGGCCCCGGACACCGGGGAACCGCCGCTCCCGCCCCAGGAAGAGGTTCTCGGCGACATCGAGGTCCTCGCACAGCGCCAGGTTCTGGTAAACGGTCGCGATGCCCAGGCGCTGGGCGACCTGCGGAGTCCTGATGTGGACGACCTCGCCCTCCCACTGGATGACGCCCCTGTCGGCCGGGTCGACCCCCGCGATGATCTTGATGAGGGTGGACTTGCCGGCACCGTTGTCGCCCAGCAGGGCCAGCACCTCGCCGCTGTGGAGCTCGAGGTCGACGTCCTTGAGCGCCTGGACCGCGCCGAAGCGCTTGGAGATCCCGCGCAAGGAGAGCAGGGGTGGTCCGGTCACGCGCCTCTCCCCCTCTCCGCCCGATCGCGGTGACACCGCTCCGCCTCGGTGGAGCCCTGATCGCAGGGGGAGCGGGCGTGCCCCTCGGCGGCGACCCGGACTCTTACTGCCAGATCACCATCTTTCGCCTCCCCCAGAACGGGCGCAACCTTCGGCCGGATCAGGCATCGAGCGGTGCGGAGATCGGTCACGCCCGGCGGAGAGGAGATGTCGAAGAGGATGTGATGCGATATTCATGGACGGATATTTGTTGACAATCCGGACGCAAGTGTGAGCCTCAGAGACTTCCAGGCTGAGCCTCAGAGACTTCCAGGCGCTGGATCCGGCCGGAGGAGGGTGTCACCGATGGCGCATCGTCACGGGGTCCGCGGGCACGGCCGGCCACGGCGCACCCGGCAGGGGGCGACGCTCCTCGTGGTGGGCACGTTGCTGCTGGCCTCCGCCTGTGGCGGGAATGAGGACTCCGCAGGAGAAGGCGGGACGGGGAAGGTCACGATCGGGCTGGTGACCAAGACCGAGACCAATCCGTTCTTCGTGACCATGCGCAAGGCCGCCGCGGACGCGGCCGAGAAGAAGGGTGCCGATCTCATCGCCCTGGCCGGCAGGTTCGACGGCGACAACGAGGGCCAGGTGGCCGCGGTGGAGAGCCTCATCGCCCGTGACGTACAGGGAATCCTGATCACGCCGTCGAACACGACGGGGGTTCTGGGCGCCATCGCGGAGGCCCGGCGGCAGGGCATCCTGGTGATCGCGCTGGACAGCGCCACGGACCCGGCGGGCGCCGTGGACGCCACGTACGCGACCGACAACTTCAAGGCCGGACGCCTCCAGGGCGCCTATGTCAGGGCGGTGCTCGCCGGCCGGGCCCCCGAACTGCTCATGCTGGACGGCACGGAGGGCTCCTCGGTCAGCCAGGAGCGGCACGACGGGTTCCTGGAGGGCTTCGGGATCGAGGACAACTCACCGGCGATCCGCGGACGGGCGAACACCAACGGCGACCGCAACCTGGCGCAGACCGCGACGGAGAACCTGCTGCAGCGCACGACCGACGTCAACTCGGTCTACACCATCAACGAACCGGTGGCCGACGGCGCCTCCGTGGCCATCGCCGCACGCGGTCTCGGCGGGCAGGTGACCATCGGCACCATCGACGGCGGATGCGACGGCGTGCGGGCCGTCAGGGACGGCAAGTACGCGGCGACCGTCATGCAGTTCCCGGTCAGGATGGCCGAGCAGGGGGTGAACGCGGTCACCGAGTTCGTCGAGAACGGGAGGAAGAAGTCCGGCTTCACCGACACCGGCACGGAACTCATCACCGACAAGCCGGTGCGCGGACTGGCGTCGCACGACACGGAGTGGGGGCTCCAGCACTGCTGGGGATGACGGGATGACCTTCGGGCGCCGACGGGTGGAAGGAACCAGTAAGGGATCATGAGATCTGCCGGCACCACCGGTCCGACCGGCGAGAGCGGGACGGACACCGCGCTGCGGGAGGCACTCCGGTACGCCCTGCGCACACCGACGGTCGGCCCGCTGGCCGCCCTGGCGCTCGCCGTACTGGTCTTCTCGCTCACGACGGACACGTTCATGACGCCGGGGAACCTGTCGCTGGTGCTGCAGCAGACGATCGTGATCGGCACCCTGGCGCTGGGGCAGTCCCTGATCATCCTCACCGCGGGCATCGACCTGGCGAACGGGGCCATCGCGGTCCTCGCCACCATCGTCATGGCCAAGCTGGTCTTCGAGGGGGGCAACTCCGCGGTGGCGCTGCTGCTCGGCCTGCTCGTGGCGACCCTCCTCGGGCTCGTCAGCGGCCTGCTCGTGGCCCGGCTGGGCCTGCCCCCCTTCATCGTCACCCTCGGCGCGCTGAGCGTCGTCTACGCCACGAGCAGGCTCTACTCCGATTCCCGCAGCTATCCGGTGACCAGTGATCTGCTCGACTTCTGGGGGCACGGCGTCCGCCTCGGCGGTGTCCTCGTCACCTGGGGGACGTTCCTGCTCCTGGGGCTGTACGCGTTCTTCTGGTACGTGCTCACCAAGACGGGCTGGGGCCGGCACATCTACGCCGTCGGCAACGCGCCCGAGGCCGCCCGACTGACCGGTATCGACGTCCGGCGCACGGTCCTCTCGGTCTACGTCATCGCCGGTCTCCTCTACGGCGTCGCCGCATGGCAGGCCCTCGGCCGCATCCCCAACGCCGACCCCAACGCGTACCAGACGGCGAATCTGGAGAGCATCACCGCCGTCGTCATCGGCGGGACCAGCCTCTTCGGCGGCCGGGGAAGCATCGTCGGAACCCTGATCGGAGCGCTCATCGTCAACGTGCTCCGTTCCGGCCTCACCCAGGCGGGCATCGACAGCCTCTATCAGGACGTCGCGACCGGAACCCTCGTGGTCGTCGCGGTCGGCGTCGACAAGGTCCTGCGCAAAGGCGGCACACGCTGACTGGGCCGACCGCCGTGCCCGCCCAAGACGAACCAGACACCTGGCACGGGCGGCAGCCCCGAAAGGCTGGCCGCTCCAACGGCACCACCCATGACCCCCAGGCGTACAGCAGTTGGGCTTCCGGGTACCGGGCGCGCTCCTGCGCCCAGTACTGCCGGAACTCGCGGGACGTCGACTGCGCGAGGACATTCATCCGGTGGGCCCTGCGGTCCCAGCCCCGGCCGCTGCCGCGCAGCAACTGCTCGATCATGGCCGCGGCGTGGGTGTGCCCCGGCGGCCCGGCTCTCCACCAGACGCTTGCGCACCTTGCCGAGGTCGGCATCGTCGAGCCACGAGGCGAGTCTTGCCGAGGTCCGTCGGCGACCGAGGAGAGCCATGCCCGGAGAGAGCGGGGCTTCCCCTGACAGTGACGATCTGATCGGTATGTATGTCGATCAGATGTTCACTCCAGCCGTAGGCGGAGTGAGTGCGGCCGGCGAAGGGTTCTCAGCGCGTCGGCAGCGTCTGCTCCGCCCAGATCACCTTGCCCTGGGGTGTGTAGCGGGTTCCCCAGCGCTCGGTCAGCTGGGCGACCAGGAACAGGCCCCGGCCGCCCTCGTCGGTCGTCGCGGCGTACCGCAGATGAGGCGAGGTGCTGCTGCCGTCGGCCACCTCGGCGATCAGGGTGCGGTCGTGTATCAGTCTCAGGCGGATCGGCTCGCAGCCGTAGCGGACCGCGTTGGTGACGAGTTCGCTCAGCACCAGTTCCATGCTGAAGCCGAGTTCCTCCAGCCCCCACTCGTCGAGCTTGGCGGTCGCCGCTGCGCGCAGCCCGGCGACAGCGGCCGGGTCCGGCGGCACGTCCCACTCGGCGATCCGGTCCCGTGGCAGCGCGTGCGTGCGGGCGATGAGCAGGGCCACGTCGTCCGTGGGGCGTTCGGGCAGCAGGGATTCCAGCACCGCCCGGCAGCTCTCCTCGGGTGCTCGGTCGGTGTGGCCCGCCAGGGCCTTGCGCAGAAGCTCCATCCCCTCGTCGAGGTCGCGGGTGCGGTCCTCGATGAGGCCGTCGGTGTAGAGGACCAGCTGGGAGCCTTCGGCGATGTCCAGTTCGGCGGTCTGGAAGGGCATGCCGCCGAGACCCAGCGGCGGGCCGGGCGGCAGGTCGGGGAAGGTGACGTCCCCGTCGGGATGGACCAGCGCGGGGGCCAGGTGCCCCGCGCGGGCCATGGTGCAGCGACGCGTCGTCGGGTCGTAGATCGCGTAGAGGCAGGTGGCGCCCACGACGGCGGCGGGGCTGTCCATGCACGCCTCGTCCTGGTCGATGCGGCCGACGAGGTCGTCGAGATGGCTCAGCAGTTCGTCGGGCGGCAGATCGAGCGTGGAGAAGTTGTGCACCGCGGTCCGCAGCCGCCCCATGGTCGCTGCGGCGTGCAGGCCGTGGCCGACCACGTCACCGACGACCATCGCCACGCGGCTGCCCGGCAGGGGAATCACGTCGAACCAGTCCCCGCTGACACCCGACTGGGCCGGGAGGTACCGGTAGCCGACATCGACGGCGCTCTGCTCGGGCAGGCCCCGCGGCAGCAGGCTGCGCTGGAGGGTGACCGCCAGGGCGTGCTCACGCGTGTACCGTCGGGCATTGTCGATGCTGACCGCGGCACGGGCCACCAGTTCCTCCGCCAGGGAGAGTTCCTCCTGGTCGAAGGGGTCGTGCTCCTTGGACCGCCAGAAGTTGGCCATGCCCAGTACGACACCGCGGGCCTGGATGGGGGCCGCGATGAGCGAATGGATGCCGTAGTCGATGATCTGCTCGGTGCGCTCCGGGTCCTGCAGAAGCCAGCCCGTCGCGGTCGACAGGTCGGCCACCAGTTCCGAGCGGCCGGAGCCGTATCCGCGTGCCTGGGGCGTGGAAGGCAGGAAGTCGATCAGCCGGCCCTTCTCGTAGAGCGGCTGGTCGTCGCGGATGCCGCAGACGGCGACGCGTCGCATGCCCTTCGCCGTGGCCGCGGGTTCCTCGCCGTGCAGGACGGCGTCGGCCAGGTCCACGGTGACGAAGTCGGCGAAGCGGGGGACGGCGATACGGGCGAGTTCGTCGGCGGTCTGGACCACGTCCAGGGAAGTGCCGATACCCAAGCCGGCGTCGTAGAGCAGCTTCAGCCGCTCGCCCGTGATCTCGGCCCGGCCGGCCACGGCGCGCAGTTCCGTGGAGTCGCGCAGGGTCACCACGGTGCCCTGGGGGCCTCCGCCGCGGCCCGTCGGCCTCTGGTTGACCACCAGCAGCCGTGGCCCGGCCAGGTGCACCTCGTCGGTGGCCTCGCGGCCGGAGCCGAGCAGCGACACCATCTCGGGTTCGAGGGCCGGCATATGGGACACATGTGTGCCCTCCGCGTCGGGGGGCAGCTCCAGGAGCCGTCTGGCCTCGTCGTTCGCCAGCACCAGCCGCCCGTCGTCACCGACGATGAGCACCCCTTCGCGCACGGAGTGCAGCACCGCGTCGTGGTGCTCGTACATGCGCGTCATCTCGCTCGGGGCCAGGCTGTGCGTCTGCCGTCGCAGCCGCCTGCCCACGAGCGCCGTGGCGGCGGTGGCCACTCCCAGTGCGGCGGCCCCGGCGGTCAGGATGATCGGTATCTGCCGGTCGACCAGACTGGTCACGTTCTTGACCTTCAGCCCGGCGGAGACGAGAGCCACCACCTGGCCCCGGCCGTCCCGGATGGGTACGGTCGCCTGGACTTCGTGTCCCAGGGGTCCGTGCACGCTCTCGGTGTAGACCTTCCCCTGGAGGGACGGCTTGATCTCCCCCACGAACCGCTTCCCGATGCGGTCCGGCATGGGATGGGTGTAGCGGATCCCGTTGGTGTCCATCACGACGACGAAGTCGACGCCCGCGGACTTGCGGCCCGCCTCGGTCAGCGGCTGAAGGACCTTCGCGGGATCTGGGGCCTGCAGCGCGGACAACACACCCGGGGAGTGCGCGAAAGTCTGGGCGACCGCTATGGATCTTCGTTTGGCCTCGGCGTTGGTGTGCCTCTGTGACTGCAGGACAAGAGCGAAGACGGCGAATGCCACGAGCAGCACCACCAGCGCCACCTGCAGGAGGAATATCTGCCCCGCGACACTTCGCGAGTTCCTTCGCGCCAGTGACCACAGTGGCGATATGCGTCGAACCCGGGCAAAACGGTCCTTCATCCGGCCTTTCTAGCACCGATCACCCATATAGTCACGGGTCTGCTCTTGATGCGGACACCGCCCCGACTGTGATCGATCGCCTCTGAAACCACATCAGCCACTCGCGACACAGCAAGCGGTACCGGATCGCGGGAGATCGCACCGGGCCGCACGGGGTCGGACGCTACCGCACGAGGCCGGACGAGGTGGCGCCGGATCATCGGGCCGAATATCCGAGCGAGGGCTCGCGCGGTGGTCACGGCGTTGTCGGGCGACCTGCCCCTCGGGGTCGCGCCGCGGCAGCCGCCTGCGGTCGTCCGCGAGCGACTGGCCATGAGGCGGCGGCCGGG
>NZ_JBVIDX010000004.1:69463-95250 GCF_055572155.1 Streptomyces sp. NPDC030814
CGAGTCGGACGTCGGCATCGTGCGCCGCCGCCGTGGCCGGTACGGACGGGGCGCGCCGCATGATCGAGGTGTTCGCGCCGACCGCGCCGCCGGGGTCCGGCCGCCCGGGGTCACGGCGTTGTCGGGCGACCTGCCCCTCGGGGTCGCGCCGCGGCAGCCGCCTGCGGTCGTCCGCGAGCGACTGGCCATGAGGCGGCGGCCGGGGGCGGCCGAGTCGGACGTCGGCATCGTGCGCCGCCGCCGTGGCCGGTACGGACGGGGCGCGCCGCATGATCGAGGTGTTCGCGCCGACCGCGCCGCCGGGGGTCCGGTCCTGGCCACGGTCGCCGCGGACGAGCGGGAGCGGCAGCACCCCGTGCCATGCCGGCCTCGATGCCGGGGTGATCTCCACATGCCGTGAACGACGCCGGCGGACGCGAACGGCACGCCGGGGCCACGGCAGACAGTTCACCGAGGCCGGTCTCGCACTGGTGGACCGGTCCCCGCTGCCCCCGACCGGCCCGGCCCCGGGCTGACACCGTCCCGCGCCTTCGGCCGTCCCGCCCTTCACCCGGCGAGGTTGGCCCGGTGGCGCACCCCATGCCCAGCGGGCCTGCTCCGGCCGCGTTGCTCGGTGCACGTCTCGTCGGGGCCGGGAGGGTGCTCGCCCCGGCCGCCGCCGCGGGCCCGCCGGCGTTGCTCCGCCCGGGTCCGCGGCGCGCCGTGGCGCCCCTGCCGGGTCGCCGTCCCGTCGACCCACGGGTCCGGGGCGGCACCGTCACCGTCTCATTCGTCCGCGTCCCCCGGTTCGCGCGGCCAGACGGCGACGGCGACCAGCACGGCCGCCCACACCCCCAGCGGCGCGGCCGGCCAGTAGTACGTCAGCTCCCCTTCCCGCGCACAACGCGCGCCCCAGATCGCGGACATGATCACTGCGCCGCCCAGCCAGTAGCGCCATTCGGCCAGCCAGTCGCTGAGATCCTTGCGGTCCCGCTCCGCGCGGGTGGGTGCCGGTTCGGGCAGGTCGGCCAGCAACGGGGCGAGTTCATCGGCGGTGCGCGCCCGCAGGGCGTCGTTCGCGCGGGACTCGTGCTCGGCCGGATCGAGCCGCCCCTCGGCCAACGCCGCCGCCAGCACGGCGAGCGCTTCGTCACGGTCCCGATCCGAGAGCCGTACGGCCGGCCCAGCATGCTCACGTCGGTCGTCCACCACTGTCCCCTTTCGACACCGCTCCGCATCCGACCGGATGACGCTTTAGAATACGACTGTATCTTAAAGAGGGGAGTCCGGCCGATGCCCAAGACGGTCGACAGGGACGAACAGCGCCGGCACATCGGTGCGGCCCTGCTGCAGTTGGTCTCCGAGCGCGGTCTCGACGAGGTCAGTGTGCGCACCGTGGCCGCCGCCGCCGGCCGTTCCCCAGGCGCCGTGCAGAAGTACTTCCGCACCAAGGAGGAGATGCTCGCCTTCGCCGCCGACCTGGCAGGTGAGCGCGTCGAGCGCCGGATGGCCGACGTGGACCCCACGCTGCCGCTGCGCCAGGCGCTGCGCGAACTGATCCTGACGGCGCTGCCCCTGGACGCCGAGCGGCGCGCCGAGGCCACCGCGCAACTCGCCTTCGCCGTCCACGCGGCCCATCACCCCCGCCTGGCCGCGATCCGGCGACAGGTCGACGAGGACATCCGGCAGGCGCTGGCCGACTGGCTGGAATCGGCGGGGCACGGAGCCCACGCGGCCGCCGTCGCCGACGCGGTGATCGCGCTGTCCGACGGTCTCGCCCTGCGCATGCTCTACACCCCGCAGCAGCAGGAGCGGCTGCTCACCGTCCTGGACCACGCCCTGGACGCCCTGATCCCGCCCCAACCACCCACGGGATGACCCGAAAAAAGTTTTGGATCAAGGCAACCCTTTGCGGGGCCTGTGACCACAGGAAGGCGGATCCGGTCAGTTCCGGTGGCCGGATCCGCCTTTCCCCGTGAACGGCTTCCAAGGAGAACTCCTCCCCATGAACAACCCCACGAACGGCGGGCGCCGCGGGCGTCACCGCCGTCGCTGGACCGCCACCGCCCTGCTGCTCGGTGTGCCCCTCGCCGTCGTGCCGTACGTTCTGCTGACGCAGGAGGACTCGCAGGCCGCGACGATCGACAACGACGCCTTCTACAAGCTCGTGTCCGTGCGCAGCGGCAAGGTGCTCGACGTCAACGGCTTCTCCACCGCCGACGGCACCCGTATCCAGCAGTGGACCGACCAGAACACCGCCAACCAGCAGTGGCGGCTGAAGCCCGCCGAGGGCGGCTACTACGAACTGGTGAACCGCAACAGCGGCAAGGTGCTGGGTGTCGCCGGCAACTCGACCGCCCAGGCCGCCGCCACCGAGCAGCAGACCGACAGCTCCGCGACGTCCCAGGAGTGGCGGATCGACGACGTGAGCGGGTCGTCCGACGCCGTCACCCTCACCTCCCGCAGGAGTGGCCAGGTCCTGGATGTCTCCGGGGGTTCCACGGCCCAGGGCGCGGCCGTCATCCAGTATCCGAGCCGGGGCAGCACCAACCAGCAGTGGAAGCTGGTGAAGGTGGGCGGGACCGAGGCGTCCGCGACCGGCGACACACAGGTCACGGCCAAGACCGGACCGTACGTGTGGAAGAACGCCCAGGTGGTCGGCGGCGGTTATGTCACCGGGCTGGTGTTCAACCAGAAGGAGAAGGGCCTGCTGTACGCGCGCACCGACATGGGTGGCGCCTACCGCTGGGACACCGGGGCCGAGCAGTGGATCCCGCTGACCGACTGGCTCGGTGAGAAGGACTGGAACCTGCTGGGCATCGACTCGGTGGCCACCGACCCTGTCGACCCCGAGCGGCTCTACCTCGCGGCGGGCACCTACACCAACGACTGGGCCGGCAACGGCGAGATGCTGCGCTCCACCGACCGGGGCCGGACCTTCAAGCGCACCGCCCTGCCCTTCAAGCTGGGCGCCAACGAGCCCGGCCGCGGCGCGGGCGAACGGCTCGTGATCAACCCCTCGGACAACAGCACCCTGCTGCTGGGCACCCGCAAGAACGGCCTGTGGCGCAGCACCGACCACGGCGCGACCTGGAACCAGGTCTCCTCGTTCCCGGTCAAGGACGGGGCGGGCAGCGGCGCGGGCATCTCCTTCGTGACGTACGGCAAGGCCGGCAGCAACACGGTCTATGTCGGCGTCAACGACAAGTCCACGTCCTTGTACCGCTCCACCGACGGCGGCAGCAGCTGGCAGGCCGTTTCCGGGCAGCCCACCGGCCAGATGCCGCAGCACGGTGTGGTCTCCGGTGACGGGTCGCTGTACCTGTCCTACAGCAACAGCATCGGCCCCATGGACGCGACGGCGGGCTCGGTGTGGAAGTACACGCCGTCCGGCGGCACGTGGAAGAACATCTCCCCCTCCCAGGGCGGTTACGGGTTCTCCGGTCTGGCCGTCGACCCGCAGAAGCCCTCCACGGTGATGGTCACCACCCTGGACCGCTGGTGGCCCGAGGACGAGGTCTACCGCACCACCGACGGCGGCACGACCTGGAAGGCCCTGGCCGAGAAGTCGCAGCGGGACGCCTCCGGCGCTCCGTACGTCGGCACCCACACCGGGCACTGGATGACCGCGCTGGCCATCGATCCCTTCGACTCCGGGCACGCGCTGTACGGCACCGGCAACGGCATCTGGCGCAGCAAGGACGCGAACGCCTCCGACAGCGGAGGCACCAGCCACTGGGTCTCCGGGGCCCGCGGGCTGGAGGAGACCTCGCTGCTGGACGCGATCGCCCCGCCCGGCGGCGCCACCGTCATCACCTCCATGGGCGACCAGGGCGGCTTCCGCCACGACTCCCTGACCGAGGTGCCCTCCGGGCGGCTGAAGAGCCCGCTGATGAACAACAGCACCGACATCGACTTCGCCCAGTCCAAGCCCTCGATGATGGTCCGCGTCGGAACGGGCGACACGGGCGACGGTGCCTACTCCACCGACGGCGGCAGCACCTGGAACGGCTTCAAGGCAGAACCGGTCGCCGGCGCGAGCAGCGGCCGCATCGCGCTCGCCGCGGACGGCTCCACCATCGTGTGGACCGAGGCCGGCCAGGCCCCCTACCGCTCGACCGACATGGGAGCGAGCTGGTCGAAGGTCAGCGGGCTGGGCACCGACGCCGTGGTCGTCGCCGACCGTTCCTCGGCAGGCACCTTCTACTCCCTGTCCGGCGGCAAGCTCTTCGCCAGCACCGACGGCGGCGCGACCTTCACCCCCCGCGCCACGGACCTGCCCTCCGGCAAGCTCACCGCCGTCCCCGGCATCAGCGGCGACCTGTGGATCTCCGGCGGCGACAGGGGGCTGCTGCACTCCACCGACGGCGGCCGCACCTTCACCACACTCACCACGGTGAAGTCCGCCTCCGCCCTCGGCTTCGGCAAGGCCGCACCCGGCGCCGGCTACCAGGCCCTCTACCTGCTCGGCACCGTCGACGGCGTCACCGGAGTCTTCCGCTCCACCGACAAGGGCGCCACCTGGCTCCGCGTCAACGACGACGCCCACCAGTGGGGCGCCATCGGCAGCCTAGGCGTCATCACCGGCGACCCCGACACCTTCGGCCGTGTCTACATCGGCACCAACGGACGCGGTCTGCTGTACGGCGACCCGTCCTGATCCCACCCCGTCCCCGACGCCCGGGCGGGGCCGCGGCCACCACGGTCCGCAGCCCCGCCCGGGCCCGGGGGACCCCCGCGGGTCAACGGACCCGGTTCGCCAGTCGGGTGGCGTTGTTGAGCAGGTACTCCAGCGGTCCGCGGCGGAAGAAGCGGGACCAGGTCGCCGCGAACAGGGTGGCGCCGAGGACGAACGCGAGCAGCAGTCCGGCCGAGGCGGACTGCGGCGGGGTGGCCGACTCGCCGGGCAGGGCGAGGATCACCAGGATGTGGCCCACGTAGAGGGTCAGGGACATGGTGCCGACGGCGATGACCGGCGCCGCCAGCCGGCGCAGTACCGGCAGCCGCTCCAACGCCACCGTCAGGCACAGCAGCACGGTGATCGCGATCCCCAGGCTGCCGATGAGGTCGAACGTGGAGCCGCTGTGCGGCTCGGCCGCCAGCAGCCCCCAGGCGTCGGGGCCCCACAGCCCGCTGCCGACCGGCATGTCGAAGGCTGACGACGCCGCTCCGGCGTCCTTCAGTGCGTCGAAGTCCTTCATGTCGGGCATGCCGGCCGCGATCTCCTTGTCACCTCCGGTCAGCCGGAGCACCAGCCACGAGACGCCGTAGCCGAACGCGATCAGCGCGGGACCGACCACGGCCAGCCTCCGCCGCACCGCGCCCGAGGACAGGTCCAGCCGGCCCAGCGCCATGCCGGTGACCACGAACGTCATCCAGGTGATCGCCGGGTAGAGGCCGGTGAGGAGGAAGTCGAGCACGCCCACCCCGGAGAGCTGCGCGATCGGGTCGTAACCGTCGATGGTGTTCACCATCGACTCGGTGAGCAGCGCCCGGAGGGCGTACGCCAGCTGCGGCGTGACGACCGCGAGCGTGACCGCGATGATCGCGAGGGTCCTGGCCCGCAGCCGCAGCAGGGGCAGCGACAGCAGGAAGTACATCGCGTAGAAGTTGAGGATGCCGGCGCCGCCGAAGTTGGTCATCGCCAGCGCGGTGCCCACCGCCAGAAGGATCACGGCGCGGATCACGATCCGGGCCCTGGCCTGACGGCCGGCCAGGCCGGTCTTGGGCTCCAGGCGGCCGGCGATCAGCATCAGCGAGAACCCCGCGAGGGTGGCGAAGAGGGCCGATGCCCGGCCGCTCGCCAGGCCCAGGAACCAGTCGCCGACTCCGCCGCCGGGCGTGGGGAAGGGGCCGACGTGCACGGCGAACATCCCGAAGACGGCCAGTGCGCGGGCGAGGTCCACCCCGACCAGCCGTGCCGGCGGCGCGGCGGCTGCCCTTGCCGCGTCGTCGTCCGGCGCCGGCGCGGCGCCGGGTGTGGGTGAGTGTCGTAGGGGCGCCTTCTCGGCGCTGTCGATCTCGGTCACCGGGGCAACGTTGCCGAGGCGCGAGATCGGCCAACTATCCGATGAGTCACGGGAGTTGCCCCGCCGACCGGCCCGCGCCACCCCGCCGGTCGGCGGGGTTCGGGCCGCCGTGGGGGCAAGCGGCCTCAGGCCGTCGGCGCGGCCCTGGTCAGGAGGCGGCCCATCGCGGCGAGCACCGACGGCTCGACCCGGTAGTACACCCAGGTGCCACGCCGTTCGGAGGTGAGCAGGCCGGCCTCCTTGAGCTTCTTCAGGTGGTGGGAGACGGTCGGCTGCGAGACGCCCACGTCGGAGATGTCGCACACGCACGCCTCGCCGCCCTCGTGGGAGGCCACTGCGGAGAACAGCCGCAGGCGCACGGGATCGCCGAGGGCCTTGAACATGCGCGCGGCCGTCTCGGCCTCGTCCGCGGTGAACGGGCGCTCGGTGAGCGGCGGGCAGCACGGCACCACGGCCTCACCGGAGGCGGGTTCCAGCAACGGCAGCGCCTTCGTGTTCGACATGCATCTATGTTGACACATGTCGAACCAGTGAGCGAGGACTGATCGATCTTGATCCTTGGGCCCTACTTCGATGAATGTCTATGTTGACGCCTGTCGATACAGGTGCCATGCTGGGCGGCACAGGAGATCGACGAACATCGAAACAAAGGGGAACTCCGTGGCCGCGTCCAGCAACAGCGTGCTCACCGACGACCGGCTGCCCGTCGTGGTCGTCGGCGCCGGACCCATCGGCCTGGCCGCCGCCGCCCGCCTCGTCGAGCACGGCCTGGAACCGCTGGTCCTGGAGGCCGGCCCGGCCGCGGGCAGCGCCGTACGGGAGTGGGCGCACGTCCGGCTGTTCTCCCCCTGGGGCGAGCTCGTCGACCCGGCCGCCGAGAAGCTGCTCTCCCCGACCGGCTGGGTCCGCCCCGACACCGCCGCATACCCGACCGGTGGCGACTGGGCCGAGCGCTACCTGAAGCCCCTCGCCGCTCTGCTCGGAGACAGGGTCCGCTACGGCACCACGGTGACCGGCGTCGCCCGGGCCGGCCGCGACCGCGTCGTGGACTCCGGCCGCGACGAGCAGCCGTTCACCGTGCACATCCGGTCCGCCGACGGCCATGAGGAGCGGATCACCGCACGCGCCGTCGTCGACGCCTCGGGCACCTGGTCCGTCCCCAGCCCCATGGGCGCCGACGGTCTCCCCGCGCTCGGCGAACGGGCGGCCGCCGACCGCATCGCCTACCGCGTCCCCGACCTGGGCGATCCCGCCGTACGCGCCCGCTACGCGGGCAGGCGCACCGCCGTCGTCGGCTCGGGCGCCTCCGCCTTCACCGCGCTCGCGCTCCTCGCCGACCTGGCGAGGGAGGACGAGGGCACGCACGCGGTGTGGATCCTGCGGCGGGACATCGGGGCGAACACCTACGGCGGCGGCGAGGCCGACCAGCTCTCCGCCCGGGGCGCGCTGGGGCTGCGGGCCAAGGCCGCCGTCGACGCCGGGCACGCGAGCGCCGTCACCGGCTTCCGTACACAGGCTGTGGACCGCGCGGGCGACGGCCGGCTCAGCCTGGTCGCGGAGGACGGCCGCCGCCTCGACCCGGTCGACGAGGTCATCGTCCTGACCGGCTTCCGCCCCGACCTGTCCTTCCTCTCCGAACTCCGCCTCGGCCTCGACGAACGCCTCCAGGCCCCCACCGCGCTCGCCCCGCTGATCGACCCCAACGTCCACTCCTGCGGCACCGTCCACCCGCACGGCGCGGGCGAGCTCTCCCATCCCGAGCAGGGCGTCTACCTGGTCGGCATGAAGTCCTACGGCCGCGCCCCCACCTTCCTCGCCATGACCGGCTACGAGCAGGTCCGCTCCGTCACCGCCGCCATCGCCGGCGACCGCGAAGCCGCCGAACGCGTGGAGCTCACGCTTCCCGAGACCGGGGTCTGCGGCGGCGCGGGCCTGTTCGACGAGCCCGACGCGGCGCAGGGCGGCGAGAGCGGCGGCTGCTGCGCGGCCCCTGCCGCGCCCCGCACCGACTCCGCCCCGGCCGCCGCCGGCGGCGGTTGCTGACCACCCCACCCACCCCAGGAGGCCCGCCATGACATCCCGCGTACAACTCGCCCTGCGCGTGCCCGACCTCGGCGCGTCCGTCGCCTTCTACACCAAGCTGTTCGGCGCCGAGCCCGCCAAACTCCGCGACGGCTACGCCAACTTCGCCCTCGCCGAGCCCCCGCTCAAGCTCGTCCTCATCGAGGGCGCCCCGGACGAGGCGACCCGTATGGACCACCTCGGTGTCGAGGTCGAGACGAGCGAGGAGGTCCACGCCGCCACCGCCCGCCTGGGCGAGGCGGGCCTGGCCACCGACGTGGAGACCGACACCACCTGCTGCTACGCCCTCCAGGACAAGGTCTGGGTCCACGGTCCCGGCCACGAGCCCTGGGAGGTGTACGTCGTCAAGGCCGACGCCGGCTCCCTCACCAAGCAGCCGGGCAGCACCTGCTGCACCGGCACGACCGACACCGGCTCCGACACCGGCGCGAAGGAGCCGGTCGCCGCGGGCGGCTGCTGCTGACCCGCCGACGACCGACCTGCGCTCCCGCGGGGCCGTGACCGGGACGGGAGTCCGGTCACGGCCTCGCGCCGCGCTGCCCGCCCCTCCCCCCCGTTCACCCGTGTGAGCTCGCCGTTTCCGCCGGTGGGCGCCCTCCTCGGCGCCACCGCCCCCTGATACGATCCGGCCATTTGTGCGAGGGCATGAGGTCCTCGCCGGGGAGGGAACCTACGTGGGCAGACACGCCCCGGGACGGGGCGGGCCCGCCGCCGCCGTCTCCTCGTTGGCGGTCCTCGTGGCCGCGTCCGCCGTCGTCCTGTCGACCGGCGGCGGCTCCGCGGAAGCGACCGACGGCGACACCACCGCGATCACCCTGGTCGACCCGATCAGCACCACACCGCGCACCGACCGCCCCTACGTGGCCGGTGACAGCGGCTTCCTGCACCGGCAGGCCGGCCGGGCGGGGATGCTGTGGACCGACTACACGACGGGCAGGACCGTCACCGTCAAGAGGGCCGACGGCAGCGTCTACGTCCCGGTCTCGACCTGCTCCCTCACCGCCGACTGCCGTACGGCGTGGTTCGGGTCGGACAGCGACGTGGTCGCACTGGGGCCGGCCTCGCTGACCTACGCGTCGTCCGTCACGCTCTGGGATCCGGCCACGGCCACCACGCGCAGCCTGAGCTGGAACGGCTCCACCACCGACGGCTACTACCGGGGCATGGCCGGTGACACGGTCGTCACCGGCCGCGCCCTGATCGACGTCGTCGACGGTGCCAAGCGCGTCCGCAAGGTGACCGGCGAGCCGACGAACCTCCAGGACAAGGAGGTCGTCGCCGCGGACTCCGAGGGTGTGCTCTGGGCGCGCGGCGGCGCCGTCGACTACATCGACGTCGAGTCGGCCGTGAACGCCCACGCGTTCACCGACACGACCGCCGCCGATCACCACCTGATGAGCGAGGACCGCATCGGCTGGTACGACGCGGACACCGCCGTACTGCACCTGAAGTCCCGCACGGACCTGACCGCCGCCGAGCGGGTCGTCACGCTGCCCGCCCACCCGGGCGCGCTCGACGGCGACCCGGTCCTGGTCGGCGACTGGCTGCTGCTTTCGCTGTCCTCCGGTTCGCTCGGCTCCCAGCTGGTCGCGGTCAATGTGGACGACCCGTCGGTGCGGCAGACCCTGCTGGCGAGCGCCGGTGCGTACACGCTGGCGGCCGATGACAGGAGCGCACTGGTCAGCGGCGGCACCGGCGCCGACGACTGGTGGGTGCAGCGGGTGAGCCAGACCGAGGACGGCACGCTGACGCTGACGAAGGTCCGGCAGGCCCCGGCTCTGGAGAACCCCAAGACGGGCATCGCGCTCAGCCGCGGCAGCCTGCGCGTCGCCGAGGACGACCCGGCCGCCACCGCGGACACCACGTCCGTGCGCACCCTCACGACCGACGGCTCCGCCACCCTGACGGCGTCCGAGGCCACGGCGGGCGGCCCGATCCACTCCGCCCTCTGCCCGTACGAGGGCGTCATGTGCTCGGCGCTGTGGGGGAACCTCGACGGCCGGGACGTCTACCTCGACGCGAACGGCGGCACCGACGAGGGCGAGGGCGGCGGCGAGGACCGGCTGGTGGAGATCGGCGGCCACTACCTGGACTTCGGCGGCCAGGGCGGACGCATCGTCGACGTCTCCGACGACTACGCCGTGTTCGACTCCGGCGGTGCCACCCCGCAGCAGTACGTCGGTGAGTTCGGCCAGGGCCAGAAGCTGAAGCGGTCCGTGCGCGCCGCGGCCCTGAACGGCTCCACCCTGTGGAGCGCCACCAGCACCGCCGGCCGGCTCACCTCGTACAGCATCCCGCTGGAGAAGACGCTCACCACGGTGAGCGTGCCGGGCCTGGCCTGCGTGCCGAGCGAACTCCAGGCGGCGGGACGCTGGGTGTACTGGGCGTGCGGCACGGACTCGGCGGGCGTGTACGACACGAGGGCCGGTACGTCGACGGCGGTCACGCCCGGAGACGTGCTCCTCGGTGACGGCTTCACCGTCCGCCACGACCACGGCACGGGAACGCTGGTCCTCACCGAGGCCGCCACCGGCACCACGCGCACCATCGCCTCGGACCTGGCCGACCAGGGCCTGAGCGCGGACCGCCGCTACCGGTGGACGGTCGACGAGTACACCGGGCTGGTCGCCTGGTTCGACGACTACGAGCGCACGCACGCCACCACCACGGGCATCGCCCCGTCCGCGGTGACCGCCTTCGAGACGTCGGCCGGCAGCTACGTGTCCACGGGCATGCCCTTCGAGGGCCAGTGGGTGCTGTCGCGCCCGGTCACCTCCTGGTCGCTCACCTTCACCTCGGTGCAGAGCGGCGCCAACGGCAAGGCCACCCGTACGCTCACCGGCGGCGCCACCCCGGGCCGGGTGACGGCCACCTGGGACGGTCGGACGGCGAGCGGGAGCCACTTCCCCAACGGCCACTTCACCTGGACCCTGAGGGCGACCGGCCTCGGAACCTCCGCGGCGGACACGGTGACCAGCGGTGAGGGCTACCTGCAACGCGGCGCCGCCGTACGCCGCGACTTCGTCAGCCCCGAGGGCCCCGACGGCCGCGGCGACCTGCTCACCCTCAACTCCTCGGGCGGGCTGACCTTCCACAGCGGCACCGGGACGGGCGGCCTCGGCGACAAGTACACGGGCACCGGCTGGCCGACGACCATCAAGGCCGTCCCCTTCGGCGACCTGAGCGGTGACCGCTGCAACGACCTCCTCGTGCGCTACAGCAGCGGCGCGCTGCGGCTGTACAAGCCGGGCTGCGGGGCGGCCGTCAAGCCCTCGACGTCGTACACGACCCTCGCGACCAGCGGCTGGACGCAGTACGACGTCCTGACGTCGCCCGGCGACGTGAGCGGTGACGGCCGCCCGGACCTGGTCGCGAGGAACTCCTCCACCGGAGCGGTCTACCTCATCAAGGGCACGGGCGACGGCAAGCTCGCCTCCCGCGTCAAGCTCTACGACAACTGGAAGGGCTACAAGAAGATCGTCGGCACCGGCGACATCACCGGCGACGGCAAGGCGGACCTCCTGGCCCAGGACGCGTCCGACAACCTCTACCGCTACGACGGCAAGGGCGACGGCACGTTCGCGGCCCGCGTCAAGGTGCTGTCGAACTGGGGCGGCTCGTACAACGCGATCGTCGGCGTCGGCGACCTGACGGACGACGGCCACCCGGACCTGGTCGCCCGCGACACCAGCGGCAACCTGTGGCGCAACAGCGGTGACGGCAAGGGTTCGTTCGGGCCCCGGACCCGGATCGCGACCGGCTGGAGCGGCTACAGGTCCCTCTCCTAGGCGGTGCGGGCGGACGACGGCCGGGGCCGGCGGATGGACGGGGGACGCTCCGTCATCCGCCGGCCCCGGCCGTTCGCCCCCCGTTGGGGAGACAAGGACCACAGGCACCGAGGAACACGTCCTCCACGGGGTACCCGTACGCCTGCAGGCGATGACGGAACCAAACTGTTGTCGTTTGACAATAATGGCTGGGAGACAACAAAGTAACCGTGTCACGTGTCGGACGTGCGCGGGGAAGGACATGGGATGCTCCGGTGGACGGAGACCGCTCCGTGCGCGGGTCGCCGTCGCAGAGAGGCGACGGTGCCGCCGACGCCGCGCGGGACCGCTCAGGCGGTCCGGCTGCTGGAGTCCGGGGCGTCGTCGTGGATCTGCACGGCAGCGATGGCACAGAAGGACTCCAGCCCCTCCAGCAGGGCGGTCCGCTTCACGGCGGGCATGTCCGCCAGCACCTTCCGCAGCTCCCTCTCCCGGCGAGCCCGCAGGTCGGCGAGGAAGGCGCGGCCCCGGCCGCTGAGGTGCAGCCGCACCTCACGCCTGTCCTCGGGGCTCACCACCCGCTCGACGAATCCCGCGGCGTGCAGCCGGTCGCACAGCCGGCTCGTGGACGGCGGCGTCGACGCCAGCGTCTCGGCCAGGGTGCGCAGGTTGATGCCGTCCTGGTGCTCGAGTATGTGGAGGACGCGCAGCTGGGACGCTGAGGTGGGCGTGGTGGAGGCGCGGCCCCACACGACTTCCAGCAGCTCGACGGCCGTCGTGGTCACACGCGCGACCTCGTCAGGCTCTGGGCGGCGGCGGAAGGCAGTCACGGTCACACTCTCGCAGGCGCTGGGCTGACTGTCAGCGTACTAGGACCCTTCTGGTGGATCTTCGCGGGAGAAGCAACGGCGTCCGGCACGCCGGCAGAACGTGCCGTACGTCGCACCGCCGCGGAACTCCACCTGAGGCGCCCAGGGCGCGCACGCCGGCCATGGATGCCCCGAACATCCGGCCCGAACCGACCGGAATCCCGGCCTCGTAGCGGAGGCACGCACCTCGCGGAGAAAGATTGGTGTATAGCCCGTCATGAAGAGATTCCTGGCCGCCGAGCGCGCTCTGCGCACCGCGGCTCCCCATGAGTTGCTCGACGCCACCCGTTCCGTACTGGGCGAGCAGTACGGGGCGGAGGAGACCGAGCTGTTCCTGGCCGACTACAGCCTGACCGTGCTCCAGCCCGTGTCGGTCCAGCCGCACACCCTGGAGCCCGTGTCGTTGCACAACACCACGGTCGGCCGGGCCTTCGGTTCGCAGAAGCCGTACCGGGAGGAGCGGCCCGACGGGCGGACGCGCCTGCACCTGCCGGTCAGCGTGCGCGGCGACCGGCTCGGCGTGCTGTCCGTGACCCTGCCCGGCAGCGAGGCCGCGCGGGAATGGGAATCCGAACTCGCCGAGATCGCCGACGTCCTCGGACACGAGGTGCTCGTCGCCGAGCGGGACACCGACCTGTATCTGCAGACACGCCGCAAGGACCGGCTCACCCTGGCCGCCGAGATGCAGTGGCAGCTGCTGCCGGGCCGCTCCTGTTCCCGCCCCGAGTACGACCTGGGGGCCCAGCTGGAGCCCGCCTACGCCATCTTCGGCGACAACTTCGACTGGTCCGCCACCGCCGACAGTCTGATGCTGTACGTCACCAACGGCATGGGGGAGGGCATAGAGGCGTCGCTGCTGACGAACCTGGCCATCAACGCCCTGCGCAACGCCAGGCGGGCCGGCATCTCCATCGCCGACCAGGCCGCCCTGGCCGACCAGGCCGTCTACGCGCACTACCGGGGACGCTGCTATCTGTCCGTCCTGATGTTCGACTTCGACCTGGCCACGGGACACGCGAGCGTCGTGGACGCGGGCTCCCCCCAGCTGCTGCGGCTGCGGTCGGGCACCGTGGAGCGCGTCACGTTCGACGCCCAGCTCCCCCTCGGCATGTTCGAGGAGACGGACTACGTGGCCCAGGACTTCCACGTCGAGCCCGGCGACCGGCTGGTCTTCGTCAGCGACGGTGTCCACGAGGTGGCCTCGCCCAAGGGGGAGGCGTACGGGGAAGCGGCCCTGGCTCGGGCCATCCACTCCACCCGGCTGCTGCCGGCGGCCGAGGTGCCGCGCGCCATCCTGCGGGAGCTGACCGGCCACCGCGGCGAGGCCCTGCCGGACGACGACGCCCTCGTCGTCTGCCTGGACTGGCGCGGGAGACCGGCGGATCACTGACCGGCGGAGCAAACTCCTTGTGGCGAACGCTCGTTGTCCGTCCCGGACCCCCGCGCTACTGTTGTCATGCGGCAATATTTGCCCTGATGGCTTGTCTTTCGGTCGGCCGCGGGGGCTCGCAGCAGGGAGAAGACGCACGTGACTCAGAGCGGGACGACCCCCACTGCGGCCCGGCAGCAGAGCGGGTTCCCGGAACGGCGCCGCGAGCGGGCCTCCCGGCGCCGGGCGGACGCCGCCCTGTTCACCGCACGGACCCTCGTCCACCCCGGCACCGACCTCCGCACCGACCTCCGCACCGGCCCCGGAGCGATCCTCACGCGGACCGGTCTCCGCGATGCCCTGGCCGGCGCGCACACCCGACAGGGCATCGTCGTCCCCCCTCGTGCCGCCGCCGGAGCGAGCCCGCGGTGACCGGCTCCCCCGCCGGTTCCACCGCGCGGCGTCCGGCTCCCCGAGTCCTCGCCGGGACCGCCGACGGGCCGAACCCGCGGCCGACCCCGCCCGCTCACCCGGAAGGGGGTGCGTGATGCATGCCCCGCCGCCCTCGACCACGCGTCTTCCCATCACCTCGGACGCCGACCTGGCCTGGGTGCGCCGGCAGGTGCGCCGCTCCGCCGCCGACCTCGGGTTCGGACTGGTCCAGCAGACGAAGGTGGTGACGGCGGCCAGCGAACTCGCCCGCAACACACTCGTCCACGGAGGCGGCGGGCATGCGGAGATCACCACACTGGACGACGGTGGCCGCCGCGGACTGCGGCTGTCCTTCGTCGACCGCGGCCAGGGCATCCGCGACATCGAACTGGCCATGGCCGACGGGTACACCACCGGCGGCGGGCTGGGCATGGGGCTGGGCGGCGCCAGACGCCTGGTCCAGGACTTCGCGCTGGACAGCCGCCCCGGCCTGGGCACCACCGTCACCGTGACCGAGTGGCTTCCCGACCTGCCCTCACCGCGTGCGGGCCCGCCGTGAGCGAGGTCCCCGGGGCACCCGGGTCCCGGCCGGCGCGGCCGGCGCGGGGCAGTCAGCTCCGGGAACCGTCGGCGTCCGGGCCGACACCGCCGGGAGGGCCGTCCTGAGCGGAGAGGAACGCACGCATCCCCCGGCCCAGCGCGTCCCGTTCGGCGGGCCGCATCGCCGCGAGGACCGCGGCGAGCGCGTGGGACCGGTTCGCGGCCACCTCCTCCAGGACCTGCCGCCCGTGCCCCGTGAGGTTCAGCTGCACCTCACGCCGCTTGTGCGGGTGCAGCACACGCTCCAGCAGCCCCGCCGCCTCCAGCCGGTCGCAGAGCCGGCTGGCGGTCGGCAGCCCCATCTCCATCCCCTCCGCGAGTGCGGTGAGATTGAGCCCCGGTCCGGTCTGCACGATGCGCAGCGCCCGCAGCTGATGCGGCGACAGACGCAGACTCGCCGACTGACCGGCCGTCGCCCACAATTGCGCGAGGCTGTCCACGGCATCGGCGATCTGCAGCGCGAGGGGCAGAGCATCGCCCGCTCCACTCACCCCGTCGTCCCCGAAGCCGCTGAGACGAGTCACGAACCCATCGCTTTCAGCAATCGCCTGACCGTACGGATATCACCCTCATGGTGACGCGGTACCCGAACCGGCGCCCGGCAAGCACAGCGGACCCGAGCCGGCTCGGCGGGCAGCCGGGTCCCGCAGGAGGGCCGCACCGGCCCGGCAGCCCGGCACTGGAGGCCGACTTGTCCTGCCCGGCCTCCGCGGCGCCGCCTCAGTCCCCGCCGCCCCCACCCCCATCGCCGCCGCCGTCGCCGCCCCCACCGCCGTCGCCGCCGTCCGATCCCCAGCCGTCGCCGCCGCCGGACTCGTTGTCGTCGCCGCCCGTGCCGAGGTTGCTGAACCAGGGGCGGTCCCAGTCCTCATCGAGGGCGAGGGGCTCACGGTCGTTCACCGGGCGCCGGGTCGGACGGAACCGCGCGAGGCCCGTCGTGTCCCCGAGGCCGAAGGCGACGGCGAACGCCTGCGCCATCACGGCGTCCAGCGGGTCCCGGCTCTCGTAGTGCACCGGGGACAGCGGCAGCAGGACCGTGTCGGGGGCCGGCACCGGTCGGCGCGGGGGACGCGACAGCAGGGCGACGCGCCGTTCGTCGCACAGCAGCCACGAGCTCATCGCGTTCTCGCGCCGCAACACCCACCGCCGACCGGCCAGCCGCACCGCCACGGAACTCCTCGACCTGCGCAGCTTCTTGTCCAACGCGGGCGCCGCCGTGTCCTCGCCGAGCGTCAGACGCAGGCCCTTGGACGAGTCCGACGCATCGGGCCGGTAACCGTACGGGGCGCGGATCCGTACGACGGGAGCCTGGGGCCCCCAGACGTCCACGCGCACCAGACGCCGGTCCACGGCGACGACGACGGGTCCTGCGGGTCCCGGTGCGACCCGCCGCGCGATCCACAGCGGCACCCCCTCGGCCCGCGCCTGCTCCGCCAGGGCGGCCACCTGGCCGGGCCCACCGCACTGACGCAGCGCCAACTCACCCAGCGATCGGGCGAACTCGGCGGCCTGCCGCACGCGTACCGGCGCGGTGGTGCCGGTGACGCGGGTCACCGGCACGACGCCTGGCCCCTCCGCGAGCGTCGCCAGCGGGCGCTCGGTACCGCCGCCCCCCAGCCAGTACCCGCGGTGGTACGCCTCCGCCATGGCACCGAGGTGCAGCTCGGTCAGCGGTGTGGTCCTGCCTCCCCTCCGCAGCAGGTCCTCGGTCAACTCCACGGTCCGCGCCAGTGGATTCCACGACCGCTCGCTGTACAGAACCTCGTTCACGCATCCCCCGTACTGACTCGTTCGGCCCGGCCGAGCCAGCCTCACACATCCGGGCGCGCGCCCCGTCACAGTCCGGTCCGGACGATGTCACGAGGACTCCCGCCGAAGGCCCGCCGGACCCGGCGGTCCCGGTGGGTCCGGCGGGTCGGGCGGGCCGAGCGGGCCATGCGGGCCGGGCGGGCCGGGCGGTGGGTCGCGCAGGTCAGCGGAAGTTCACGTCACTGCACAGGAAGTACGTCTGGTCCAAGTGCGAGGCCTGCCAGATCGTGTAGACGATGTGGCGGCCGGTGTACCCCGACGTGCTGACCGGGATCGAGTAGTTCTGGCTGGGCGCGTACCGGCCGGTGCGGGCGACCAGCTGGAGGTCGCTCCACTTCAGGGGCCGGGTGGTGGGGTCGTAGCCCTGCCGCGTGACGTAGACCAGGAAGTAGTCCGCGCCATGGCTGGCCTGGTCGTACAGCTTCACGGTGAAGTTGCCGGAGATGTCCGTCGTCTTCCACGCGCCCACCGTGTCCAGGGAGTTGTACCGGCCGCCCTCGGTGCGACCGCCGCTGCACAGCTGCCCGTCGGGGACGGCGGCCGGGAAGTTGCCGGCGGATCCGTTGCGGTAGAGGCCGTTCCAGTTCCACATGGCGTTGGCGTTGTCCCGCCATGCCTGCCAGCACATGGGGTCCTGCTGGGCCATGGCCGGGTTCAGATGGTCGTTGCCCCAGCGCTGCCAGCAGCCGTAGTTGCGGGACGCCGGGTCGACGACTGAGCCGTGGGCGGCGGCGGTGCCGCTCCCGGGGACCAGGCAGAGCAGCAGGGCGGCGAGCACGCTCAGGAGGAGAGCCGGACGCAAGCGCGCCTTCTTAGCATGATCATGACAAGTCATGAGTTCCTCTTCCGGGTGTGGGGGTTGCCTTCAGGTGGTGCTGTGGGGACGGGGACTCCCGAAGACGGTGTGGGAGCGCTCCCAGTGCACAGGCTGCGCCTCCGGCTCCTGCGCGACAACCCGTGGATCGCGCCACTTCTCGCGCGGGTGGCGCGATCGCTGCGCCGGCAGAGCGCGGGCGACCGGTCGGCGTCCCGCGACGGCGCCCGGTGCCTCCGGTCGACCCACCGGAGGCACCGGGCGCGCCCCGCCGCCGCGTCAGCCGGCCTGCGGCGGCATCCGCCTGATGCCGTCGACGATGGCGCGCTTCATGACGGCGCTGGTGAAGACGACCGTGCCGGGCTTGATCAGACCGTCGTCACCGCTGGTCCCGTTCACCTGGATCGTGCGATCGCCGAGGAAGACATGGGTCTTCTTGTCGAAGATCCACTCCTCGCGCTGACCGCTGGTCTCGTCGAGGCGGGCCACCGCCACACCGTGCCGTCCCGCCGCGTCCACCGCGTCGTCCACCACGACGACCCCGGGGATCTTGGCGGCGGCCTTGAACAGGGCCGGGTACAGCTCCCGCGGGGGGTAGCTCTCGCCGAGCAGGTCACCGATGGTGGTGAACGCCTGCTGGTCGGGGGTGTTGCCCTGCCCCTCGGTCTCGTCGTAGATCTTGGCGAGCAGTTCGTCGGGGTCCGTGGTCAGTTTCGCCAGGTAGTCGTACGACGGCGCGTTCAGGGTCGCCGTCGGGGTGTCGCCCTGCTCGTCGGGGAGGCTCAGGGTCTCGCCCTCGGGGCCGTCGTTCACGGCCGGGTCGATCAGCCAGCCCTTGGTGCCGTCCGGGGACTCCCACACCTGACGGGTGTGCAGCGCGTGACTGGCCAGGCTGCTCCTGCCGTTGACGGTTTTCACGTAGGTGTCGGCGACCTTGGACTCGATGTAGATGTATTGGCCGGGCCCGGCCACCGGGTGCTTGCCGTCCGCCGCCGCCAGCGCGATTTCGTCGAGCAGCTGCGGCACGCCCTCGGAACTCGCCACGCCGACGGTCGTGGTGAGGACCGGTCCGGAGGCGACGCCGCCCTGACGGGCCTCACCGCCGGACGTCACCATGACGACGCCGATCGCCGCGGCCACCGTGGCGGCCAGCGCGGGCAGGGCGATCGCCGGACGCGGCAGCCGGAACCGCCGGGCCTTCGCCGGGCCCGTCCCCCTCGCCCCCGTGTCCGTACCCGTGTGCTCGGCCTGCTGCGTCTCGTGAATCCGGGCCATCATGCGCTCCTTGTGCAACTGGTGACGGCCCGGCGGCAGGTCGCGCGTCGTCCGGTCGAAGAGCTGGGCGCCCTCTTCCCACGCGGCAGAGTTCTGCCGGGACGTGTTCGCGTTCATCGGTTTCCTTCCTGTGCGGGCCGGATCGCGGATGCGTGATCGCCTCTTGTCTGTCGGCCCGGCCGGCCGACTTCCCGTTTCACGAGACTTTCCCGAAGACTCCCCGCGAGCGCCGACGGTCCGCGGGCCTCACCCAACCTGCCTGCGCTCCCTCTCCGTTGCTGCTCCTTCCCGGTGGCCTCGGCGAGCTTGCGCAGTTTCCTGCGGGCTCGGGAGAGACGGGAGGCGACCGTGCCGACGGGGATGCCGAGGGCCTCCGCCGCCGCCTCGTAGTCCAGGCCCTCACCCAGGCAGAGCGCGATGACCTCGCGCTCCGGACGGCGCAGCGACGCGAGGGCGGTGAGCGCCGTCGCGAGGCGCTGCCGCCCGTCGAGCCGGTCCGCGACCTCCTCGGCGTGGTCGGGAACCGAGAGCTCGGCCGCCGCGGCGGCCTCCGCCGCCGCCCGGTAGCGCCGGTTGCTCCGGTACTGGTTGCGCGCCGTGTTGGTGGCGATGCCCAGCAGCCAGGGCCGCAGGGAGCCGCCCTCCGGGTCGACCTTGTCGCGCAGCCGCCACGCCTCCATGAACGTGGCGGCCATCACGTCCTCGGCCGTGGACCAGTCGGCGGTCAGCCGGAAGGCGTGGTTGTAGACCGCGCGGGCGTAGGCGTCGAAGAGCTCGGCGAACGCGCTCGAATCCCCGGCCCGTACCCGGGTACGCATATGTGTGCTCACCTCGATGAGCTGTCCGGCACCCCGCACCGACTTCCCGTGACCTGAGTCACACTCGGGCGTCCAGTCGTTCTCGACGCCGCGCGACGCAGCATCACACACGGGTGGAACGCCCGCTGCCCGGGGCGGACGAAGCCCTCCCGGGCAGCGGGGCGGTGAGGGTAGGAGGCTGCCCGTGGCCTTCACCGTGAACGCGTGGGTGCTCGCACCCCGCCGGATGCGCTGCCACGCGGCCCGGATGCCGATACCGGCCCGCGCCCCCTCCTGCGCCTCAACTCGCTTGATGTGGCGGGCGGTCGAGATCCGCGACGTGCCGTTGTCCTGGCCCACCCCGGCGGCAGGTCCCAGCCGGTGTACTCCTTGTGGAACTGGCCGCCGGGCATCCAGAACGGGATGACGCAGACCGCCGAGCCGGGCGCGACGACGGTCGGGGGATCGGGGGAAGCCGCCGTCCTCGCGGGGCCGCGGGAGGAGAAGCTGAACAGGCCGTACTTCAGACGTACGACCGCTCCCGCCCGGTCCGGGCCCCGGCCCCGGCCGTGGTCAAGGCCGGTAGGCGGCGCGGTTGTGGTACGTGACCTTGCCGACGGGCAGCTTGGCCGGGGCGAAGAGCTGGTCGACGGTGACGAAGTGGAAGCCGCGTGCCTTGAGGGCCTTGATGATGCCCGGGACGGCGTCGACCGTCGTCCTGTGGATGTCGTGCATGAGGACGATGTCGCCGGGCCTGGTCTCGGCGTTGACGGTCCTGATCAGACGGGCGCTGTCCCGGTACTTCCAGTCGAGGGTGTCGACGCTCCAGTGCACCAGCGGCCGGCCCGCGGCGCTGCGGACGGTCGCGTTGTGGGCGCCGTAGGGCGCGCGGACGGTGGTGGGCTTCTTGCCGGTGGCCAGTTTGATCGCCGCGTCGGTGCGGGCGAACTGCGACCTCACCTTCGCGGCGCTCAGTTTGGTCAGATTGGCGTGGTCCCAGCTGTGGTTGCCTATCTGGTGGCCGGCGAGCGACGCGGCCCGCACCGTCGACGGGTACTTCTCGGCGTTCTTGCCGACGACGTAGAAGGTGGCTCTGACGTCCCGTTCCCCCAGGATGTTCAGCAGGCGCTTGGTGTCGGCCACAGGGCCGTCGTCGAAGGTGAGCGCGACGCACTTCACCTTGCGGCAGTCGACCTCCTGGGGTGCGGCGGAGGCGGTCGTGGCGGTGCCGGCCAGTGCGGTGCCGCACAGGGCGGCGGTGACGGCCGAGGTGACGAGACGTCGGTGCATCGGGTCCTCCAAGGGCAGTGGGTTGCCCTGTAGGACCAGCCCGGGAGGGGCTCGGATGCACGCGTGTGCGATTTCGGCTGAATGTGGCGTGCGCCGGGCCAAAGGGGGCGCTGTTTCCGGCCATCGGCGCTGTCACACTGTCACAAACCTGTCCGAGGACGGCTCTCTCTCGGTACGCGGGGGCGGAAACATGTCCCCCATGGGTCACCATCACCGGAACGTTCCGACTCTCGGGGGGCTTCCGATGGTTCACGCAGTTCGCGCACGCCGCACCACCGCCGTACTCGCCGCTCTGTCGCTCGGCGTCCTGGCCCTGACCGCGTGCAAGGGGGACGCCGAACAGGACGCGGCCGCCCCGAGCGCGACGGCCGGCGCGTCCACCCCGGCCAAGGACAAGGGCAAGGACGCAGGCAAGGACAAGGGCAAGGACACGCCCGCCACGGACGCCCCCGGGGGCGGCGGCACCGGCGGCGGGGGGTCCTCCTCCGGGAGCGGCGGCACCCCGGCGGCGTCGGAGCCCGCCGCGGACGACGACCAGGACGGCGGTGTGGGCATGTGCGAGACGACCGACCTGAGCTACAACGTCACCGTCGCCTCCAAGCCCGTCAACCACGCGCTGCTGACCGCCACCAACAACAGCGGCGACCCCTGTCTGCTGCCGGCCGACGAACTGGTCATCACGATCCCGGGGCTCGACGGCGCCGCCGAGCACATGGGCCCCGTCGGCGAGGACTGGATCCTGAACGCCGGTGAGAAGGCCTACGCGGGGATCCTGTTCTCGCGCGCCGACACCTCGGGCGGCAAGAGCGCCGACAAGGTGGAGGTCGCGCTCACCGCATCCGAGAGCCCGGCCACCGTGCCGATCAACGACGGCCCCGTCACGGTCAACGACGGCCAGGTCACCAGCTTCTTCGGCACGGCCGAGGACGCGCTCACCTACTGACGGAGCCGGCGGGAACCGGCACGCGCCCGGGAAGGACCTGTCACCGCTGTCCCGGGGCGGTACGCCGCGCGTCTCCAAGGGCTGTCCCGTCATCCGAGGCGGGCCCACGGCGCCGGGGGGATACGGGACAGCCCTTTCCGTGCTGCGACCGGGTCCGCCGCGCACACCGCCCCCGCCCGCGGCCGTCGGCTTCGCCGGTGAGCCCGGGAGTACCGTGGACCTACCAGAGGCCTGCGGCAGCGGAGGGCGGTGGCGTCCATGCGAACCAGGCCCGGCCGCACCGACGAGATCGACAGCACCCCCGAGGTCCGGTGGTCCCCGCCCGTGGGCGCCGGACTCGCCGAGGTGCGGGTCATCGCGGCGGACCCCGCCACGGCCCAGCGGGTCGCACATGTCCTGCGCCAGGTGTTCCCCTGCGACGAACCCCGCAGCTACCCCGCCGGGCCCGACGGACGCGGCACGCTGCTCCATCTGACGGTCGACACCCGCCTCACCACCGGCGCCCCGTACGAAGCCCCACCCTGGCTGTACAGCAGCCGCTCCCAGGGCGAACGCACCCACACCGACGAGCCCTGCTGACGTACGGCGCCCGGGGTCCGCGGGTGAGGTGGCCGCTCGCGTCGTGCCGGGCGCAGGGCACCGGCGATCGGGGCCGACCCGGCGGGTACTGGTACGTCCGGGGGTGTCGTTCGTCTCGGGTGTCATCGGCAGACGCCGAAGCGAACCGCGGTGAAAGTCTGTCACGGCGAGGACACATCTGCGCGACCACCGAAGCTAGGGTTGTCGCACGAGGCAGCCGGTGCTGGATCCCGGTGCCGGACGCGCGCGGAGCACGGGTGCCGCGCCCGCCCGGACCCCTCGCCGCGTCCCCGAAACGAAGGTGCCATGCCCGCTGAGAACGCCCGCGCCACCGGGAATCTCGACGACGACGACTACCCCGCCTACACCATGGGGCGGGCCGCCGACGTTCTCGGCACCACCCCCGCCTTCCTGCGTGCCCTCGGCGAGGCCGAGCTGATCACTCCGCTGCGTTCGGAGGGCGGCCATCGCCGGTACTCCCGCCGCCAGTTGCGTGTCGCCGCCCGCGCCCGCGAGCTCGTCGACCAGGGCACTCCCATCGAGGCCGCCTGCCGCATCATCTCCCTGGAGGACCAGCTCGACGCCGCCCTCCGGATCAACCGGGACATGCGCCGGGAACTGGGCGAGCGCGGCGCGGATACCTAGTCCCGCCGTTGCAGAATTACGGGTCGCGGCGGGTCGAGAATTACCGGACGCATCCAAAATCACACGGGGGCGTCCGCCCGGCCTGTGTTAGCGTGATAGGCAGTTGCAGTTTTGGTTGCCAGAGATTTGTTTCTTTGCAGAGCTTTCCGGATCTTTCCGGAGGGGTGATCATCGCGGCGACTCGGATCCGTAAAGTGCGGATTCGGCACTGCCCCCCAAGGGAGATTCAATATGGCATCTGGCACCGTGAAGTGGTTCAACGCGGAAAAGGGCTTCGGCTTCATCGAGCAGGACGGCGGCGGCGCTGACGTGTTCGCCCACTACTCGAACATCGCCACCAGCGGCTTCCGCGAGCTTCAGGAAGGCCAGAAGGTTACCTTCGACGTCACGCAGGGCCAGAAGGGCCCCCAGGCCGAGAACATCGTTCCCGCCTGACGCTGACGCGAACTGATCGACTGAGGCCCGCACTCTTGGGGTGCGGGCCTTTTCGTATTTTCTTCGGCTCATTCTTGCGAATCCTCGCGCGGCCCCTGCCGCCGACCGGAATTCCTCGATACGCCGCATCGAGGAAGGTTCCTTCATGAACCACACCCGTCGTGGTCGCGGCGGCTCCGGCCGCTTTCGCGCGCAGGAGACCGGCCGGCGGCAGTCCCGCCCCTCAGGCGCCCGCAGGAGCGGCAAGGGAGCGCACTCCGCGGCCCGCCCGCAGGAGTTCGCCCTGCCGGTCACCCTCACCGAGCCACTGCCGGCGGTCGCCGCCTTCGCCGAACTCGACCTGCCCTCACGTCTGCTCGCCGCACTCGACGCCGAAGGCGTCACCGTGCCCTTCCCGATCCAGGCGGCCACCCTGCCCAACGCGCTGGCCGGCCGGGACGTGCTCGGCCGGGGCCGCACGGGCTCGGGCAAGACGCTCGCCTTCGGTCTGGCCGTCCTGGCCCGGCTGGACGGCCGGCGGGCCCAGCCGCGGCAGCCGCTCGCCCTGGTCCTCGTCCCCACCCGGGAACTGGCCCAGCAGGTCACCGACGCGCTCACCCCGTACGCCCGCGCGCTGCGGTTGCGGCTCGCCACCGTGGTGGGCGGCATGTCCATCGGCCGCCAGGCGAACGCGCTGCGTGCCGGGGCCGAAGTCGTCATCGCCACGCCCGGCCGCCTCAAGGACCTGATAGAACGCGGCGACTGCCGGCTGGACGAGGTCACGGTCACCGTCCTGGACGAGGCCGACCAGATGGCCGACATGGGCTTCATGCCGCAGGTGACCGCACTGCTCGACCAGGTCGGCCCCGGCGGGCAGCGGCTGCTGTTCTCGGCCACCCTGGACCGGAACATCGACCTCCTGGTGCGCCGCTACCTGCACGACCCCGTGGTCCACTCGGTCGACCCGTCCGCGGGCGCCGTCAGCACCATGGAGCACCATCTGCTGCACGTGCAGGACGCCGACAAGCACGCCACCGCCACCGAGATCGCCGCCCGCGAGGGGCGGGTGATCATGTTCCTGGACACCAAGCGCGCCGCCGACCGGCTGGCCGCGCATCTGCTGTCCGTCGGGGTGCGCGCCTCGGCGCTGCACGGCGGCAAGTCCCAGCCGCAGCGCAACCGGACGCTCGCGGGGTTCAAGGACGGGCAGGTCACTGTGCTGGTGGCCACCAACGTCGCCGCCCGCGGGATCCACGTCGACGACCTCGACCTCGTCGTGAACGTCGACCCACCCGGCGACCACAAGGACTATCTGCACCGCGGCGGCCGCACCGCGCGCGCCGGCGAGTCGGGCACCGTCGTCACGCTCGTCCTGCCGCACCAGCGGCGCGACATGGACCGGCTCATGGCCGACGCCGGCATCACCCCGAGCTCCGCACGGGTCGGCCCCGGCGAGCCCGAACTGCACCGCATCACCGGCGCGCGCACCCCGTCCGGTGTGCCCGTCACCATCCCCGTGGCGGCGCCCGCCGCCGAGCCGAGTGGGCGGGCGGGCAAGTCCGGCCGCGCCGGGACCCGGCGGGCCGGTGGACGCGGCAGGAGCGCAGGCAAGGGAACCAGCCCCGGCGGCAGCGGGGGCAAGGGAACCGGCCGCGGGGGCAGCGGTCGTGAAGGAAGCGGCCGGAGCGGGAGCGGTCGTGAGGGAAGCGGCCGGAGCGGGAGCGGCCGTGAAGGAAGCGGTCGCAGCGGAGGCGGGCGGGCGGCGGTTCGCACCCGGCGCTCCGCTCCCGGGAACAACTCGTAGCGGCCCCTCCGTGTTGCACCCCCTACCCCTGTGGAGGCATCCATGCGCTGTGTGATCGCCCGATTCCCCTTCGACCTGACCAAGAACGAGGTCGAGCAGTCGATGACCGGCATCGCTCCCGAGCCGGTGGCCGGCCTGGCCGCGACCATCAACGGCCGCGTCTACCCCGTGATGCAGGTCGGGGAAGTGATCACCCGGCAGAACCGCCGCGACTTCACCACCGGTGAGATGCGCCGGGCACTGACCCGGCTCGGCTTCGCCTGCCACGACGCCGCTCCGGTCACTCCGGC
>NZ_JBVIDX010000004.1:95348-194105 GCF_055572155.1 Streptomyces sp. NPDC030814
GCCTGGAGCGCGCCCACCGACGAGGGCGCCTCGGGCTGGTGACCCGCCCCGCGGACACCGTCGGCGGGCCCCGGCACGCTCGCTGACGGGCCCCCCGCGCGAAAAACCCTGGCCCCGTGGACGGCGGGGCGCCCCGGACTCCTGCGGGCGGACAGGGGGAGGGGCCCACCGCGACTTCACCACCGGTGAGATGCGCCGGGCACTGACCCGGCTCGGCTTCGCCTGCCACGACGCCGCTCCGGTCACTCCGGCCTGGAGCGCGCCCACCGACGAGGGCGCCTCGGGCTGGTGACCCGCCCCGCGGACACCGTCGGCGGGCCCCGGCACGCTCGCTGACGGGCCCCCGCGCGAAAAACCCTGGCCCCGTGGACGGCGGGGCGCCCCGGACTCCTGCGGGCGGACAGGGGGAGGGGCCCGTTGAGGTGTTCACGTGCGCGCGGTGCGACGCCGTGCTGACGGCGCCGCTGTCGCGGGTCGCGTGGATCGCGTACGCCCATCACACCTACGGCAACGGGCATGCCCTGCCCGTGCTGATGGAAGCGGGAACGTACGCCGTCGACCCGGAACCGTCCGGACCGCCGTGGCGGCCGTGGAGCGAGATCGATCCGGCCGAGGCGGAGGCCCACGGGGTGTCGGCGCCCGTGTACGGCTTGTCCTGCGGGGCGCCCGGCGCGTCGGCGGGGTTCCGTTGACGCCGGCGGTCTCGCGGGGAGGGCAGCGTCCGGACGGCGGAGCGGGTCCCCCTCGCCGAGGGCCCCGCTCCGCCGTCCGGGCCGGCCTGCCGTGCGGGTCGAGCCGCGCTCTCCGGGCCCGGCCACGCCGTACGGCTCAGGCCGCCGCCTCGGCCGGCTCCGCCTGCGCCGCCGCGTTGCCCCGGGCCGGGCGGGCCGGCAGGTTCGCCACTCGGCGGCGACGGACCGGCATGCCAACCGTCGGGTGGGCGACGCCCCAGGCCGCGCCCTTGCAGATGATCTCCTTGTAGAGGACCGCGAGGCGGCCGGTGAGGGCCTTGGGGACGGCCCGGTCGTCGGCGGTGACGAACTGGATCAGGCCGTCCTTGCGGCCGAGCGAGACGCACTGCTGGAAGTAGCGGACCGGGACCTTCGGGGGCTCGGTGCCGGTCAGGCGGGCCGCGATGGCGTCGGCGGCCTGCCATGCGGTGGGGACGCCCGAGGCGCACGACATCCGCAGCGGCTTGTCGCCGGGGCCCATCACCAGGGCCGCGTCACCGATGGCGTACACCTCGGGGTGCGAGACGGAGCGCATGGTCCCGTCGACGACTATCTGTCCCGTTCCGGAGACCTCCAGCGTGCTGGCCTGCGCGATCGGGTGGACGGCGAAACCGGTGGCCCACACGGTGACCGCGGCCGGGACGGCCGCCCCGTCGGTCAGGACGCGGTCGGCCTCGACGGCGGTGACGGCGGCGTGCTCGTGCACGGTGATGCCGAGCTTGTCGAAGACCTTCCGCAGGTGGGCCCGGCCCTTGTCGGAGAGCCAGTCGCCGAAGCCGCCGCGGGCCACGAGGGCGACGTCGAGGTCGGGGCGGCTCTCGGCGATCTCGGTCACCGCCTCCAGGCCGGTGAGTCCGCCGCCGACGACGACCACGGGCTGTCCGGCGTCCAGCCGGGCGAGGCGCTCGCGCAGCCGGAGTGCTCCGGCGCGGCCGGAGATCTCGTGGGCGTGCTCGGCGGTGCCGGGGACGCCCTGCGGGTTCCAGCCGCTGCCGAGGGCGTACACGAGGGTGTCGTACTCCAGTTCCTCTTCCCCGGCGCCGTGCGCGTCGGCGACGGCGACGGTCCTGCGGTCGGTGTCGACACCGGCGACCGTGCCGAGCTTCAGCTCCACGCCGGTGCCCGCGAACATCTCGTCGAACGGGCGGGGCTTGAGCTCCTGGCCGACCGCCAGCTGATGCAGGCGGACGCGCTCGACGAAGTCGGGCTCGGCGTTGACGAGGGTGATGGTGACATCAGCGCGGTGCAGCCGCTTGGCGAGGCGCCCGGCGGCGGTGGCTCCGGTGTAGCCGGCTCCGAGGACGATGATGCGGTGCTGCATTTCCTGCTCCTGTCTGCGCGGGTCCGACGCTTGCCCTTGCTCGGTCACGCCCCTTGAACCGGGCAGCCCGCGCTTTCCTGACAGGAAGGTGATGTGAACCAGGTCACACTCCCGTCGGGGGTGTGACCTGGTGGGTGGGACGGCGTCGGTCAGAAGGCGTGGAACAGGGGTTCCCCGTGCTCGGTGGCCGCCCACACCTCGGTCGCGCGCTCCAGCTTGTCGGGGTTGACCTGGCTGCGGAACGCGGCGATACCGTCCGCGTCGATCTCCAGGCAGATGACCCCGACGACCCGGCCGTCGACGACCGCGAGGATCGCGGGGCCGCCGTTGGCCGTCGTGACGTGGATCGCGGGGGAGCCGCCGACCATGGCCCGCTTGACCGGGGCCGGCTTGAACAGGCCCCGCATGAACTTCGCGACCGCGACGGCACCCTCGAACGCCCTGGCGCGGGCCGGGACCTTCCCGCCGCCGTCGCCGACCGCGATGGCGTCCGCGGTGAGCAGCTTGACCAGCGGCTCGGTCTTCCCGCTGGTGGCGGCCGCGAGGAACTCCTCGACGATCTGCCGGGCCGCCGCCTCGTCGATCTCCGTGCGGGCCTTGCCGGCCGCGACGTGCTTCTTCGCGCGGTGGAAGATCTGCTGGCTGGCGGCCTCGCTGAGGTCGAGGATCTCGGCGATCTCCCGGTGCGGGTAGTCGAAGGCCTCCTTCAGCACGTACACCGCCCGCTCGTTGGGGGTGAGGCGCTCCAGCAGGGTGAGGACCGCGTACGACACGGACTCACGCTGTTCGGCGGTGTCGGCGGGGCCGAGCATCGGGTCCCCGGCGAGCAGCGGCTCGGGCAGCCACTGGCCCACGTAGGTCTCACGGCGTGCGCGGGCCGAGGTGAGCTGGTTCAGGCACAGGTTGGTGAGCACCTTCGTCAGCCATGCCTCGGGCACCTCGATCCGGTCGACGTCGGCCCCCTGCCAGCGAAGGAACGTCTCCTGCACGGCGTCCTCGGCCTCGCTCGCCGAGCCGAGGAGACGATAGGCGATCGCCTCCAGACGGGGCCTCGCCGCTTCGAACCGGTCCACGTCGTCCATCGTCAGCGCCATGTCCCCGATCCTAGGACCCTTCTGACGGACCCGCGGAGATCCGTCAGAAGGCCCTGGACCGAGCTGACGCCCCGTGCGCGTGACGAACTCCTCACGGTCCGCTCGCGCAGGGGAGTGGACCGGCCGCCCGTCAGGGCCGAGGGTGGGCGGCATGAGTGATCACCGCAGGGCGCCCGCCGACGCCGCCGGGGCGACGCCGGGGGACGAGGAGGCCGGGGAGATCCGCCGGTTCTGGGGGCGGCTCGGGCTGCCGGGGCTGGTCGACGTCCACACGCACTTCATGCCCGAGCGCGTGCTGCGCAAGGTGTGGGAGTACTTCGACGGAGTCGGGCCGCTGACCGGCGGCCTGGAGTGGCCGATCACCTACCGCGAGGAGGAGGCGGAACGGACCGCCCTGCTGCGGGAGTTCGGCGTACGGGCCTTCACCGCGATGCTCTACCCGCACAAGCCCGGTATGGCCCGCTGGCTGAACGGCTGGGCGGTCGGCTTCGCCCGCCGGACCCCGGACTGCCTGCACACCGCCACCCTCTATCCCGAGCCGGACGCCGGGACGTACGTCCGGGAGGCCGTGGAGGCGGGAGCCCGGGTCTTCAAGGCGCACGTGCAGGTGGGGGCCTACGACCCGGCCGACGAACTCCTCGATCCGGTGTGGGGACTGCTCGCCGACGCCGGGGTCCCGGTGGTGATCCACTGCGGTTCGGGCCCCGCGCCCGGCAAGCACACCGGCCCCGGACCGATCACGCGGGTCCTGGCCCGCCATCCCCGGCTGCGGCTGATCGTCGCGCACCTGGGGATGCCCGAGTACGAGGAGTTCCTGGGCCTCGCCGAGCGGTACGCGGAGGTGCGGCTGGACACGACCATGGCGTTCACCGACTTCTCCGAGGCCCTCGCGCCGTTCCCCCGCCGCGCCCTCCCCCGGCTGGCCGACCTCGGCGACCGTGTCCTGCTCGGCTCCGACTTCCCGAACATCCCCTACCCGTACCTCCACCAGCTCCAGGCCCTGGAGCGGCTGGGGCTGGGAGAGGAGTGGCTGCGCGCGGTGTGCCACGACAACGGAGCGGACCTGTTCGGACTGTGAGGGCCGGGGGCCCGGCGCGAGTGCCGGGCCGGGCGCGGCGGCAGGTCAGGCGCGCCGCCGGGCGCCCATCGCGTACGCGAGCCCGAACGCGGCGGCCGCGGCGAGGACGAGGCCGAGGGGCGAGAACCAGTCGACCCCGCCGTCCGTCTCGCTGGTCCACCAGGCCTTCACCGGGAAGAACGGCTCGTGGCTCAGCAGGTCCCAGGCGGCGGTGGGCGTCGTCTCGTAGGCGTAGATCAGGGGCAGGGAGTTGGTGTAGCCGAAGAGGGCGCCGAGCGCGGCGATGACGGCGGCCCCGGTCCGGGCGCCGTTGCTGCGGCCGCCCACCAGCCCGGCGAGGACGCCGACGATCGCCCCGTTGAGCAGGGCGTGCCCCAGGTAGAGGGCGTTGGCCGTGGTGAGCGTCTGGTCCTTGTAGGTGGCCAGGTTGATGACGGTGTAGAGCAGCGCCACGAGGAACGAGACGAGCAGCCCGAGGAGGACGGCGCCCACCGGGTGACCGCCGGTGTTCGG
Source organism: Streptomyces sp. NPDC030814 (assembly GCF_055572155.1). Lineage (NCBI taxonomy): Bacteria > Bacillati > Actinomycetota > Actinomycetes > Kitasatosporales > Streptomycetaceae > Streptomyces > Streptomyces sp. NPDC030814. The sequence continues at coordinate 100,086 of NZ_JBVIDX010000004.1, forward strand.
GCGCCGGCCGATGGGCTGCGGCGGGAACGGCGGCGCGGGATGCCTCCCGTGCACCGGCTGCGGCCCGTAGCCGGGCGGTCCGGGCGGCTGCTGCGGCGGGACGGGCTGCCCGTACGGGTGGTGGGGGTGCTGCGGCGGTGGCTGGTTCATGGTGGTCCCCCGGTGTGAACTGGCTGGAACCGCAAGCTATCAACGGGATCGGTGGGGACCCGTCGCAGCCGGGGGCGGACCTTGTGAAGGACCGCTCGCGGGACCTGGCGAAGAGCCCCTCGCGGGGCCTCGTGCCGGTGTCCGGCGGCCCGTCGCCGTGCCCGCGACGGTGAGGACCGAGAAGAGGACCAGGGCGGCGGCGGGGCCGAGGACGGTCCAGGGGGCCAGTTCGGCGTAGGGCTGGTTCTCGGAGAGGAGACGGCCCCATTCCGGGGTGGGGGGCTGTTCCCCGAGGCCGAGGAAGCCCAGGGAGGCCAGGACCAGGACCGTCGTCGGCAGACGCAGGAGCGCGTTGCGCAGCAGGGCGGGGAGGACCGCGGGCAGCAGGTGGTGGCGCAGGAGGTAGCGGGGGCCGGCGCCGAAGGAGACGGAGGCGAGCAGGTGTCCGCTGGCCCGTTCCTGTTCGAGGAGGGCGGAGGTCTGCGCGGCGTACGGGGTCCAGCCCACGAGGCAGACGGCGCAGGCGGCGCCCCAGACCGACGGGCCGGTCACCGCGGTCACGAGGAGGCCGGCGAGGACGGCCGGCAGGGTCGACACCACTTCGGTGAGGCCCGCGCCCGCCTGGGCCGCCGCGCCGATCAGGAGTCCGAGGAGGGCGCTGACGGCGGTGACCGCGAGGGCGACGGAGGCCGTGCGCAGCGCGCCGTGGCCGAGGCGGGCCAGCAGGTCACGGCCGAGCGAGTCGGTGCCCAGGGGGTGGCCGGGGGACGGGGGCAGGAGCCGGGCGGTGGTGTCCACGTGCAGGGGGTCGCGCAGGAGACCGGCCACGACCAGGGTGAGCAGGGCGAGCGCGCAGAAGCCGATGACCCAGGGCAGGGAGCGGGGCCGGGCCAGTACGGGCGCGTGCAGGGCGGGCAGGGCGCCGTCGCGCAGGGCCGGGCCGAGCAGGGCGCGGCGCAGCGCCTGGATCACCAGGCCCGCGCCCACGCCGAGCAGGACCAGCGCCAGGGTCGCCGTCCGGAGCGGCGGCAGGTCCTGGGCGATGGCGGCCTCCAGGGCGAGCCGGCCGAGGCCCGGGATGTTGAAGATCTTCTCCACCGCGACCGCCCCGCCGACCAGGCCGATCACGGTCGGCAGGAGTTGCGGGAGCACCCCGGACAGCGCGCGGCGCAGGGCCGTTCGGGCGATCCGGCCGGGCGGCAGGCCGTAGGCGCGCCAGGTGCGGGCCCACGGCTCGTGGAACGCGGCGGGCAGCGACTGGTCGAGCAGTCCGCCGATCATGGCGCCGGAGGGCACGCCGAGGGCGAGCGCGGGCAGCACCATCGCCTGCGGGCCCGTCCAGCCCTGCGAGGGGAACCAGCCCAGCCACACCCCGCACACCGTGGCCAGCAGGGAGGCGAGGAGGAACTTGGGCAGCGCGGCGAGGACGGCCGCGCCGACGCCCGCCCGGCCCTGCCGCAGCCGCTGCCGTGATCCGAGGTGCAGGGTGCGGGCGCTGACCAGCGCGGCCACCGCGACGGTGACGGCCAGCGCGCCCAGCATCAGGGTGAGGGAGACCGCGAAGGCGGTGGTGACCTGCGGCAGGACGGGTTCGCCCGACACCCATGAGGTGCCCGCGTCACCGCGCGCCAGCCCTTCCAGCCACCGGCCGAGATGGACGAACGGCCCCTCGTCCAGGCCCAGTCGTTCGCGTACGGCGGCCAACTGGGCCGGGGTGGGGTCCTGTTCGGCGGAGCGGGCCCGCAGGACGGTGAGCGCGGGGTCGGTGCCGGACAGCCAGGGCAGGAAGGCGACGGCCGTCAGCAGCGCGGTGGCGGCGACGACCCGGCCGGCACCTGCCCGCCACCGGGTCGGCCGACCGCCAGCACCGGCCGGAGTGACGCTCATCCGCGGCTACTTCAGGTGGGTGTCGAGGTCGACGAGGGACCGCTCGCGGGGGTCGAGGAGAACGCCCTCGACGTCGTCGGCGATGCCCTGCACGACCTTCTCGTGGACCAGCGGGACGACGGCGTCGGTGCGCAGGATCTCCGCCTCGGCCCGCATGATCTTCTTGTGCCGCTCGGCGGTGTTGCCTTCCTGGGCTGCCGCCTCGATGGCCCGGTCGGCCTTCGCGTCCTTCAGGCCCGCGATGTTGTAGACGCCGTCGCTGGTGTAGTCGCTCGCGAGGTAGGCGACCGCGTCGCCGGTGTCGAGGAGCGTGACGCGGGAGAAGACGAGCGCGTCGTACTTGCCCGCGAGGAGGTCGGCCTCCATCTGCGTGTACTCGCGCACGTCCTGCTTCACGGTGAACCCGGCCTTCTCCAACTGCTGCTGGAGGACGGTCGCGGCCTCGGGGATCTCGGCGCGGTTGGTGTAGGCGGCAAGGCGCAGGGTCCTGCCCTTCGTCTGCGACTTCACCTGCCCGGCGGTCGCGGCCTTCGCCCGGCCGGTCACCTCCACGCGGTCGCCGGCGGCCCAGGGGACGGCGGGCCCGAACAGGCCCTCGGCCTGGTCGGCGTAGCCGCCGAAGACGGAGTCGACGAGGACGCCGCCGTCCACGGCCTCGCGGGCGGCGGCCCGCAGCGAGGCGTCGGCGAACAGGCCGCTCGCGGTGTTGAGGACGAGGCTGTCGGTGCGCACGGACGGCACCTCGTGGCGGGTGTTCCCGTCGAGGAGCTTCGCCTGGGCGGTGGGGATCCACTCGGCGATGTCGACGTCGCCGCCGCGCAGGGCGTTGGCACGGGCGGTGCCGTCGACTATCCAGCTGACGTCGATTCCGGACGCCTTGGCCCTGCCGCCCCAGTAGCCGTCGTAGCGGTTGAGCGTGGCCTTGGTCTTGCCGGTGAGCTTGGTGATCTCGAACGGGCCGGTGCCGGTCCCGATCGGGCTGACGGTGCCGTCCTTCGCGTACGCCTTCGGGGAGAGGATGCCGAGGGCGGGGCTGGCGAGCCGCAGCGGGAGGACCGGGTCGGGGGCCTTGGTGGTGAGGGTGACGGTGTCGGCGTCGTCGGCCTTCGCGGTGAGCGTGACGTCGCTGAGGACGCGGGGCTTGGTCTCCGCCTCGTTCGCGTGGTCGAGGGCGTTGACCACGGTGTCGGCGGTGACCTCGGTGCCGTCCTGGAAGGTGGCCTTGCGCAGCTCGAAGGTCCAGGTCGTGTCGTTCTTCTGCTTCCAGGACTTTGCCAGGGCGGGCGCGGCGGCGCCGTCCTTGTTCAGCGCGGTGAGGCCCTCGGCGACGGAGAGCTTGCTCAGGACGGTGGCGTCGTTGCTGTACGGCGACAGGGCCTGCGCCGGCGGCACGGCGAGGGCGATCCTCAGCCGGCCGCCCGAGCCCGCCCCGTCCGTCCCCGAGCCGCCGTCGCCCGACGCGAAGCAGCCGGCCAGCAGGGGGCTGAGGGCGAGCGCCGCGATGAGCCCGCGGGAGGTGGTGCGCATGGTGGGTCCTGTCGTGCGAGGGTTGGGGAGCACCCCGGCGCACGGCGGTCCTGCGACAGGGCCGGACCAGCCTATAAGGCAAGCCTTACCAAAACGCCAACGGGTGGGTGAATTCTCAACGATTGAGACCTCTTCCCCCGACGGCATCTCAACGACAGGCGCCGGCCGTGCAGTTCACGGCAGGCCGAGATCGCGCCGAGGTGCAGGGGGACGGGGTCCGTGCAGACGAGGCCGCGGGCGTCGACGCACCGAGTGCCGAGGACCGCGGCGGGAGCCGGTGGCGGGGAAGGACCGCTCACAGCGGGAACGAAGTCCTCACAGGGCCTTGCGCTGTGCTGTCGCCCCGCCTGGGGCGGGTACCCGGGGCGGGGCACGGCATGATCAAGGGTCAGTGGTGGGACGACCGGAAGGGCGGCGGGGGCCGTGGACGAGCAGACGGAGATCTCGACGGCGAAGCAGGCCGCCGACGACCACCTGGTCCTCGCCTTCGGGCGCCTGCAGGGGGCGGCGAACCGGCTGGAGTACATCCTGGGGCGGGCCCTGGAGCAGGAGTGCGGCATCAGTCATCTCATGTTCGAGGTGCTGCTCATCCTCGGCCGGGCGGGCGAGCCGGGGCTGTCCATGCGGGCCATCGCCCAGGAGCAGGTGCTGACCACCGGGGGCGCCACCCGGCTGGTCGACCGTATGGAGGCCGCCGGACTCGTGGAGCGGGGCGAGGACCCGGAGGACCGGCGGGGCCGGCTGGTGCGCCTCACCCCGCGCGGGGAGGAGAAGGCGGTCGCGGCGGCCCGCGTCCACGTCGAGAACATCCGCCGCTACTTCCTGGCGCCGTTGCCGGACGAGGACCGGGAGCGGTTCACGGAGAACCTGCGCGTCCTGAGCCACTCGGCGCGGGACATCCTGCCGCGTCTGCCCTGACAGGGGCTCCCCACCGCCTCCGAGCGCCATCCGCGACGTGACGACACTCCACCCGTCCCCCTCCCCACTCCGCCTGTTCCCCTCCCCCCGCCCCGTCCATGCGGCCGCGCCCCCTCCCGAGAGCGCGGCCGTCGGCGTGTGACGGGGATCACTCCGAGGGGAAAACCCGGCGCCGGGGGCGGGCGTCTAGGGGGTGTGAGATCAGTCAGGAAGGGACGGGGCGGCGAGCCGGACGAGGAACGTCTCGTCCGGCTGGTGGCCCGCGGCGACCGGGCGGCGTTCGAGGAGCTGTACCGCCGTACCGCGCCGTGGCTCGCGGTGCGGCTGCGGCGGCGCTGTGCGGACGAGCAGATCGTCGCCGAGGTCATGCAGGAGACGTATCTGGCGGTGTGGCGGGCGGCGGGCGCGTTCGCCGGGGCGGCGGTGGGCGGCACGGCCGTCGGCTGGCTCTGGACGATCGCGGCGCGCCGCCTCGTCGACGCGTTCCGGCGCCGGGCGCACCACGCCCAGCCGCCGCCGACCGCGGCTCTCCCCCAGGCGGCGCCCGCCGCGGAGGAGGAGGCGCTCTCGGCCACCGTCGGCGGTGACGTCGGGGACGCGCTGCGGCGCCTCGCGCCGGAGCTCCGGCAGGTACTGCAGGCGATGGTGCTCGACGGGCTGTCCGTACGGGAGACCGCCGTCCTGCTCGGGCTGCCCGAAGGCACGGTCAAGACCCGGGCCCGCCGGGCCCGGCTCGCGATGCGGAAGGCACTGGCATGAGCGTGGAACACGCGTCGACGCAGATCATCGAGGCCTACGCGCGCGGCGACACCGGCCTCGCCGCCGACGAGGTGTGGGCCGTGGAGGCCCACCTGGAGGCGTGCCCGGTCTGCCGGGACCGGCTGTCGGCCGCCGTCGGCGCCGGGGTGCCCGCCGTGGCGTCCCTGGTCGACACCGTGTGGTCCGGCCTCGAACCGCAGATGGCGGTCACCGCCGCGATGCCCCGCCGTCGGCGCCGGCCGGCGTGGCTGTCGCGGTGGGCGACACCCGCGATGGTGCCGTGGCTCGCCATGGTCGCCGCAGTGACGCTCGCGGGCCTGCTGCTCGACCTCCTCGCCGGCGGCCCCGGCCCCGGATCCGGTGACGTCAACCCGGTGCTGGTGCTCGCCCCGGTGCTGCCCGTGCTCGGCGTCGCGGCGTCCTGGGCGCGCGGCCTGGACCCCGCGTACGAGCTGACGGCCTCGGTCCCCCGGGCCGGCCTCCAACTGGTGCTGCGGCGGACCGTGTCCGTGCTCGCGGTGGTGGTGCCCGCGCTGCTGGCGGGCGGCTGGGCGACGGGGGTGATGGTGGCGCAGTGGCTGCTGCCCTGCCTGGCCTTCACCTCGGCGACGCTGGCGCTCGGCGGTGTGGTCGGCGTGAGCCGCGCCGCTGTCTCACTGGTGGCGGTGTGGGCCGCCGTGATCGTGGCGCCGACCCTCGCCGACGGCCGTACCGCGGTCGCGTTGCGCACGGACGGACTGCCCGTGTGGGGACTGATCCTCGCCCTCGGCCTCGGAGTCGTGATCGTCCGCAGGGGCGCGTACTCCGTGCTGGGAGCCCATCGATGACCATCGGAAAGGACCATCACATGTCCACGGTGAGCGCGGCCGACATCGCGCCGACGGCCTACGCCTGGGAGATCCGGGCCGACGGGCTGAAGGTCAGGGCCGGAAGGAAACGTATGGCCGTCGACGGGCTCGACCTGTCGCTGGGCACCGGTGTGCACGGCCTCCTCGGACCCAACGGGGCGGGCAAGACCACCCTCATCCGGGCGCTGGCCACCGTGCTGCGCCCGGCCGGGGGCACCCTGGAGCTGCTCGGCGAGTCCGTCGGCGGCCGGGGCGAGCACCGCGCGCTGCGCCGCCGGATCGGCTATCTGCCGCAGGAGTTCGGCTATTACAAGCGTTTCACGGTGCGCGAGTTCGTCGAGTACATGGCGTGGCTGAAGGAGGTGCCCAAGGCGGACATCCCGGCGGCCGTGCAGCGCGCCGTGGAACGGGTGGGGCTCGCGGACCGCGCCGACGAGCGGATGAAGGCGCTGTCGGGCGGCATGGTGCGCCGGGCCGGCATCGCCCAGGCCATCGTCAACGACCCGACCGTCCTGCTGCTGGACGAGCCGACGGCCGGCCTCGACCCGGCGCAGCGGGTGCGCTTCCGGCAGCTGCTCCAGGAGCTGGGCGCGGACACCTGTGTCGTCGTGTCCACGCATCTGGTGGAGGACGTCGCCGCCGCCTGCACGGACGTGGTGCTGTTCGCGGAGGGCCGGCTGGTCTTCCAGGGCACCCCCGGCGAACTGGCCGCCGCCGGCGGCCCCGAGCACGTGGGCGACAGCCCGCTGGAGCGCGGCTACGCGGCGCTGCTCCAGGGCTCCGCCGGGGAAAGGGGCAACTGGTGAACGCCCGTGTTCTGCGTACCGAGTTGAGGCGGTCCGTGGCCCCGTGGGCCGGCGCCTTGATCCTGGCGACCGCGCTGGGGTTCCTGTACCTGCTGAGCGGACCGTGGTGGAAGGGCACCGCGCTGTGGACGGCCCAGTGGACGTCCATGGCCATGTGGACCCGCACCCTGCTGATCTTCCTGTGGCCGCTCGCCGTGGCGCTGGGGGCGCTCCAGGGACTGCGCGACCATCGCTCGAAGGTGTCCGAGCTGCTGGCGAGCACCCCGCGCCCCGCCCGGCACCGCGCGGCCATGACGGCGGGTGCGACCGCGCTCACCCTGAGCCTGGCCTTCGGTCTTTTCGTCCTCCAGGGCGCGGTCCAGGTCCTCGCCCACGCCCGGTACCACCACCTTGGCTGGGTGCCGATCTCGCTGGTCGGGGGGTTCTCCCTGGTCGCGGGGGCGGTCCTCGGCATGGGGATCGCGCGGGTCCTGCCGTCCCCGCTCACCCCGCCCGCGCTGGCCGTGGCCGCCTTCCTGTTCACCGGTTTCGTACGGCAGTGGTCGGACTCCGCGGTGCCGTCGTCCACCATGCCGAACCGCCTGGTGCTGCTGTCGCCGACGGTGGCGGACGTACGGGAGATCCTGCTGACCCTGTCCTCCTCCGTGCACCTCGGCCAGACCGTGTGGCTGCTCGGCATGGCCGCCACGGGCTTCACCCTGCTGGTCGCCGTGACCCCGCGCACCCGGCTGCTCGCCCTAACCCCTGTGCTGGCGGGCGCGGCGGTCGCCCTGCTCGTGCTGCCCTCCGACCCGCGCCGGACATATGTCGTCGACGAGGCCGCTGCCGCGCAGGTGTGCGACGGGCCGGTGTGTGTGGCCAGGGCCCACGAGGCACGCCTGGCAGGGCTCGCGGGCCCCGGCCGCAAGGCGCTCGGCCTGCTCCACGACGCCCTCGGCGACCAGGCGCCCACATCCGTCCGGGAGACCACCACCCCGCGGGGGCTCATCGAGCGGCCCGAGCGGTCCCGTACGGCCGTGCTCGTCGACTTCGACGACGACGCCTTCACCCGCGCCGAGAGCGAGGACCTGACCCGGGCGCTGGTCGCCCAGGGCATGGCGCCGACGTGCTCCGCGCGCAGCCAGCAGGAGAGCGGCACGCTGGGCGAGACCGCCGCGCAGAGCGTCGTGGCGGGCTGGGCCATCGGCAGGCTGGAGCCGATCCGCGGCACCGTGCATCCCGCGAACGAGCAGCTCGCCACGGCTCGCCCGGTGTTCCAGGAGCTGGAGGGTCTGCGCTGGTCCGAGCAGGTCGCGCGGATCAGGGCGGCGCACACCGCCGCGGTCACCTGCGAGGGCGACGCGCTGACGGAGCTGGACGGCGGTGCGTCCCGGTGAGGTGGCTGACGCTGTACGCGCGGTCCCGTCAGGTGCCCGCCTCCCTCGCGGCGGTGCTGATCGGTGCGGTCGCGGTGTGGGCGCTCGCCGGGATCGGCGACGGGCGGAGTGCGCCCCTGCTCCCGGTGCTCGCGCTCGCCGCCGGGACCACGGCGGCCTCCGTCGGGCTCGGCGGGCAGGACGTGGCGCTGGACCGGACGGCCGCGATCCGCTGGAGGTTCCGCCGGACGGCGCACGTGCTGCTGATCGGCGCGGTCGTCGGCGCGGTGCCGCCGGCGTTGCGGGTGCTCGGCGAGGACCTGGCGACCGCCGCGTTCGTCGTCCGCGACACCGCCGGGCTGACGGGGCTGGTCGCCGTCGGGGCGGCGGTGCTCGGGGCCCGGTACGCGTGGACGCCGCCGATCGCCTGGCTGTCTCTCTCGGTGGTCGTCCCGTCCCCGGCGAGCGTGCCCGAGGAGGTGGCCGGCTGGCTGCTGCTGCCGCCGGGCACCCCCGTCGCCACCTGGACGGCCCTGACCCTCGCGGTCCTCGGCACCACGGTCTACGCGTTCGCGGGACCGAGACGGTGACCGGCGCCGGACGGTTCCCGGAACTTCCCAGTGTGCGGCAGCCGTTGGCAGGGTGACGCGTGGAACGTGCGCGGACGCTGGACGACATGGGCTGAAGCCGAGGTGGCACGGATGGCGATGTGGGATCGGATCAAGGACCAGGCCAAGGGGCTGCAGCAGCAGGCACAGGCCCGGGGCCTCGGCGCACCAGGTCAGGGACACGGCCAGGGACACGGCCACGCCCCGGGCCAGGCGTACGGGCAGGGGCACGGACGGCCGGGCGGGTCCGGCAGTTCGAAGGCCCAGCTGGTCGGCGCCCTCAAGTCGCAGCTGATGTCGCTGAAGACGGAGCTGAAGAGCGGTGCCTACCGTGACGCGAGCATGGCCATGTGCGCGCTGGTCGCCGCCGCCGACGGGTCGGTGGACCCGGCCGAGCGGCAGCACGTGGAGTCGCTGATCCTGAACAACGAGGTGTTGCAGAACTTCCCGGCGGACCAGTTGCGGCAGCGTTTCAACAAGCACGTCGACCAGCTGTCGTTCAACTTCCAGCAGGGCAAGGCCGCGGTCCTCCAGGAGATCGCCAAGGCGGCGAAGAAGCCGACGGAGGCCCGTGCGGTCGTCCAGACCGGTTTCGTCGTCGCGGGCGCCGACGGCTACCTCGCGCCGGCCGAGGAGCAGGTCCTGCGCGAGGCGTGCGGCGTGCTCGGGCTGCCCACTCAGGAGTTCGGCCTCTGACGGTCCGCCCGTCACGGCCACCGGATGCGGCAACCCCGGGTCCTCGACCCGGGGTTGCCGCATGACCAGGGGCGTTCGTCAGCCGGTCACCGGCCGAAGTTTCGCGCGGAAGTGGCGCAGGATCGGCGACTGCTCCACGATCCGGAAGCCGTGCACGGAGCCGGCGTCCTTGGCGATCTTCTCCAGGGTCCGGCCGACGTGGTCGTAGTGGCTGCGCGTGTAGACGCGGCGCGGGAGCGCCAGCCGGACCAGCTCGTACGGCGCGCTCTTGACGGGGTTGCCGTCCTCGTCCTCCTCGCCGAGGTAGAGCGACCCGAGTTCCGCCGAACGGATCCCGCCTTCGAGGTAGAGGCGGCAGGCGAGGGCGTGGCCCGGGTAGTGGTGCGGCGGTATGTGCGGCAGCAGCCGTCCGGCGTTGAGGTAGAGGGCGTGCAGGCCCGGCGGTTCGAGGATGTCGACGCCCGCCGCGCGGACCCGCCCGGCGAGATGGGCGGCGACCTCGGCCCGCTCCGCGAGATAGCTGGGCTCGGTCACCTCCAGCAGACCCACGGCCATCATGTCGAGGTCACGGCCGGCGAGACCGCCGTAGGTGGCGAAGCCCTCGGTGGCGATGAGGAGCCGTTCGCACTTCTCGGCGAGTTCGGGGTCGTTCAGCCCGATGAAGCCGCCGATGTGGACGATGCCGTCCTTCTTGGCACTCATCACACAGCCGTCGGCGAGGCGGAACGCCTCCTCGGCGACCTGGCGCGGGGTGTGGCGGGCGTAGGCGGCCTCGTGGCGGGTCACCAGCCAGGCGTTCTCGGCGAACCGCGCGGCGTCCAGGATCATGGGGACGCCGTGACGGCGGCAGAGCTCGGCGGTGGCCTTGAGGTTCTCCATGGAGACGGGCTGACCGCCGCCGCCGTTGTTGGTGATCGTCATGACCACCACGCGCACCCGTGAGCCGTCCGGCCCCTCCAGCCAGGTCCGCAGGGCGTCCAGGTCGATGTTCCCCTTGAACGGCTGCTCGCTGTCCAGGTCCTTGGCCTCCGGGCACGGCAGGTCATGAGCCTGACACCCGGAGAGTTCGACGTTGGCGCGGGTGGTGTCGAAGTGGGTGTTGGCCAGCACGATGCCGCCCGGTTCGAGGAGCGTCGAGAACAGGATGCGTTCGGCGGCGCGCCCCTGGTGGGCGGGGAGGATGTGCGGGAAGCCGGTCAGCTCCGTCACGGTCCGGTGGAAGCGGTAGAAGGAGCGCGAGCCGGCGTAGGACTCGTCGCCCTCCATGCCTGCGGCGAGCTGGGCGGCGGAGATGGCGCCGGTGCCCGAGTCGCTGAGCAGGTCGATGGTCACCTCGTCGGCCCGCAGGTCGAAGAGGTTGTAGTCCACCCGTTTCAGCGCCTCCTCGCGCTGCTCACGGGTGGTGAGGGCGAGCGGCTCGACGACTTTGATGCGGTAGGGCTCCACTGTGGTCTGTGCTCCTGTTGCTCTGTGGACTCAACTGATGGCTGATGTGCCGCGGACCGGTTCGCGTGCGGTGCCGGAGGGCGCCCGCTGGAGGGGCGGCGGGGACGCCGGCGGCAGGACCTCGTACGCCTCCGAGGAGACGTACGCGGTCACGCGGGGCGGTCTGCCCTGTTCGTGGGCCAGCGCCACGTAGGCGATGAGCCCCCGCCCGTCCCGTGGTGCGCGCGAGGTGAGGGCGGTCAGCGCCCGTTCGAGTACGGCGGGGTCGAGGCCGTGGCGGGCGAGGACGGCCGTGGCCCGGTCGAGCGCCACCCCGTCGTGCGGGACATAGCCCCGGATCGGGACGTGCAGGGTGAAGCCGGTGGGCCCGCCCGTGGTCCGGGTGAAGGAGTGGCAGGTCAGGACCGGCCGCCGGTCGAACCGCGCCTCGGGCCCCGGCGTCCCGTCCTCGTAGCCGCCCGTCTGTCGGAGGAAACCTTCCAGCACGTCGGCGTCGGGGCCGGGGCTCATCCGGGACAGTCCGCCGACGTCGGTCACCCTCAGCTCACGATGGGTGACGTACACCTTCACGCGGGGCGCTGCCCAGTCGCCGAGGTCGAGGGCGAGGAAGGGGTAGCCGTCACCGGGCGGCAGCGTGTCGAAGGCCCCCCGGTGGCCGAGCCTTTCCAGCGCCTGCCGTACCGTTTCGGCGGCCCGGTCCGCGCCCCGCGCCGCCGGGTTCAGATAGACCTTCACCTTGGGGACACCGCCGGGCCGCAGTTCCAGCGCGATCCACAGGGCCAGTGGGCCCTCGGGGTCGTCCGGGAGGAACAAGTCCTCCAGCAGGTCGAGTTGGTCGGTGGCGAAGCCCCAGCGGCGGGCCATCGAGCGGACGACCGCCAGCCCGGTCCTGCCGTTCTCCCGCAGGCTCTCCGCACCGCTGCCCGGTTCCAGCAGCACCCGCAGGGCCGGGGGCCCGTCCGGGAGGAACGACAGCGAGAACTCCACCGGGGTGGAGTCGTCGGAGAGGAACGTCCAGGCGGGGGGCGGCAGGTCCAGGGGCCGTTCGGCCACCGCCGCCAATGAGTCGGTCAGCACCTGGGCGTAGGTCTCGGCGTCGGTCTCGTCGATCCCCGACACCTGGCACAACCGCAGCAACTGGCCTTTCACGAGCCCGCCGAGTGTCTCCGCCGTCCGCGCCTCCGCGGCGCCGGGCCCGCTCACGACTGTCCCCCCGGAGTCCGGGGGGACACAGAAAGATACCCGCCGACCTGGGCGGGTATCTCGTCGTGCGGTAACTGACGGCCGGTCACGCCCCCGGGGGAGCCTTCGCTCCCCAGGGGGTCGAGCCGTCGGGAGTGGTGGGGTGCGGCGGAAGGTCGAGCATCGGCGTCGTCGGAAACGTGGTCCACGACACCTCCCTTGTTTCGTTAGTCACCACGAATGCCGCCGCGTTACTACCCCTTAGGTTGAATCTTCATGCAGTGTCTGGAAGTTGGGCCTGTTGCGTGCGTCACCCCTTCAACCAGGACAGGAAGGAGCTCCAGACACCCGCCCGCTCCGCCTTGCGGCCGGTCGGCGCGCGGTGGTCGGTCCGGGCGGACTCCTGTGCACGCGGCGGGGTGGGCCGGTGCACGACCTGCGGGGTGAAGCGGCAGGGCAGCACGGCGAGCGCCCGGTGGAACGGGCCCGGCCGCCAGGTCAGGCTGTCCTCGGGCACCGCCAGCTCGATGTCGTGCAGCCGGTTCAGCAGGTTCTCGATGGCCGTCATGGTGACCAGCCGGGCGAGGTCCTTGGACGGGCAGGCGTGCGGGCCCGCGCTCCACGCGAGGTGGGCGCGCCGGCCGCCGGTCTGCCGGGCCGCCGCGAGCGCCGGGTCGGTGTTGGCGGCGGTGATGCTGACCAGCACCAGGTCGCCGGCCCGCATCTTCGTCCCGGCGAACTCCAGGTCGGTGGCCGGGTAGTGCGGCGCGTAGTTCGCCATGGGCGGGTTCTCCCACAGCGTGTCGTCGATGGCCTCCTCGATGAGACCGCCGTCGGCGTACCGGTCGTGGGTGAGCAGCCGGTGCAGGGTGTTGCCGATGAGGTTGCGCAGCGGCTCCGCGCCGGCGCCGAGCAGCAGGATCAGCTGGTGGACGAGTTCCTCGTCGCTCAGCCGGGCCTCGTGCCGCATCAGGTGCGAGGTTACGTCGTCGGCGGGCCTGGCCCGCTTCAGCGCCACCAGCTCGCCGACGGCCTGGCCCAGCACCATGTTGGCCTTCTCGGCGTTGACGCCCTCGAAGACACCGGAGATGCCGAAGACGACCCGGTCGCCGACGTCCGCCGGGCAGCCGAACAGCTCGTTGAAGACGAGCAGCGGCAGCTGCTTGACGTAGTCGTTCATCAGGTCGACCGAGCCACGGGCGGCGACCTGGGCTATCAGGTAGTCGGAGGCGCGCTTGGTCATCTCCGTCAGCTGCCGGGAGTCCACGCGGGCCAGGGTGTCGGTGATCGCCTGGCGCAGCCGGGCGTGCTCGGCGCCGTCGGTGAACATGGCGTTGGGCCGGTAGCCCAGCATCGGCACGACCGGGCTGTCCGGGCCGACCTTGCCCTCGGCGACGTCCCGCCAGCGCCGGGCGTCCTTGCGGAAGTTGCCCGAGTCCTGGAGCAGGTGGAGCGCCGTCGCGTGGTCGGTGACGAGGGTCGCGTCCACACCGGGCGCGATCTCGACCGGCGCGGTCGCCCCGAAGTGCCGCAGATACGCGTAGTACGCCTGGGGGTCGGCGGCGTACTCGGGGGTGTACAGCGGCACCGGCAGTCCGCTGCCGTGGGCGGGGCACCCGGGTGGCGGAACGGGAGAGTGGGGTTCGGGGGTCATGTCTGCTCTTGCTCCTAACGGGCGCGGTCCATCAAGTAGCGGACGAGCGTGATCAGTGCTTCGGCCGACGATCTCTCGTCGCGCGCGTCGCAGGTGACGACGGGGGTGTCGTCGAGCAGATCGAGCGCTTCGCGCAGCGCCCTCTCGTCCCGTATCGGTGAACCGTCGAAGTGATTGACGGCGATCGCGTAGTCGAGCCCGTACTGCTCGATCAGATCGATCACCGCGAAGGAGTCCGCCAGCCGCTCGGGGTCGACCAGCACCAGCGCGCCGAGCGCGCCGCGTGCCATGTCCTCCCACATCTGCACGAAGCGCTGCTGTCCGGGCGTACCGAACAGGTACAGCACGACGCGCTCGCTGACGGTCAGCCGGCCGAAGTCCATGGCGACCGTGGTGGTGGTCTTGCCCTGGACCCCCTTGAGGTCGTCGATGGCCTCACCCGCCCGGGTCATCGTCTCCTCGGTGGACAGCGGCGAGATCTCGGAGATCGACCCGATGAACGTGGTCTTGCCCACCGCGAAGTGCCCGACCACCAGGATCTTGACGGCGGTCTGGGTCTCCCCGCCACGGACGTACGCCTGTTCATCCAAACTTGGCCCGGAGACCATTCAGCACCTCCTCGAGAATCTGCAGGTTGGCCACGGGGGCCCGCTGCTCGGGCGGGCGCGAGATGAGGTAGCCGCCTTCGGAGAGGGCGGCGAGCAGGATCTTCACCACGCCCACCGGGAGCTGCATGTGCCCCGCGATCTCGGCGACGGAGAGGTAGCCGCCGACGCACATCCGCAGCACCTCCTGCTCCTCCGGAGAGAGGCGGGCGGGCCGCTGCTGGTGGTCGGCCGCCGCCGTGACCAGCGTGATCAGCGAGAACTGACCCTCGCCGGGCAGATGGCGGCCGCCCGTGATGACGTACGGCCGCACTAACTCGGCGGCCTCGTGCTCCTGCTTGTCGGAATCGCTCATGGCCGTACCACGCTGCTCTCGCGAGGCGGAGCAGTCAGAACCTTGCCCAACTGCCCGACAAGCTGCTGCATCCGGAAGGTGATGTCCGCCATGTCGACGTCGGAGGACGCGGACACGGCGAGGTAGGCGCCGGCGCCGGCGGAGATCAGGAAGATCCAGCCGCCGTCGAACTCGACCAGGGTCTGCTGCCAGCGCAGATCGGTCCCGTCACAGAAGAACGCCAGCGAGCGGCTCAGCGACTGCAGACCGCTCATGGCGGCGGCGGCCTTGTCCGCGTCGTCCTTGCTCACGTCCTTGGAACGGGCCCGCTGGAGCCCGTCGGCGGAGATGAGCACGGCGTGCAGCGCCCCGGGGATCTCCAGGGCACTGTCCAGCATCCAGGAAAGATCGTTGTTCATGAGACCTCGTGCCCTTCACTGCTCGCGTCACCGGTGCCGCTCGACTGCTCGCCGTCCGGATGCGTGGCGCGACCCTTGTCCGTGCCCTGCTTGAAGGCGGCCATGATCGCCGCCGTGTCCTCGCTGCGCCGTCGCGGGGCGGGCGGGGCCGACGGACCGCTGTTGGAGACGAGCGCCATGGGCCGCTTGCGCCGGCGCCGGGGCAGGCCGTCGTCGGTGGTCGGCAGGGGCAGGGAGGGCTCGGGGCCGGCCTCACGTGCCACGGCGACCGTGTCGACGACCGGCGCCCGCTCCCGGGTCTCCTGGACGACCGCCACGGGCTCCTGCGGCTCCTGCGGGGTCGGCATGTCGGTGAGCAGCTCGTCGGGCAGCAGCACGACGGCCCGCACACCGCCGTACGGCGACGTGGAGTCCACGGAGACCGTGAAGCCGAACCGCTCGCAGAGCACACCGATCACGGCGAAGCCGAACTGGGGCGGGTTGCCGAGCCCCGACACACCGGAGGCCCGCTCGCTCGTCAGGAGCTTCTCGGCCCTGGCCTTCTCCTCCTCGTTCATACCGACACCGGCGTCGTCGACAACGATGCAGACGCCCTTGGGGACGGTACGGACGTTGATCTCCACCACGGTGTCCGGGCTGGAGTAGCTGGTCGCGTTGTCGAGCAGCTCGGCGAGCGCGAGCGCCACCGGCTCCACGGCACGGCTGGTGACCCCGAAGTCCACCTTCGACAGGATCTGCACGCGCTGGAAATGGCGGATCCTGCCCTGGGCGCTGCGGACCACGTCGTAGACCGAGGCCACGTCGCGGTGGCGGCCCAGCCAGCCCTCGCACAGCACGGCGATGGACTGGGCGCGGCGACCGAACTGGGCGTTCATGTGGTCGATCTCCAGGAGGTCCTGGAGCATGACGGAGTCACCGTACTTGCGCTGCAGTCCCGAGATGATGCGCTGCTGTTCGGCGGCGAGACCCTGGAGCGTCCTCATCGCGGACTTCAGGGCCGTACGCGTCTCCGCCTCGGCCTCCTGCTGCGCCTCTCGGACGGACTGGGAGTAATGAGTCTCCAACTCACCGTAGTGGTTCTTGAGCCCTGCGATCTCCTGTCGTAACCTCCGCGCCGCCCGTCGCTGGCGAACAACGAGGGCGGCTGCGAGAAGGGTTAGGACAAGAAGAACCCAAAGCACCGGATTCTGTATGTATGGCGTCATGAGAACCTCTTCAGGCGGCTGAAGGCCAGCTACTGAATTCCCGTCAATGCGCGCAGACCGGAGGTCGCCCGTACCAGGGTCGCCGCCCAGGCTGCCCCCTTGGCGAGAGGTGCCGCTTTTGCACCTATCCGTCCGTTCAGCAAGTGCGGTGATCGTATCACCGCACCGAGTCATGACGAGACGTCAAGATGCGGAATCCTTATGAAACTTGAGCGACAGACGTAAAATACCGGCCCTGCGCTTACGGTGGTTGATCAGCCACCGCTCGTATCCATACTGCCGGACCCGCATTACACCGACGTCACGGGGCTCCCGCCCCACGTCTCGCGTCAACTTTCCGTGCGTCAACTCGGCGCGGTATCCCCTGCATTGCGGCCGGTGCATCACTCTCCCGAGTGGGTGACCGGCCTAAGCGGAAGCCGTATCCGGGACCGTCGACCGGCCGCCGACGACGCGAAAGCGCGGATCCCGGCGTTCTCGGTCTCGGTGCGCCGCACGAGCGCCCCGTCGGCCCCGTGTCTCCCGTACCGTGTGTCTCCCGTGCCGTGCCTGGTGGACCTCTTCACGCGTTCCTGGGCGGCCCTGCGCGCGGCGGTGGCCGAACTGGCCGACGAGGACTTCGACCGGCCCTCCGGCTGCGCGGGCCGGCTCGTGCGGGACCTGGTCTGCCATCTGGCCGTCGACGCGCAGGACGTGCTGATCACCCTGGTGACCCCGTCGGACGCCGAGCCGACCGCCGACGCGCTGACCTACTGGTCGGTGACCGGCGAACCCTCGTCCGACTCCATGGGGAAACCCCAGGTCTGCGACCTGGGGTTTCCTATGGGTACCGCTGGGCGGGCCGGACGTCAGCCCGGCAGGTCGTTCAGCCACCAGCGCTGGTTCAGGCCCGAGTTGGGCCACCAGACGCCCACAGAGGCGCCGTCGCTCGTCGACTGGCCGTTGACGTCGGCCAGTTGTCCGGTCGCCGCGTTGAGCAGCGTCCAGGAGCCGTCACCGGTGCTCGACAGGATCCACTGCGCGGCCTCGTCCCGCGTGCCCTCGTCGGCCTCGGCCGTCAGGGAGCCGCCTCGGATCGCCAGCCGCTTGCCGGCGTCCCCGTTGGTGATCGCGTACCGCGTGCGGTTGCCCGTCGCCCCGCGACCGATCTGGTCCACGGTCCACTGCTGGGCCTTCGTGCCGGGGTCGACGTTCTTGATGACCAGACCCTTGCCGTCCGCGGCGACGGCGAGGTTCTTGCCGCTCTGCACGCCGGTCAGGGTGTACGTCTCGTCGTCCCGGAGCTCCGCCCGGTCCTTCGCCACACCGGAGACGCCGTTGACCAGGAAGGAGGTCACGGACTGGGCGGGGACGGCGATCGTGGCCTTCTTGCCCTTGACCCGGACCGCCTTCTTCTTGAGGAGCTTGCCGTCGGCGTCCGTCACCACCGGGGTGACCGTCGCGCCGGACGCGACCTTGCCGAACCTCGACAGGTCCAGCGTCACCGCGCGGGCCGCGGTCGTGCTGTTGACGTGGACGACCGTCGCCTTCTCGCCCTTCTTCGCCACCGCCGCCGTGCTGGAGGTGTCGTTCGTCTTGATCAGACGGTCACCCGGCTTGATGTAGTGCGTGAAGTTACGGGCCGTGTCGAACTTGGTGTTCGTGTAGATCGGGCAGGTCTTCAGGGTGTCCTTGGCCGTGCAGGCGAACGAGAGCTGGATGGAGCCCCAGTTGCCGCCCTTCGCGGACTCGCCGCCGGGCTTCATGTTGTCGTAGTCCTCGACCGGCTGCCAGAACACCCAGGCCTTCGGCTCCAGTTCGCGCAGGTCGTCGACGATGCGCTGGGCGAGGCCCAGACCGGGGCGCATATCGGTGAAGCTCTGCCCGTCGCCCCAGTCGCCCTCGACCTCGCTCATCCACAGCGGCTTGTCGGCGGCCTTGGCGAGGTCGCGGACGGTGGTGCGCTGACTGGTGCCGTAGGTGTGGACGTTCATCTGGCCGACGAGGTCGCGGACCTCCTGCGGGTACGAGTTCCAGTTCGTGGCGAACTTACCGGGGTTGGTCTCGTCCATCGCGGAGATCTCCGCCTCGGAACGGGACTTGTCCAGGACGGGGCCGAGGGCACGCAGCACCTTCTGCTGGAGCTCGGGGCCCATGTGGGCGCCCTCCTGCCGGCCGCCGGTGGGCTGCCCGTCCTCACCGAGCTTGGTGCCCCAGTAGTCGGTGTTCGGCTCGTTGAACGGGTCGAGGGTGTCGACCTTGATGCCGTGCGCCTTCTCCAGCCGCTCGGTCGCGCCCACCAGGTACTTGGCGAAGTCCTCGACCGACTCCTCCTTCAGCTGGTCCTTCGAGGAGTCGAAGCCGCCGGAGACATAGCCGCTGACCGTCATGAACCACGGCGGGGAGTTGCTGAACGTCTCCCAGTGCGTGATGTCCTTCTTGATGCGGTCCACCCACCAGCGCTGGGTGGCGTCCGCCTTCTTGTTCCAGTCGTTCGGGTCGTCGGCGTTCCACCAGTCGACGTCCTCGCGGGTGGTGCCCGCCGGGGCCTTCCACCAGCCCTCGACCGCGCCGCCGGCCCGCAGGTAGTCCTTGACGTCGGGGGCGTTGCCACCGCCGATGTTGTAGCGGGCGATGTTGAGGTTGAGTCCGCTCTCACCGAAGAGGAGCTTCGCGAGCTTCTCGCGTATCTGCGGGGGATAGTCGCCGGTGGCGTTGGCGAACCACACCAGGCTGGTGCCCCAGCCCTCGAAGCTGTCCCCCTTGTACGAGGGGTCCGGCCGGACGGTGACCGACGCGGCGGCCGGCTCGGCGTGCGCCAACGGCAGTGAGGTGGTGGCCATGACGGTCCCGGTCGCCAGGGCCGTCACGCCGATGGCCCCGAGGAGCCGTCTCGTGCGGGTGCGGTGTGCCATCTCGAGTACTCCAACTCTTCCACGTGCCGCGCGTCCCTGCGCGACACGAGAGATCGGGGCCCACTGGTGCGGTTCGGTGCGGTTCGAGGTGCTCTCGTATGATTGATGACAGGTGATGTTTACGTAAACATTCCTCGGCGCGATGTCTACACTGTCCGAATCTCGGCGGTCAAGGGAGTCGTTCCGGACCAGCGGCATCGCCGAGCGGCGCGCCGACGGGAGCCTGGGGGACAAGGTGGACACAGCTGACCGGGAGAGCGCGGCGGCGCCGGGCCGTGGGAGCGCGCCCGGAGCGGGCCAGCCGGCGCCCCGTGCCCGCGGGCGTGGCGCCCGGCCCCGGCAGGGCCCCTCCATGGGCGATGTCGCCCGGCTCGCGGGCGTCTCCGCGCAGACGGTGTCCCGGGTGTCCAACGGGTTCGCCGGTGTCACCGAGGAGACCCGGCGGCAGGTGCTGGACGCGATGCGACAGCTGGACTACCGGCCCAACAGCGCCGCCCGGGCCCTGCGCCGCGGGGAGTTCCGCACCCTCGGTGTGATCACCTTCTCCCTCTCCACGCTCGGCAACATCCGCACCCTCGACGCGATCGCCACGTCCGCCGCACGGGAGGGGTACGCCGTCACGCTGCTCCCGGTCGCCGTGCCCACACAGGACGAGGTGAACGGGGCCTTCTCCCGGCTCGGCGAACTCGCGGTGGACGCGGTGATCGTCATCATGGAGACCCATCTGCTCGACGCGGCGACCGTGTCCCTGCCGCCCGGCATCCCGGTCGTGGTGGCCGACTCCGACGCCGGTGACCGCTACACCGTCGTCGACACCGACCAGGCGGGCGGGGCACGGGACGCCGTCCGGCATCTGCTGGACCTCGGGCACGGCACCGTGTGGCATCTGGCGGGGCCGGAGGACTCCTTCGCGGCCCAGCGCCGGGCGAACGCGTGGCGTGCCACCCTCGCCGAGGCGGGTCTCGTGGCGCCGCCCCCGGTGCGCGGCGACTGGTCGGCGGAGTCCGGCTACCGGGCGGGGCTCCGGCTCGCCGAGCGGCCGGACTGCACGGCGGTGTTCGCCGCGAACGACCAGATGGCGCTGGGGCTGCTGCGGGCCCTGCACGAGCGCGGCCGGAAGGTCCCGGAGGAGGTCAGCGTCGTCGGGTTCGACGACATCCCCGAATCGGCATCCTTCCTGCCGCCCCTGACCACCATCCACCAGGACTTCGCCGAGGTGGGGCGCCTGTGCGTCGAGGGCGTCCTCACGCGGATGCGGCAGCCCGCCCCCGCGCCCGGCACCACCCTCGTCCCGACCCGCCTCGTGCCCCGCAGCAGCACGGCTCCGCCGCCGGCCGGCTGAGGCTGCGGCCCCTGCCGCCCCGTCCCGAATTCGGCGGTTCCGTCAACGTGGCGCCAGCAATGCACGTCGCCGATATGACGGTCGCCGATCATCACAGCAGATTTTCCATCCCCTGAATGCCCGAATGCCTTGGTGCGCATGCCGCTCGTTGGCTATGCGTGACTTTGCAGGATTCGTATGGCGGGATCGACACGCAGCACATCTGGATCCCCGACCCGAGGACTCCGTCCGACGACTGGGATCTCGACGAGGAGACGACCCAGTTGTCCGTGCCGGTATCGATGCCCATGTCGATGCAGGTGAAGCCCCAGAACCGCACCGCCAACAGGCGGCGGCCGCGACGGGGGGCGCACATTTTTTACGGCAACACGAGGAACATCACGGTCGCTTTTCTGGTTTTCATCATCTCGGTGTGCGGGGTGGCGATGCTCTCCTGGTCCATCTCGTATTCGTACAATCAGTTGCGCGGCATCGCCCTGCTGGTGGTGTCGGAAAGACTCGCGCAATGGTGGCCGCTGACGGTGTACGGGCCGTGGCTGGTCGCGGGACTGTCCATCCTGCGGGCGTCGGTGCAGCACCGGACCGCCCGGCGGTCCTGGGCCGTACTGCTGCTCTCCTCGGGCACGGCGGTGGCGCTGTGCATCGGACAGTCCCCCGGTTCGATGCTCGCGATGGTCGTGGTGGGGATTCCGCCGATCACCGCGCTGGTCTGCTTCCGTGAACTGGTCGGCCAGTTCTCCGCCCGCTACGGGCCGCGGCACGCCGCCGACACGGTCGCCGGACCCAAGCAGCCATGACGAGACCCCAGGTCCTGGACCTGGGGTCTCGTCTGTTCCGGCGTTCCTCGCCGGGTCAGGCGCCCACGTACGCGGCGAGGTGCTCGCCGGTGAGGGTGGAGCGGGCGGCGACCAGGTCGGCGGGGGTGCCCTCGAAGACGACGCGGCCGCCGTCGTGTCCGGCGCCGGGGCCGAGGTCGATGATCCAGTCGGCGTGGGCCATGACCGCCTGGTGGTGCTCGATGACGATGACCGACTTGCCGGAGTCGACGAGCCGGTCCAGCAGACCGAGCAGCTGCTCGACGTCGGCGAGGTGCAGACCGGTGGTCGGCTCGTCGAGGACGTAGACGCCGCCCTTGTCGGCCATGTGGACGGCCAGCTTCAGGCGCTGCCGCTCGCCGCCGGAGAGCGTGGTGAGCGGCTGGCCGAGGGTGAGGTAGCCGAGGCCGACGTCCGCCATGCGGCGCAGGATCCGGTGGGCGGCCGGGGTGTGGGCCTCGCCGCCGCCGAAGAACTCCTCGGCCTCGGTCACCGACATCGCGAGCACCTCGCTGATGTCGCGACCGCCGAAGCGGTACTCGAGCACCGACGCGTCGAACCGCTTGCCCTCGCAGTCCTCGCAGACAGTGGCGACGCTCTGCATGATCGCGAGGTCGGTGTAGATGACGCCGGCGCCGTTGCAGGTGGGGCAGGCGCCCTCGGAGTTGGCGCTGAACAGGGCGGGCTTGACACCGTTGGCCTTGGCGAACGCCTTGCGGATCGGGTCGAGCAGCCCGGTGTAGGTCGCCGGGTTGCTGCGGCGGGAGCCGCGGATCGGGGTCTGGTCGACGAAGACCACGCCCTCGGGGGCCGGGATGGAGCCGTGGATGAGCGAGCTCTTGCCGGAGCCGGCGACCCCGGTGACGACGCAGAGCACCCCGAGCGGGACGTCGACATCGACGTCCTGGAGGTTGTTCGCCGTCGCTCCGCGGATCTCCAGGTGTCCGGTGGCCTCACGGACCGTGTCCTTGAGCTTGGCCCGGTCGTCGAGGTGACGGCCGGTGACGGTGTCGCTGCCCCGCAACCCCTCGACGGTGCCCTCGAAGCAGACGGTGCCGCCCGCCGTGCCGGCGCCGGGGCCGAGGTCCACGACGTGGTCGGCGATGGCGATGGTCTCCGGCTTGTGCTCGACGACGAGCACCGTGTTGCCCTTGTCGCGCAGCCGCAGCAGCAGGTGGTTCATGCGCTCGATGTCATGGGGGTGCAGGCCGACGGTGGGCTCGTCGAAGACGTACGTGACGTCGGTGAGCGAGGAACCCAGGTGGCGGATCATCTTGGTGCGCTGGGCCTCGCCGCCGGAGAGCGTGCCGGAGGCCCGGTCGAGGGAGAGATAACCGAGGCCGATCTCCACGAACGAGTCGAGGGTGTGCTGGAGCTTGGCGAGCAGCGGCGCCACCGACGGCTCCTGCAGACCGCGGACCCACTCGGCCAGGTCGCGTATCTCCATCGCGCACGCGTCGGCGATGTTGAGCTTCCCGATCCGCGACGACCGGGCCAGTTCGCTGAGCCGGGTGCCGTCGCACTCGGGGCACCGGGCGAAGGTGACCGCCCGGTCCACGAAGGCCCGGATGTGCGGCTGCATCGACTCCCGGTCCTTGGACAGGAACGACTTCTGCAGTTTCGGGATCAGCCCCTCGTAGGTGAGGTTGATGCCGTTGATCTTCACCTTGGTCGGCTCGCGGTACAGGAAGTCGTACCGCTCCTTCTTCGTGTACTCGCGGATCGGCTTCTCCTTGTCGAAGAAGCCGGACTCCGTGATGACCCGGACGACCCAGCCGTCGCCGGTGTAGGTGGGGATGGTGAACGGGTCCTCGGAGAGCGACTTGGAGTCGTCGAAGAGCTGGGTGAGGTCGATGTCGGAGACGGTGCCCCGGCCCTCGCAGTGCGTGCACATGCCGCCGGTACGGCTGAAGGTGACCTTCTCGGTCTTGGTCTTCTCGGCGCCGCGGTCGACCGTGAACCCGCCGGTCGCCGAGACCGAGGCGACGTTGAAGGAGTACGCGGCGGGCGGGCCGATGTGCGGGTCGCCGAGGCGGCTGAAGAGGATCCGGAGCATCGCGCTGGCGTCGGTGGCGGTGCCGACGGTGGAGCGGGGATCGGAGCCCATCCGCTGCTGGTCCACGGTGATCGCGGTCGTCAGGCCGTCGAGCACGTCGACCTCGGGGCGGGCCAGATTGGGCATGAAGCCCTGGAGGAAGGCGCTGTACGTCTCGTTGATCAGCCGCTGGGACTCGGCGGCGATCGTGTCGAAGACCAGTGAGCTCTTGCCCGAACCGGAGACGCCGGTGAACACCGTCAGCCGGCGCTTCGGGATCTCGATGCTGACGTCCTTGAGGTTGTTCTCACGGGCCCCGTGCACACGGATCAGATCGTGGCTGTCCGCCGCGTGCGGCTCGGGCGACTGCGGGTCCGTCCTCTTGACCGTGCTCATCGTGTCTCCATCTGTTGCGCGATGTGGTGCGCGATCGGGTTGTCGTGGGAGGGCGTGGCAGCCGGCCGGTGGGGCGGCCGACGGGTGCGGCGGCTGGCCGACGGGTGGGGCGGCTGGCCGACGGGTGCGGCGGCTGGCCGACGGGTGCGGCGGCTGGCCGACGGGTGCGGCGGCTGGCCGACGGGTGCGGCGGCTGGCCGACGGGTGCGGCGGCTGGCCGACGGGTGGGGCGGCCGACGGGTGCGGCGGCCGGCCGACGAGCCGGCCGTGGAGGGCAGCCGGTTCGATCCAACCAGGCCACCGGCGGTGCGTCCGGTGGTTTTGCGGACGGCTCAGCGGAGCTCGTTGATCCGGATCAGGTTGCCCGAGGGGTCGCGGAATGCGCAGTCACGGATGCCGTACGGCTGCTCCGTCGGCTTCTGCACGACCTCGGCGCCGCTCGCCTGCACCCGGGCGAAGGTGTCGTCGAGGTCGGGGGTGGCCAGGGTGAGCCGGGCGTAGCTGCCCTTCGCCATCAGTTCGGTGATGGTGCGGCGCTCGTCGTCGGTGAGCGAGGGGTCGGCGGCCGGCGGCTCCAGGACGATCGACGTGTCCGGCCGGCCGGCCGGACCGACGGTGATCCACCGCATGTCCTCGTAGCCGACGTCGTTGCGCACCTCGAAGCCGAGGGTGTCCCGGTAGAAGGCCAGCGAGGCCTCCGGGTCGGTGTGCGGGAGGAAGGTCCAGTGAATGGTGAGGTCCATGCCCGCAACGCTAGGCGCGGCCCCTGCGGGACCGCTTCTCGAATCCTGACCGGTTCGGCCGGGCGCTCGAGGGGAAGGGCGGTGCCCCGGCGTCCGGGTGCCGCTGTCAGCGGGCGGGTCTAGTCTCCGGACGACCGACCGTTTGCTCCGATCAGGGAGGTTCCATGGCCTCGCGACTCAATCCGTATCTCAACTTCGGCGGGAGCGCCCGCCAGGCGCTGGAGTTCTACCAGGAGGTGTTCGGCGGAGAGCTGGCGCTCAACACGTACGGTTCGTTCGGCCAGGCGGAGGGCCCGCAGGCCGACCTGATCATGCACGGCATGCTGGAGACGCCGAGCGGCTTCACCCTGATGGCCGCCGACTCCCCGCCCGGCACGGAGACCGCCCCCGCCTTCAATTTCTCGGTGAGCGTGAGCGGCGACGACGAGGCCGAGCTGCGCGGCTACTGGGAGAAGCTCTCCGACGGCGGCCAGGTGACCGTCCCGCTCGACAAGCAGATGTGGGGCGACGTCTTCGGGATGTGCACGGACCGCTTCGGCGTCCCCTGGATGATCAACATCGGCGAGCCGCGGGGCTGAGGGTAAGGGGTCCTTTCCCTATGAGCGTCCGATCAGGTCGCGTGGTCCGGTGCCGTGCATCGCAAGGCGCCGGAAGGTCCTCGTAGCGGAGCTGCCAGGACCTTTGGGCAACGCGGCGAGGTGCGGTGCCGGACCACGCGACCCGGGCGGGCACAGTGAAAGGACCCCTGAAGGCCCCGGGCTCGCCGCGCGTCGCCGGCCGCCGTGCCGCCGGTCGGCCGGTCGGCCGGCTCAGCCGAACATGCCCGGCTGGTAGTCGCCGGCGGGCTGCTGGACGATCACGTTGACGCGGTTGTACGCGTTGATCAGGGCGATCAGGGCCACCAGCGCGGCGAGCTGGTCCTCGTCGTAGTGCTTGGCGGCGTTCTCCCAGACCTCGTCGGGGACGCCGCCGGCCGCGTCGGCGATCCGGGTGCCCTGCTCCGCCAGCTCCAGGGCGGCCCGCTCGGCCTCGGTGAACACGGTGGCCTCACGCCAGGTCGCCACGAGGTGGAGACGCTGTGCGCTCTCCCCCGCGTGCGTGGCGTCCTTGGTGTGCATGTCGGTGCAGAAGCCGCAGCCGTTGATCTGGCTGGCCCGGATCTTCACCAGCTCCTGCGTCGCGTGCGGCAGCGTCGAGTCCATCAGGACCTTGCCCGCCGAGTTGATGTGCTTGAAGACCTTGCCGGCCAGGGGGTTGGCGAAGAGGTTCAGGCGAGCTTCCATCGTGCGCTCCTTGGTCGTCGTGGTGGTCACACCTCACTGACGGAGCGGCCCGGCGGGGATGTGACATGGAGCGGCGTGACGCCGGTCACAGCGGCGCGAGCGAGGATCCCGGCGGCGGCAACTGCCGGGCGTCTGTGGCCGGTTACCGTGTGAAGCCGTGTCCGTCGGGGGGACGGAGCGGGGCAGGCCGGGGAGAAGATGCGCGGGGAAGCACGGGGGACCGTACTCCGGGGTGTGCGGCGGTGGTGGGAACGCGGGAGAGCACGTGCCGCGGCCAGGCCCCTGGTCCTGGACATCGGGCTGGCCCTGCTGGTCCAGGCGGCGATGACGATGCCGTTCGTGGTGCCGCGCCCGCCCGAGCTGGAGCCGGCGACATGGCCGGCGTACGGGCTGACCACGCTCACCGTGGTCCCGCTGGTGTGGCGGCGGCGCGCTCCCTTCGCCGTCCTGCTGGCCGTCCTGGCGACCAGCGCCCTGTACCGGCTGACGCTGGACGGCCCCGGCCAACCGCTGCCGTACACCGGACTGGTGATCGTCCACACGGTCGCCGCGCAGTCGTCGCCGCGCAAGAGGCTGGCCACCGGGCTTCTGCTGCTGGTCGCCGTACCGGTCGGGGTGTGGCTGAACACCCGATCCGTACGCGAACTCACCTTCTCCTTCTTCGTGTTCGCCGCGGCCTACGTCTTCGGCAGGCTCACCGACGCCCGCCGGCGCGCCCAGCGCGTCGAGGCCGAACGGGCCGCCGCGCGCGAGCGCGCCCGTATCGCCCGCGAGATGCACGACATCCTCTCCCACGCCGTCAGCCTGATGATCGTCCAGGCGGAGGCCGGCCCGGTGGCGGTGCGCACGGCACCGGAGCGCGCCGAGGCCGCCTTCGACGCCATCTCCGCCACCGGCCGCGACGCCATGACCCAACTGCGCCACATGCTGGGCCTGTTGCGCGAGGGCGACGAGCCGGACGGGGCGGCCCCGCGCGAGCCGCAGCCCGGCCTCGACGCGCTGCCCGGCCTGCTCGACCGGATACGGGCGGGGGGACTCCAGGTCGCGTACGACACGGAAGGGCGAGCGCGGCCCCTGCCGGACGCGACCGGGGCGACCGTCTTCCGGATCGTCCAGGAGGCGCTCACGAACACGGTCCGACACGCGGCGGCCCGAACGGTCACCGTGCGACTGACCTACGGAGAAGAGGACTTGGGCATCGAGGTGACGGACGACGGGCGGGGTCCGCAGACCGGGCCCGGTGGCGGGCAGGGGCAGAGGAACGGCCGCGCGGCGGCCGGGTCCGGCGGGGGCGGGCACGGGCTCGTCGGTATCCATGAGCGGGCGGCGGCGCACGGCGGCACGACGGAGACCGGTCCGGGGCCGGAAGGCCGGGGTTTCCGGGTGCGCGTCCGGATTCCCGTGACCCCGGCGGCGGGGGGCGCGCGATGACGATCCGGGTGGTCGTGGCCGACGACCAGGAGCTGGTCCGCAGCGGGTTCGCGATGATCCTGGACGCCCAGCCGGACATCGAGGTGGTCGCGGAGGCCGGTGACGGCGCGGAGGCGGTCGAGGCGGTGCGCCGGCACACCCCCGATGTGGCGCTGCTCGACATCCGCATGCCCCGGCTGGACGGCATCGAGGCGTGCCGGGCGATCAGCGGGCTCGACCCGGCATGCCCGGCGGGCACGGGCCGCACGGACGGCCCGCTCCCCCGTTGCCGCACGGTGATGCTGACGACCTTCGACTCCGACGAGTACGTGTACGAGGCGCTGCACGCGGGCGCGAGCGGCTTCCTGTTGAAGGACGTGCGCCGGGACGATCTGGTGCACGCCGTGCGGGTGGTGGCGCGAGGGGACTCGCTGCTCGCGCCGTCCGTGGCGCGGCGCCTGGTGGAGCAGTACACGCGGCCCGCCGCCGCCCGGTCGCGGCGCCCCGACCCCCGGCTGGACGCGCTGACCGGCCGGGAGCGGGAGACGCTGCTGCTGCTCGCGCGCGGCCTGTCGAACGCCGAGATCGCCGCCGAGCTGGTCGTCAGCGACCACACGGTCAAGACGCACGTCGGCAACGTCCTCGCCAAGCTGGGCCTGCGGGACCGTGTCCAGGCGGTCATCTGCGCCTACGAGACGGGTCTCGTCACGGCGGGGGACGCGCCGCCCGGGCCCTCGGGGACTCCCTCGCTCGGGGGACCGTAGGGGCCGGGCGCCTCCCCCGTGTCGGGGAGGAACCGGCCCCGCGAAGACCGCCTGCGCGGGCGATCCCCGGTAAGCCGCCGGTCAGAAGGATGGAGCCGTCACGAACCACGGCTCACACCATCGGAGTTGACCATGCGGAACCCCCGGCGAACGACCACCCGCGCCCTGCTGGCCACGGCACTCGCCTTCGGCGTCGCGGCGGGCCCGTCGGCCCTGCCGGCCCTCGCCTCCCCCACGGGCCCCGCGCAGCCCGCGCCCACGCTCGCGTCCTCGCCCCCACCCGTGCTCAAGGCGGTCTCGCCCGACACTCCTCTCGCCCGTTCCCTCTCCGCCGCCATCGCCGGTCTTCCCTCCGCCGACGCGACGGCCGCGCTGGTGCAGGTCGGCGGGTCCGAGGGGACCTGGCGGGGCAGCTCCGGTGTGCACGACCTGGAGAGCGGACGGCCGGCGGATCCGGGAGCCCGGTTCCGCGCCGGTTCCGTGACCAAGGTCTTCACGGCGGCCGTCGTCCTGCAACTGGCCGCAGAGGGCCGGATCGACCTGGACCGGAGCGCCCGCTCGTATCTGCCGGAGCTGATCCCGGCGTCGTACGAGGGCGTGACCGTACGGCAGTTGCTCAACCACACGCACGGCATCCCGGCCCCCGACTTCCCCGGGACAACGGTGGAGGAGTGGTACGCGGACCGCTTCCGGATCCACGATCCGGAGGACGTCGTCCGGTCGGCGACCGCGAAGCCGCGGGAGTTCGGGCCGGGCGAGCGCCAGCACTACCTCAACATCGGCTACACGATCGCCGGTCTGCTCGTCGAGCGGGTCACGGGCGACGCGTACGAGCACCAGGTCGCCGTACGCGTGCTGAAGCCGCTCGGGCTGCGGGGCACGTACTTCCCGGGGACGAACCCGCGTATCGCCGGCCGCCACAACCACGGCTACCAGACCATGCGCCTGGACGACGGGACGACCGGGCTGCGGGACGTGTCCGTGTGGGGGACCACGGACGGCTGGGCGGCCGGTGACATCGTCTCGACCACGGCGGACCTGGAGCGGTTCACGAAGGCGCTGTTCCGGGGCCGGGTCGTACCGGACGGCCCGTTCCTGGAGGAGATGTTCACCCTGCCGAAGGTGACGGACTTCAGGACCGGTCAGCGGGCCGCGTACTCCGTCGGTCTCTCCGTGAAGGTGCTCGGCGGCCGCGAGGTGTGGGGCAAGACGGGCGGCCGCTGGGGCTACAACGCGGCCATCGCGTCCACCCGCGACGGCGCCCGCACCCTCGTCTACAGCGTCAACTCCACCGACGCCAAGGGCCAGGACATGAACAAGGCGGCACGGACGATCATGGTGGCGGCGTACGGCATGCCCGAGGGCACCGGGAGCGCCCGCTGACCTCCCTCCGCCGGTCCCGATCCACGCGGGTTAGGGTCGTGGGCCTGGGGGCATGATCCACCGGGTCGTGATCCGCAGGGGGCGTGATCCGCGGACGCAGGGGGAAAGCCGACGATGAGCGCAGCCGTGACGGCGGTCAGCAGCAACGCCGCGTACTCGTTCACCAAGCCGAACCGGGACGGCGTCAGGCTGCTCGCCGGGCTCGGGGTGGAGGGGGACGTCCACGCGGGGGTGACGGTCAAGCACCGCTCGCGGGTGGCGCAGGACCCCACCCAGCCGAACCTCCGCCAGGTGCACCTCATCCACGAGGAACTGTTCGCCGAGGTCGCCGCGGAGGGCTTCGAGGTGGGGCCCGGTGACCTCGGCGAGAACATCACCACCCGGGGGATCGACCTGCTGGGCCTGCCCGTCGGCACGCTGCTGAGGGTGGGCGGGGAGGCGGTGCTGGAGGTGACCGGCCTGCGCAACCCGTGCCTCCAGATCGACGCCTTCCGCAAGGGTCTGCTGAAGCAGGTCGTCGGCCGCGACGCATCCGGCGGGCTCGTGCTGAAGGCCGGAATCATGAGCATCGTGAGGGCGGGCGGTGAAGTACGGCCGGGCGACCCGATCGAGGTGGAGTTGCCGAGCGGCCCGCACCGACCGCTGGAACGGGTCTGACCTCGCGCCCCCTGCTTCACCGGATCCCCTTCCTCACCGCCGTACCGCTGCCCGGCGCCCACCGCACCGCCGCCTTTGCGCCAACTCCACTTATGTACAGACAAGTTGTTCTACGGTGAACGGCTCCCCGGCTAGCATCGCCCAATGCGCATTTGTCGGCGCCATGACAATTCCGGGCCGCCCCGTGATCCGCGAGCCGACGAGTACCCCATGCCGGCCGTCCCGTACGGCTGGTACGCGGTGCTGCGGAGCCGGGAGCTGCCACCGGGGAAGGTCGTCAGCCTGCACTACTTCGGACGGGCGCTGATCGCGTTCCGCGGGCCGGACGGGCGGGCCACCGTACGGGACGCGCACTGCCCGCACTACGGCGCGCACCTCGGCGTCGGCGGGAAGGTCGTCGACGGCACGGTGGAGTGCCCCTTCCACGGCTGGCGGTTCGACGGGGAGGGGCGGTGCGTCGAGGCGCCGTTCGCGGTCCGCACCCCGAAGGTCTCCCTCGGCGGATTCCCGGTCCGCGAGCACAGTGGCCTCGTCCTCGTGTACGTCGGGCCGGATGAGCCCTCGTGGGAGGTGCCGGAGATCCCGGAGACGACGTCACGGGAGTTCTCCCGGCCCATCGACGACACCTGCCGGGCGCGGATCCACGTCCAGGAGATGCGCGAGAACATCGTCGACGAGTCCCACTTCCACTTCATCCACGGGCAGAGCGAGCCGCCCGTGCAGGAGTGGCGGGCGGACGGCCCGTTCGCCGAGGCCCGGGGGTCGTTCAGCCGGCGGGTCCTCGGCCGGGACATCGCCAACACCTTCGACGCGTTCATGTACGGGCCGGGGGTGATGGTGGTCCGCTCCCACGGGCCGGTCCTGTCGGTCACCGCCGTCGCGCTCTCCACACCCGTCGACGACCGCACGAGCGATCTGCGGATGCTGTACTACCTGCGCGGACCGGCCCGGATCCCGCTGCTCACCCCCCTCCTCAAGCTCGTCTTCCGGCGGGAGGCGCTGGGCGAGGTCCGCGAGGAGGTCCGCATCTGGGACCACAAGATCCACCAGCCGCGTCCGGTGCTCCTCCCGCACGAGAAGGGCATCAGGGCGATACGCCGCTGGTACGCCCAGTTCTACCCGCCCCAGTCGCTCGGCGAAGCCACTCGGGGGCTTCCGGCCGCCGGATATTCGGCTGCGGGTGACGACCGGTCAGCTCTAGGCTCCGCCCCGGGGGCCGGCAAGGTGCCCTGACGACGATCGGCCGGCGGATCGGAGATCACGGGGTATGACTTGTCATCTGTACGCGCTCTGCTTCGACGCGAGCCGACCGCGGGACCTCGCGCTCTTCTGGTCCGGCGTCCTCGGCTGGCAACTCACCGACGACCCGCGCGACGGCATCGCGCTCCTGCCCGCTGACGACACCGGGTTCCGCCTCGGCTTCTTCCCCACCGACGAGCCCAAGACCGTCGCGAACCGGATCCACTTCGATCTGACGAGCGCCTCTGCGGAGAACATGCGGGAGACGGTGGACCGGGCCCTCCGGCTCGGCGGGCGGCACATCGACATCGGCCAGCGCCCCGAAGAGGGGCATGTGGTGCTCGCCGACCCCGACGGCAACGAGTTCTGCGTCATCCCGCCCGGCAACGACTTCCTCGCCGACTGCGGCTTCCTGGGCGCGCTGGCCTGCGACGGCTCGCAGGAGGTGGGGTACTTCTGGAGCGCGGCGCTGGAGTGGCCGCTGGTCTGGGACCAGGACGAGGAGACCGCGATCCGCTCGCCGCACGGCGGCCCCAAGATCACCTGGGGCGGTCCGCCGGTCGCACCCAAGAACGGCAGGAACCGTCTCCACTTCGACCTCGCCCCGCCCGCGGGCGGCGATCAGCGGGCGGAGGTCGACCGCCTCCTCTCCCTCGGCGCGAAGCTCCTCGACCCGGCCCCGCGTGAGGACGGCCGCGTGACGATGCTCGACCCCGACGACAACGAGTTCTGCGTGCTGACGCCCCGGTAGGACGGCGGCCCCGGGCCCGCGGCGAGCCGCCAGGTATCCGGCATGTCACATCCCCCGGCCCCGCTTCGTCGGATCAGCGGAACATCACCGGCGCTCCGTCGTGAGGCGGAAGAGGGGATCGAGACATGGCCGTTCACACTGCACCGGCGTACCGCGGGCTCAGGTTCGTGCGGATCGCGGTCGCGCTGCAGACCCTGACGCTCTTCTTCCAGGCGGCCACCGCCGGCCTGCTGCTGACCTCGGCCCACGGGGAGCTGTTGCACGACGTCGGGGCCCGCGTGATGTACGGGGCCTCGATGCTGTACGTCCTGGCCGCGGTCCTCGCGTGGCGGCCGGGCGGCGCCTCCGCCCGGCCCGTCCTGTACGCCTCGGGGTTCCTCGTCCTCGCCTCCCTCCAAGTGGTCCTGGGCATCGCGCACATGCCGTCACTGCATGTCCCCCTCGGCATCCTGATGTTCACCGGGAGCGTGCTGGCGCTGCTGGGGACGCGGTCCAAAGGCGCAGCGGGCCACCCCGGCGCCGGGGCCTGATCGTTTAATCTCGAACGTGGACGTCGGTGTCATGGGGTTCCACGGTGAGGAGGCGGTGGTGCTCGGTAGGGGCACGCGTTTACTCGCGGGCGGCCTGGGTGTGGCCTGCGTCGTGCTCGTCGGACCCAGTGCGCCGGGCGGGGGGCTCTTCGGCCGGTCGGCGCCCGTGAAGGCCGTCCGGGACGTCGTCCCCAACCGGGTCATGACGTGGAACATCTGCAACCCGTGCCACACCAGCGACGTCGACCGGGCGGCGGAGATCGCCCGGTACGCGCCGCAGGTCATCGGTGTGCAGGAGGCGTGCGTACGGGACGTCGAGCGGATCCGGGACCATCTGGAGCACCTGCACGGGCTGGTCTACCACGTCGAGTACGGGCCGGTGCTGCGCAACTGGAACCGCTGCGGCGGGGTGCCGTGGAAGCCCGGCGGCTTCGGGCAGGCGATCCTCTCGGCGGCGCCGATGACCGACCCCGTCAAGAAGCTCTACCCCGACGGCGGTTCCGAGGAGCGCGGGTACCTCGCCGTCACCACGGCCGTCGACGGACGGCCCGTCCGGGTGTTCAACACCCACCTCGCCCAGCGGAGCCAGGAGGCGGTCCGGGCGGACCAGGTCGAGGTGCTGGCCAAGGCCGTCGCGCGGCACCAGCGGGCGATCGTCATCGGCGACCTCAACGCCGTGCCGGACACCCCCGAACTCGCCCCCCTGTGGGCGCTGGCCACGGACGCGGACCCCGCGTGCCGCCCCCCGGCGTCCGGCGACTGCGAGGTGACCACCGACTGGCGGCTCAAGTTCGACTACGTGTTCCTGCACGGTGTCGCCCCCCTGGAGCAGGGCGTGCACCGAACCCCGGCCTCGGACCACGACCTGGTGCACGCCGACGTGGACACGGCCGGGGCGGCCGCCGGAGACACACGGCCCGAGGGATGACCCGGAGACGCGGGCGCCCGCCGGCCCTCAGGGGTCGGCGGGCGCCCGTGTGCCGCGTGCGGGAGGCCGCGGCGTGCCATGGGCGGTCGACAGGTCGGTGAAGCGGGTGCCGGTCCGCGTGCCGAGTTCCACCGGCTTCCAGCAGCGGGCGGCGGTACGGCGCTCCACCGTCAGGTCCGCGGGGGCGAGGAACGGGCCCGTGCCGGGGATTCGACCAGGAGCAGCGGGGCGACCGTCCCCACGAATCACGCGCGGACGGCTGCCATACCCGTCGGACTTCGTCGACCTGACGACCCGCCCCCCGGCCGACGCGAAGAGCCACCTGGTCACCGTCATCCACCACAACGACTCCACGGAACCCCTCGGTTGTCGCGCCCAAGCGTACGAAGCCGGTTCCGGTCGCGGTAACTACCGCCAGGTAGTGGAGAAATACCGTGGAAAGTCGACCACAGTGGCACCGCGCTGGCCATTTCTCCCTCTGTTCAGCTAGACATTGCCCCGACTCACCTTGACCAGTGGGTACTTGAGGGCAAGACCAGCACAGGGGGAAGGACGCATGACGACATCTCACGGCGCACCGAGACGTTTCGGTCGTCTGAAAATGGCCGGAGCAGCGCTGACGGCGCTCCTCGTCGCCGGTACGGGGACGGCGACCCAGGCCATGGCCTCACCGAAGACACCGGACACCCTGCCGACCCCGCCCGTGCCGTCCCTGGCGTGGACGGACTGCCAGGGCGGCTACGAGTGCGCGAACGCGGACGTGCCGCTCGACTACCGCGACCCGAACGGCAAGAAGATCACCCTCGCGGTGGTCCGCAAGAAGGCCGCGGACCCGGCCAAGCGCAAGGGCACGCTCTTCATGCAGCCGGGCGGGCCCGGCAACTCCGGTGTGGACTTCGTCCGCAACAACTACAACGGGCTGCCGGCCGCGCTGCGCGACTCGTTCGACGTGTTCGGCTACGACGTACGCGGTGTCGGCCGCAGCTCCGCGCTCACCTGCTTCGACGACACGCGCTACTCGAAGGCCGTCACCGACGCCAAGGGCGTGCCCGGGCCGGACGCGTTCGGGCCGGCGCTGCGGGAGGCCGCCGAGTTCAACCAGGCCTGCCTCGACAACGCGGGCGGGCTGCTGCCGTACATCGGCACCGAGTACGTCGCCCGTGACATCGACCTGCTGCGACAGGCCCTCGGCGAGGAGCAACTCACCTACTACGGACGGTCGTTCGGCTCGTACATCGGGACCGTGTACGCCGCCCTGTTCCCCCAGCGGGTGCGGGCGCTGACCCTCGACGGGGCGTACGACCCGGTGCACTACGCCAACCGCCCGTACGCCTATGACCGGCCGCAGTACCTGGCGCTGGACGGCGCGATGAGCCGGTTCCTCGACTGGTGCGCCGCCGACCAGGCCATCTGCGGGTTCGGCGACGGCGACCCGCGCGGGGCGTTCGAGAAGCTGAAGGCCGACCTGGACGCCAACCCGGTCACGACCGCGAGCGGCGGCAAGGCGAACGGCTACACGCTGGTCTACCGGCTGATGTTCAACATCAACGAGGGCAAGGTCATCTGGCCCTCGCTCGGTGCCGCCCTGCGCAAGGCCCAGCTGCGGGACAACACCTCGTTCCTGCTGCGTCCGCCGTCCCCGGCGAGCTTCGACTTCCTCGGCCCGAACGTGGCCGTGGAGTGCGTCGACCGGGACTACCCACGCAACCAGTGGCTGCTGAAGCACAAGGTGGAGTCCTTCGCCGAGGCGGCGCCGCTGCTCGGCCCGGCGATGGCGTTCGGTCCGCCGACGTACGACCACCAGCACGCGACCGCGTGCGCGCAGTGGCCGGCCGAGCGGGTCAGCCGCTACGACGGCTCCTACCGCGCCGAGGGTTCGGCGCCGATCCTGGTCATGGGCACCACCGGCGACCCGGACACCCCGTACCAGGACGCGGTGGCGCTGTCCCGGCGGCTCGACAACGCCTCGCTGCTGACGTTCGAGGCGGAGGGGCACACGGCGTTCGGCCGCAGCGCCTGCGCGACGGACGCGGTCGTCAAGTACCTGGTGGACCTGACGGTTCCCGCCCACGGTACGACCTGCGCGGACGAGACGCAGCCGCCGTCGTCGACGCCGAAGGTGGCCCCGCCCGGTACGACGCTGGGTGAGCTCCGCAACGGTGTGAACGAGCGCGTGGAGCGCATCGGCTCCGTGGCCTGACCGGTCCCGCACCGGCCGGCCACACCGAACCGGCGGCACATCCGATCCCGAGGCGTCGGCCCCCACGGCCGGCGCCTCGGGCGTGCGCGGTGCACGGTGACCCGGGCGGCCGGTCCGGCGCCCTACCGGCCCCGGTCCGTGTCGCCGCCCAGGTCGCCGAAGGTCAGCGCGTCCAGGTCACCGTCGAAGTCGTCGGGGACCGGGCACAGCAGGTCCAGCGGGTCCGCCGGCTGCCTGGGGGTGTCGGGGCCGGTCAGGGGCTGCTCGGTCCAGATGCACTTGCCGTCGGCGGTGTAGCGGGTGCCCCAGCGCTGGGAGAGGGCGGTGATGAGCTGCAGACCGCGGCCTCCCTCATCGGTGTCGGTGGCCCGGCGTATTCGGGGCATCGTGAGGCTGCCGTCGAAGACCTCGCAGGTCAGCTCGGAGCCGTGCAGCAGGCGCAGCCGGACGGGGCCCTTGGCGTGGCGGACCACGTTGCCGACGAGTTCGCTGGCGAGCAGCTCGGTGGTGGGGGCGAGGTCGTCCAGGCCCCAGACGGCGAGCTGTTCACGGACGTGGCGGCGGGCCTGCCCGGCCGCCCTCGGGTCGTCGAGGAGCGGCCAGCACGCCACCCTGTCCTCGGTGAGGGCGTGCAGACGGGCGACGAGGAACGCGGCGTCGTCGGCGGCCTGCTGGTGGGCCGGGAGCAGCCCGTGGATGAGGGTGTCGCAGAGGAGTTCCAGGTCGTCGGCGGTGCCGTCGTCGTGGGCGTTGCGCAGCAGGCGGGCGAGTTCGGCCATGCCCTCGTCCATCTCGCGTTTCGAGGACTCCACGAGACCGTCGGTGTAGAGCACCAGCATGCTCCCGTCGGGCACGTGCAGCTCGACCGTCTCGAACGGCGGCTCGGCCGCGCCCAGCGGCGGGTCGGCGGCCAGGTCGGGGAAACGCACACTCCCGTCGGGCAGGACGAGCGCCGGCGGCGGGTGTCCGGCGCGGGCGAGGGAACAGATCCCCGTCGTGGAGTCGTACAGCGCGTACAGGCAGGTCACGTACGACTCCTCGCCCATGCCGGCGACGAGGTCGTTGAGGTGGGTCATGATCTCGTCGGGCGGCAGTTCGAGGTCGGCGAGGGTGTGGACGGCGGTGCGCAGACGTCCCATGGTGGCGGCCTCGGACAGTCCGTGGCCCATGACGTCGCCCACGACGAGGGCGACCTGGCCGCTGGAGAGCGGGATGACGTCGTACCAGTCGCCGCCGACGTCCATGCCCCGCCCGGCGGGCAGGTAGCGGGCGGCGGCCTCGCAGGCGGGCAGGTCCGGCAGGCCCTGCGGGAGGAGGCCGCGCTGGAGTTCGTGGGACCGGGTGTGCTCGACGTCGAAGAGCCGGGCCCGCTCCAGGGACTGGGCGAGGAGGGCGCTGATCGCCGTGAGCAGGGTGCGCTCCTCCTCGGTGAGGCGGCGGGGCCGGTCGAAGGAGACGACGCACACGCCGAAGGTGTGGTCGGAGGCCGTCAGCGGCAGGAACGCCCACGACTGCTTGCCCGACCGGCGGGGCAGGTCGGCGTGGCGCGGCGCGTACGCCGCGTACTCCTCGGCCGAGGAGATGAAGACCGGTGTGCCGGTGGCGATGGCGTCCCAGGCGGGGCCGTGCCGTGTCCTCGGGCGGTGGTTGACGAGGGCGATGAACTCGGCGGAATAGCCGACCGATCCGACGTGGTGGAGCCGGTCGCCCTCGATGTCCTGGACGAGGAACCCGGTCGCGGCGAAGGGGGGCAGCACCCGTCGGGCGACCGCGTCGATCACGTCCCGGGTGGTGCTCGCCTTCGCCAGCGCCGCCGTCAACTCGGCTATGCGTGAGGCGCGTTGCGAGGCGGCGAGCTCGGCGGCGCGGCGCTCCTCCTCCAGTCGGCGGTTCTCGGTGATGTCGGTGAAGTAGAGGGTGTGGCCGTCGGGCCCCGGAACGACCCGGAGGTGGAACCAGCGGCCGCTGCCCGGGCTGCGCACATCGAACCCGGTGGGCTTCTGTTCCGCGGCGGCCTTCCGGCACAGCCGCTCCGGGCCGGACACCCCCTCGCACTCGACGGACAGCTCCCACAGCACCCGCCCGACCAGTTCGTCCTCGGACAGGCCCAGCATGCGTTCGGCTTCCAGGTTGGCGAAGGTGATGCGCCACGCCTCGTCCACCGCGAGGAAGGCGTCGCTCATGTGGCGCAGGGCCCGGCTGAGCGCGTCGCGGGCGGAGCGGGAATCGGTGCTCTCCCAGCCCACGCCGACCATCCGGTGGGGTTCGCCGTGCTCGTCGTAGGTGGCCCGGCCACGGGCCCGGGTCCAGCCGTACGTGCCGTCCGGGCGCCGTACGCGGTACTCCGCCTCGTACACGGTGCGGTCGCGGATCGCGCGATGGGCCGCCGCAAGGGTGGGGGCGAGGTCGTCGGGGTGGACGATCCGCATCCAGTTCTCGATCCTGCCGGCGAAGTCGGCGGGCCGGGTGCCGTACAGCTTCAGGCAGGCCTCGTCCCAGACCAGGTCGCCGGTGCGGATGTCCCAGTCCCAGGAGCCGACGCTGACCTCCTTCAGCGCCTGCCGCAGCCGGTCACCGCCCGACTGGGCGGGGGCGGGGGCCGACGGGGCCGGGGCATGCGCCATCCGCTCCTCGGTCCAGGCGACGACGGCCCGCAGGAACCGCCAGTGCTCCTCGGTGGGTTCGCCCCCGTCGCGGGTGAGGACGGAGAGCGCGCCGATCGCGCGGTCCCCGCAGGCCACGGGGACGGCGGCGAGACCGGTGCCGGGCCAGGTGAGGTCGACGGAGGCGATGGGCGCCCATAATCCGCTGTTGCGGTGGAGGGCACGGGCCGGGGGCAGGGGGCCCTCCTGGTCGATGGTCTCCCAGGGGCGGGTGAGGGCCGGCGGGAGGCCCGTCGCCGACACCAGCCGCAGCTCGGACATCGGCCAGCGGAGGTGGATCATTCCGCCGAGGGCGCCCAGTTCTGCCACCGCGTGCTGGAGCGCGAGCCGGAAGACCTCGCTCTCCGCGACACCCGGATCCACCGTGCCGAGCAGGGCCAGCCGTGCGTTCATGAATCCGACCTTAACGTTCACCGCTCAATCAAGGCAGTGCACCACAGGAATCTCACAGACACATCGGCCGGCCGCTCACCCTGAGACCAACTCGCTTGTCACCGACAACAGTTGACGGACCGACAGCACCGGTCGCCGACGGCGGGCGCGGCCGGTGGGCGGGCAGTGCGCGGGCGGCGCTCCGGCGGCGTGACCAAGATCCGGCGCAGGTCGTTGGGCCGCTGCAAGACCCAGGTTGTCCGGCCGAACCCAGCAGGCGCCCCATGTTCCAGTCGTTGGTCAAGACGTTCGTCGAGCAGTACGCGAAGAACCAGCAGCTCAAACGAGAGCTGAGGGTCCAGCGTGAGGAGCAGGAGCGGCGGTGGCGTGAGGAGGACCGGGCCGTGCTCCGGGCCGCGCTCGCGGCGAACCGGGTCCCGCTCGACGAGCACAACGGCACGCTCCGCCGGGCCGCCGGCGTCTCGTACCTCACCCTGCGCTGCCACGAGGACACCTGGACCTTCATGGCACGTGCCGCCTTCGGCGTCTGGGAGCCGAACTGGACCCAGAGCACCCGCGACCCCTACGACCGGATCGGGCCCGGGGTGAGCGCGGCGGCCCGGTTCACCGCGGACCCGAACCTGCCGCCGGGCCGCGTCACCAAGGCCGAGGGAGGCATGCAGGACGTCCTGCTGTCCGGTCACAACCTCGTCCTCGTCCTCGACGCCCTGCACGCGGCCACGACGTCGGAGAGCTCCGCCACCGGGGCGCGGTGCAGGACCCTCTACGACAGGCTGGCGTCCTTCACCACGAGGCTCGACCCGAGCGCGCCGCCCGGCCGCACCACCGGGGTCCTCTGCCGGATCGACGACAGCTTGCACGACCGGCACGTCGGCAGGCCCCCCGGCGGCACCCGCCGCGGCACGGCTGCTCCGCTGCTGCGCGGGGTCCCCTCACCCGCCCCGGCGACCCGCTGACACGGCCGACGGGAACCGGGCGGGGCCGCGTACGAGCTCCGGGTCACGGTTGCGCAGACGGTGACGCAGGTGGTTGCGTGGTACACGGACAACGCCCGGCGGCACCGTCAGGGCCGGGTTCGCCTCATCCGGAGCACAACCATCCGGCAGACCGGACCGTCTCACCCCATGGCAGCGTCATGCGACTCAGGGGGGACATCATGCGACGTATCGGAGCGGCAGTGGCCGTACTCGTACTCGCCGGCACGGCGATGGGCGCGGCGGCGGGCAGCGCGGGTGCCGCGCCGGCGGGCGGCGGCGCGCGGACGGCGGCGGCCTGCCCGACCGGCTGGGGCAGCGGCCTCAAGGGCATCCCGGACAGCGGCATCGTCCCGCTGGCCGACATCAGGACCGGCCGGCACGACTGCTTCGACCGCATGGTCTTCGACGTCCCCGGCGGCGGCGACCACATCGGCTACTACGTCCAGTACGTGGACCGGCTGCACCAGGTCGGCTCGGGCGACGTCATCCGGGTCGGCGGCGGCGCCGTCCTGGAGGTCAGGATCGCCGCGCCCAGCTACGACCCGGAGACCGGCGCCGTCGCCTACCCGGGGAAGGTGGCCAAGCCGCTGCCCGGCGTCGACATCACCGGCTACCGCACCTTCCGCGACACCCGTTTCGCCGGCAGCTTCGAGGGCGAGACCCAGATAGGTCTCGGCGTGCGCGCCCGGCTCCCGTTCCGGGTGACCCAGCTGCACGACCGCCTGGTCGTCGACGTCGCCCACAGCTGGACGAGCACGCGCTGACGCCGGCCGCGGGCGTGACCTGATCACCCTCACGTCGTCTCGCGTACGGCCTCCACGGCGTCGCGCACGTCGGGGTGCGGGTCGTCGGCGAGACGGTCCAGGAGGCCACCGACGCCGGGCGTGGACCAGCCGGAGACCGCCCACACCAGTTCCTCGCGTACGCCGGGGTCCGGGTGGGCGGCGAGCCGGGCGATGCGGGGCAGCGGGCCCCGGCGGCGCATCCCGAACCAGTGCAGGGCCTCCCGCAGCACCGACGGGTCACCGGGCTCGCCGGCGGCGTCCAGCCGGGCCAGCAGCACCCGCGCCGTCGGCGGGGGCCCGTCCAGCGGATGCGGCAGCCGTTCCCGCAGCCGCCGGGCGCCGTAGCCGCCGCGCACCCGGCAGCCGAAGCACGTGCACGGCCGGGTGCCATGAGCGTCCGGCAGATACCGCCATCCGACGACCTGGGGCGCGGACCTCACCCGGTGCACCTCGCGGGGCCGGACCGCCCGCGGCACGAACACCTCCCAGCCGCGCGGATCCTCCAGCGCCGCGATCCGCCGCACCGCCTCGGCGGCGGTGACGGTGACCTGGCCGCCGCGCGCCCGGTCCGTGTACCGCCCGACCAGCACCTCCTGGGCGTCGTCCAGCCGGACATGGACGGCCACCAGTCCGCCCCTGCTGCCGAACCTGCCCAGCTCGCGCAGCCATTGGTGGGTGAGGGTGTACGACCGCAGCACCGGGAAGCAGTACACGCCCCGCAGACCGCCCTGCCCGTGACTCACCGCCCGCACCCCGGCCCGCCGGACACGCGGCGCGTCGGCCGCCGAGGTCAGGTGCACGAACATCGCCATGCCCCGGATGGTAGGTGCTGTGGCCAAAACGCTTCACCGGCTCGCGACGCCCGCCCCCACGGCCGGGCGACGGCGGCCGGAACACGCGGTCGCCGAGCGCCGCCGCTGTTCCGCGATGCCCGACTTGTAGGGTCCGCACGGTGGAGAGATCGAATGAGGGTTTGAACGGCGGGGCGTCGGCCGAGACGCTGCTGGACGTGCTGCTCGGGGCAGCGCGGGAGGTTCCCGGCCGGACCGTCGTTCATGTGCGGGGGGACGGCGGCGAGCACACCGTCACCTTCGCCGGGCTCCGCGACGAGGCGCTGCGGGTGGCGGGCGGTCTGATCGCCGCCCGCGTCACACCGGGCACGCCGCTGCCGCTGGTCGCCGACCGGGGCGAGGACTTCCAGCCCATGTTCTGGGGCGCGCTGGCCGCCGGCGCCGTACCCGTGCCGCTCGCACCGGAGCCGCGCCGCGTCGGACCGGTGTGGGAACTCCTCGGCCGCCCCCCGGTCGTCGTCGACGCCTCCACCGCGGCCCTGCTCGGCGAACTGGACGCGCACGTCGGGGCGTTGTCCCTCGACGCGCTCCGCGAGGGCCGTCCGCCCCGGCGACCGCACAGGCCCGCGCCCGACGACCTCGCGTTCCTGCAGTTCTCCTCCGGCAGCACCGGCTCCCCCAAGGGCGTCGAGCTGACCCACGGGGGCATCCTGGCGAACCTCCGCCAGATCCGTACGGCGATGGCCATCACCGGCGACGACGTCATCGCGACGTGGATGCCGTACTTCCACGACATGGGTCTCATCGGCACGCATCTCGTGCCGATGGCCGCGCGCCTGAAGCAGATACGCGTCGAACCGCTGTCCTTCGCCAAGCGCCCCGCCGTGTGGTTCGAGGCCGCGGCCCGGCACCGCGCGACCCTGCTCTCGGCCGCCAACTTCGCCCTCGACCTGGCCGTGCGGCGGATCCCCGCCACGGCCCTCGCCGGGCTCGACCTGAGCTCCGTGCGGCTGCTGCTCGTCGGCGCCGAGCCGATCGCCCCGCGCGTCTGGCGCGAGTTCCTCGCCCACACCGCTCCCGCCGGGCTCGACCCGCGCGCCCCGCTCCCGGTCTACGGCCTCGCCGAGGCGACGCTCGCGGTGACCGTGCCGCCGCTCGGCGAGCGCGCCGAGCCGCTGGTACTGGACCGGGCCGCGCTCAGCCGGGGCCGGGCGGTGCCGACCGCGCCGGGCGCGGACGCGGTGGAGCTGATGGACCTCGGGCTGCCGGTGGAGGGCTGCGAGGTCAGGATCACCGGGGCTCCGGACGACGCCGGGGACGCCGGGACCACGGAGCGGGTCCGCGACGTGCTCGGTGAGTCGCGCGTCGGGCACGTGGAGGTGCGGGGGCCGCAGCTGGGACGGGGCTATCACCGGGCGCCCGGGGCGAGCGCGGAGGCGTTCGGGGACGACGGGTGGCTGCGGACCGGGGACCTCGGGTTCCTGCGGGGCGGGCGGCTGGTGGTCACCGGGCGCCACAAGGACGTCGTGTTCGTCAACGGCCGTACGTTCCACGCGTCGGACCTGGAGGAGGCGGTCGCCGCGACGCCGGGGCTGCCGCCCGGCACGACCGCCGCGGTCGTCGGGTCCACCGACCCGCACGGCGGGGGCGAGCGGGTCGTGGTGTTCCTGCGGTGGGCGAGACCTCCCGCCGCGACCGCCGGGCCCGTCATGCGGGCCGCCGCCGGACGGCTGCGGGAGGTCCTCGGTCACGACGACGTACGGGTACTGCCGCTGCCGCCGGGGGCGTTCCCGCGCACCACCAGCGGCAAGGTGCGCAGGGGCGCGCTGCGGGAGCGGTTCGAGGCCGGGAGGTTCGCGGCGGTCGAGGAGCGCTGGGCCGACGCCCTGACGGGGCACACCGGGACGGTCGACGAGCCCCCGGGCGGTGGGGCGGCAAGGGGCGGGGCCGCGGCGGCGGAGACGGTCGCGGCGCCTCGTGCGGTGCGGGACGTCCAGGATGCCGTGCGACGCATATGGGCGCGGGTGCTGGAGCGGCCCGAGGGCGGGATCGGGCTCCACGACCGGTTCTTCGACCTCGGCGGCTCCTCGCTGAAGGCGATGGCCGTGCTGACCGGGCTGGAGGACACCTTCGCGGTCACGGTGGAACCGAGGGCACTGCGCGACCACGACACGGTGGCGGGGCTGGCCGGGTATGTGATCGGGGCCTCGGGGGACATCGGGGCGGGGAGGGGCACGGTCGGGGGCTCGGCCACGGCAACGGGTCCCGGGCCGGAGACGGCCGCGCCCCCCGTTCCCTCCGGCCCTGATGGCCGTACCGGGGTCGACGCGGGCCCCCGCGATGCCGTGGCCGTGCTCTCGGCGGCCTGTCGTTTCCCCGGGGCCGGGTCGCCCGAGGACTTCTGGGAGTTGCTGGAGGCCGGGGGCGACACCATCGGCGCGATACCCGAGGACCGATGGGGGAACGGGCCGCGCCCGAGCGCCCGGTTCGGCTCCTTCCTGACCGACCCGGCGGCCTTCGACGCCGACTTCTTCGGGATGGACGACGCGGAGGCGGGGGCGACCGACCCCCAGGCGCGGATCTTCCTCGAACTGGCCCACGAGGCACTGGAGCGCGCCGGGTACGCGGGACCCCGCCGGGCCGGCCGCAGGATCGGCGTGTTCGCGGCCACCGGCGACAGCGGCTACCGCGAGGTCCTGGCCGAGGCCGCCGACGGTGACCTCGCCCGTCACCCGGCCGCCCTCACCGGCAACCTGCCCAACCTGGTCGCCGCCCGTGTCTCCCAGGTACTGGACCTGAACGGACCGGCGCTCGCCGTCGACACCGCCTGCTCGTCGGCGCTGGTCGCGCTGCATCTGGCCCGGCGGAGCCTGCTCGCCGGGGAGTGCGACCTCGCAGTGGTCGGCGGGGTCAACC
The DNA here is from genome assembly GCF_055572155.1 of Streptomyces sp. NPDC030814. Taxonomy (NCBI): domain Bacteria; kingdom Bacillati; phylum Actinomycetota; class Actinomycetes; order Kitasatosporales; family Streptomycetaceae; genus Streptomyces; species Streptomyces sp. NPDC030814. The sequence goes on from NZ_JBVIDX010000004.1 coordinate 144,380, forward strand.
TGGGTCTGACGGGCACCGGGCACCGGCTGCTCGAAGCGACGGGCGCGCTGTCGCCGACCGGGCGGTGCCGGGCCTTCGGCGCCGACGCGGACGGGTTCGTGCCCGGTGAGGGGGGCGCGGTCCTCGTGCTCGCCCGCCTGGAGAACGCCCGCGCCGCCGACGACCCGGTCCTGGCCCTCGTACGCGGGACGGCGGTGAACAACGACGGCCGCTCGCTCGGTCTGCTCGCGCCCACACCGCGCGGGCAACGCGAGGTCATCGTGCGGGCGTACGAGGAGTGCGGTGTCGACACGGCCGCCGTGTCGTATGTCGAGGCGCACGGCACCGGTACGCCCATCGGGGACCCGGTGGAGGCGCGGTCCCTCGGCCAGGCGTTCCCGCCCCGGCCCGACGGACTCCCGCGACGGCTGGGCTCGGTCAAGGCGAACCTCGGGCACCTCCTCAACGCGGCCGGGATGCCCGCCCTCCTCAAGGTCGTCCTGGCGCTCACCCACCGCCGGCTCCCGCCCATGCCGCACGCCGCCCGGCCCGCCCCGTTCCTCGCCCAAGCGGCCCCCGGCTTCCACCTGGTGACCGAGCCGGAGCCCTGGGCGACCCCGGACGACCGTCCCCTCACCGCGGGGGTCAACGCGTTCGGCTTCGGCGGCACGAACGCCCACGCGATCCTGGAGGAGGCGCCGGACCGCGGCCGCCCCCGATGCGGGGAAGGCAGTCGCCCCGGCTGCGCGCAGCCCGGCTGCCCCGGCTGCGCGGAGTCCGGCCGTCCCGGCCGGGTCCGCGCCGGGGGGCGCGCCGCCGAGGCCACCGGCCCGCATCTGCTCACCCTCTCCGCCCGGACCCCCGTCGCCCTGCGGGCGGCCGTCGCCGACCTCGCCGCCCACCTCCGGGCCCGTCCCGGCCTGCCCGAGGCGGATGTCTGCGCCGCCGTCGGCACCGCGCGCGACGACGCCCCGTACCGTCTCGCCGTCGTGGCCGACGGCGACCTTTCGCGGCGGCTGGACACGGCCGCCCACACCGACGAGGCCGAACCCGCACGCGCCCGCCCCCGCACCGTCTTCGTCCTGCCCGGCCAGGGCGCCCAGCGTCCCGCCCCGGCCCGCACCCTGTACCGGTCCGCCGCCGCCTTCCGGGACACCCTGGACGAGGCGTCCGCCCTCGTCGGCCCCGTCCTGGGCCGCTCCCTGACCACCTGGTGCCTGGACGAGCACACCGCCCCCGAGGACCTGGCGCGGACGGAGGTGGCGCAACCCCTCCTCGTCGCGTTCGGCGCGGCCCTCTCCGCGCAGCTCGGCGCATGGGGGGTGCGGCCCGACGCGGTCATCGGGCACAGCGTCGGCGAGATCACCGCCGCGCACCTCGCCGGTGCCCTCTCCCTCCCGGACGCGCTCGCCCTCGCCGCCGAACGCGGACGCCTGATCGGGGAACTCGCCGCGCCGGGCGCCATGGCGGCCGTCCGAGGTGACGAGGACACCGTCGCCCCCGTGATCGCCGCGTCCGACGGCACGCTGTGCGTGGCCGCCGTCAACTCACCCACCCAGCTGGTCATCGCCGGCGAAACCGACGCCGTCGACCGCGCGATCGCCGCCCTGACGGCACGTGGCGTCGCCGCACGCCGACTGCGCGTCTCGCACGCCTTCCACTCCCCCCTGCTCGACCCCGTCCTCGACCCGCTCGGCAACGCCGCGAAGGCCCTGACCGTCCTCCCGGCCACCGTGCCGATGCTGAGCACGGTCAGCGGACAGTGGGGCCCCGGCCTGACCCCCGAGTACTGGCGCGACCACGCGGCCCGCCCCGTGCGCTTCGGCGCGGCCGTGACCCGGCTCCTCGACGACGGCTACGACACATTCGTCGAACTGGGCCCCGCCGGCTCCCTCGCGGGCCCCGTCCGCACCCTCGCCGCCGCCCGACTCCGGACAGCGGCGGCCGGAAGGGAGGCCGGGACCGGGACGGAAGCCAACGCCGAGACGGGCGTTCGAGCCGGGACGGGCACCGGGGCCGGGGCGAGGGGCGAAGCCTCCGACGTCGTGTACCTGCCCGCCCTGAGCGTCTCCCCGAACGGTGAGACCTCCGAGTCCTCCGGCGCACGCGCCCTGCTGGAAACGGTCGGCCGCCTGTGGACACGCGGGGTGCCGCTGTCCCCGACGGCCCCCGCCCCTGTGCGGGCGGGGCACCGCCGGGTGCCCGTCCCCACGTACCCGTTCCAGCGTCGGCGCCACTGGCCGGAGCGCCTCGACGCGACGCCGGCGCCCCCCGCCACGCCTCCCGCCCCCGACGGCGCCTCCGAGGGCGCCCCCGCCCCGCGGCCGCTCCTCTGGCACGACGCCCCCCTCATCGCCGCTCCGGGCCCCGGCGCCGTACGCCTGGTCGGCGCGGACACGGCCCTCGCGCGGGCCCTCGCCGACCGCCTCACCGAGCACGGCGTCACGCTGCTGCGGCCGGACGACAGGTCTCCGGCCGAGCCGGACACCCCGGAAACCCTGCTGTGGTTCGCCGACGACACCCCGGAATCGGCCACGGCCACCAGCATGCTCGCCTCCCTCCGCGGCGTACTTCCCCTGCTCGGCACCACCCCCGCCCGGCTGCTGCTCGTCACCGAGGACGCCTACACCACCGGCGCCGACGACGCCTCCGAGCGCGCCCGGCCCGCCCGGGCGCTCCTCCACGGCTTCGCCCTGGCCCTCCCCGAAGAGCACCCGGCGCTGTCCTCCCGCGGCGTCGACCTCTCCTCCCATGACCCGCTCGCCATTCGACTCCAGTCGCTGGAGCGGGAGTTGTACGCGGCCGACACCCCCGGCGACGCCGCCGGCACGGTCGCCTGGCGGGCGTCCCGCCGACTCACCCGTACGCCCGTCCTCGCAACCGACGCCGCACGGACGACCGCCGACGCCCTCCCCTCGAACGGGACCTACCTCATCACCGGCGGCACCGGCGGCCTCGGTTCCGCGCTCGCCCGTCACCTCGCGCGGCGCGGCGCCCCCGACCTCGTCCTCACCGGCCGCACCCCCACCCCGCCACGGGCCCTGCTCGCCGAACTCCGCGCCCTCGGCGCGCGCGCCCGCTACCAGGCGGCGGACGTGAGCGACGCACGCGCCGTCGACGACCTCGTCGCGGGGCTGCCGCCCCTCGACGGTGTCTTCCACGCGGCCGGCACGGCCCGCCCCGGCAGCCTGCGCGGCAAGTCGGACGACGAGATCGAGGAGACCCTCGCGGCGAAGGTGCGCGGCACGGCCGCCCTCGCGGAGGCGCTGCGCCGGTACGGCCACGACACCGCCGTCCGCGTCGCCTTCTCCTCCGTCTCCTCCGTCCTGCCCGGCCTCGCCGGCGCCCTCGGCGACTACGCCGCCGCCAACGCCTTCCTCGACGCCTTCGCCACCGCCGAACACGCCGCGGGGCGCCCCTGGCGGGCGATCGCCTTCGGACCCGTGTCCGACACGGGCCTGGCGAGCGGTCCGCGCGCCGGGGACCGACTCCGCGCCCGGGGCCTCGCCCCCATGCCCGTACGCGCCGCCCTCGCCGCCCTGCACGCGGCGCTCGCCCTGGACCTGCCCCACGTACTGGTGACGGGCACGACGGAACCGGCGCCGACACCGGCACCGGAATCGACACCGGCACCGGAATCGACACCGACACCCGCACCCGGACCCGCACCAACCGCCGACCGGGAACCCGCTGCCCCCGCGACCACCGCCCCGACGGCTCCCGGCGACGGCGCCCACGCCGCGCCCGCGGCCCCCGAGGTCACCGCTCGCATCCGCCGGCTGCTCGCCGAAGCCCTCCACCGTTCCCCGGAGGACATCGCCGACGACGCCCAGTTCCTGGGCCTCGGGCTGGACTCCCTCAGCGCCGTGGACCTCGCCCGGCGTCTGGAACGGGAGCTCGGCCGACCGCTGCCCGCCACCCTGCTCTTCGAGTACCGCACCGTCGGCGAACTGGCCGTCCACCTGGCCGCCGAGACACCCGGGGCACCACCGGCCGCCGTGTCCGCCGCGCCTCCCGCTCTCCCGTCCGGCCCCGGCGCCCTCCTGCCCCTCACCCCCCTCCAACTCGCCTTCCACACCACCGAAACGCTCCACGAGGGGGTCACCGCCCACGGCTATGTCCGCCAGACCGTCGGCGGCCCCCTCGACCCCGCGCTCCTCGGCCGGGCGCTCGCTCGGCTGGCCGTACTCCATCCCATGCTGCGGATGCGGTTCACCCGCGACGGCGGCCCCCGCCCGCAGCAGTACGCCGCGCCCGCCGGGGCGCCCACCGCCGACGGCCCCGCCTGGTACGAGATCCGGCAGGCCCCGGCCGATCCCCGCACCCTGGCCGATCTCGAACAGGCCCTGTGCAACCGCCCCTTCGACCTCACCTCGGAGGACCCGGTACGGGCCGTCCTGGTCCCCGACCACGAGGACGCGCACCTCACCCACCTCCTCCTGGTCGTCCACCACGCCGCCGCCGACGGCTACAGCCTCAAGGTGCTGAGCGAAGACCTCTGGTCGCTCTACACCGCACTCGCGCGGGGAGACGAAGCGGTCCCCGAACTCCCGCCGGGCACGGCCGACTTCGCCGACTACGCGGCCGCCCTCGCCGCCGAACGGCACTCCCCGGCGTACGAGCGGGACCGGCGGTACTGGCGCGACCGTCTCACCGCTCACAGGGCCACCGCGTCCCCCGCTCCCGCCCTCCCCTACGACGGCGACCCCGAGGCGCCCCCTGCGCCGCCCCTCGTCCACCACCGCACCGAGATCGACGAGGAGTTGACGGCCGCCCTGCGCGAGGTCGCGGCCCGGCACGAGGTGTCGCTGTTCCACCTGCTGCTGGCGGCGTACGGGCGGTGTCTGACCCGGTGGAGCGGGCGGCCGGACGTGGCCGTCAACGTCGCCAGGGCGCGCCGTGAGGCGGCGATCGCCGGTGTCGACCGTCTGGTGGGGCCGCTCGCCGACACCCTGCCGGTGTTCCTGACGGTCGACCCCGACGAGCCGGTGACCGCGCTGGCCGGCCGGGTCCGGGAGATCTGGCGGGAGGCCGAGGCGCACGCGACGCTCGGCAGCGCCGACTTCGCCCGGCTGCTGGGCGAGGTGCGGTCCGCCGCCGGCCCGGCGCCGCGCACGGTCGCCGAGGCGGGCTTCAGCTTCGCCCGTTTCCCGGTGGTCCACGGCCCCGACTGGCCCGTCACCGTCACACCGACGGCCGCGGCCACCGCCACCGCCGCCACCCGGCTCGGCCTGCTGTGCTGGGAGGCCGACGCGAGTCTGCGGCTCTCCTGGAACCACCCGGCCCACCTGTTCCGCCCCGAGACGGTGCGCCGCCTCGCCGACGTGTACGTCGCCGAGCTGCGCGCCGTCGTCGGCGGACCGGCGGGACCGGTCGCCGAGCCCCCAGGCCACCGGCCCGCGAACCCGGCCCCCGAGACCGCCGTGCTGCCGGAGGACGTCGCACGGCCCGGCATCGTGGACCGACTGTGCGCGCGGTTCCGTGCCACCCCCGAGGCCGTCGCCGTCCACACCGGCGACTCCGCCCTCACCTACGCGGCCCTCGACACCGCGTCCGCCGCCCTCGCCGCCGGGCTCCGTGCCCACGGCGTACGCCCCGGCGATCTCGTCGGACTGCTCACCGAACCGGGCGGCACCGCCACCGTCACCGGAGTAGTGGGCATCCTGCGCGCGGGCGCGGGCTGGGTGCCGCTGGACGCCGCCCACCCCACCGCCCGTCACCGGGACCAACTGGCCCGTACCGGCGTCCGGGTCCTGGTCTGCGACCCGGCGACCCGCGAGACCGCCGCCCGGTTGGAGGGGGTCGTCCCGGTCGTCACGACCGAGGTCTCCTCGGCGCCCCCGGTCAGCCCCGCCGTCCCTGACGGCGCCGACCCCGCCGCCCCCCACGACCCCGACGCCATCGCGTACGTCATCTTCACCTCCGGCTCGACGGGCCGCCCGAAGGCCGTGCCCGTCACCCACCGCTCCATGGCGAACTATCTCGACTGGGCGCTGGCCACCTTCGGCTACGGCCCGGACGACCGGCTGGCGCAGACCGCGTCGGTCTGTTTCGACGCCTCCGTACGGCAGTTGCTGGCACCACTGCTCGTCGGCGCCACGGTGCACACCGTCTCCCGCGATCTGCTGCGCGACCCCGAGGCGCTCCTCGACCGGGTCGTGGCGGACGGGATCACGGTGTGGAGCTCGGTACCGACGCTCTGGGAACGCCTGCTGACGGCCGCCGAGGACCGCGTCCGCCGGAACGGGACGGCGCCCCCTGACCTCTCCGCCCTGCGCTGGGTCCACGTGGGCGGCGAGGCGCTCCCCGCGGCCCACGTCCGCCGCTGGTTCGACCTGCTCGACGCGACGGCCGGGACCTCCCGCTCCACCGGCACCACCGGCCCCACCGGCACCCGCCGCGCCCACCACAGGACCCGTCACCGGGTCGCCAACCTCTACGGCCCCACCGAGGCCACCATCAACGCCACCTGCCACATCATCGACACCCGCCCCGCCGACGACGTACGCCACCTCCCCATAGGCCGCCCCGTCGCCGGCACCGAGCTGACCGTGATCGGAGCGGACGGCCTTCCCTGCGCCCCCGGCGAGGCCGGGGAACTCCTCATCGCCGGCACCGGGCTCACCCCCGGCTACCTGGGCGACCCGCACCTCACCGCGGCGGCCTTCACCGAGCGGCACGGGCGGCGCTGGTACCGCAGCGGCGACCGCGTCCGCCGTACGGCCGACGGGGTGCTGGAGTTCCTGGGCCGGCTCGACGACCAGGTCAAGGTCCGCGGCCACCGCGTCGAGCTCGGCGAGGTCGAGGCCGCACTCCTCGCCCACCCCGGCCTGGCCCGTGCGGCCGTCCTGCTGCGGGACGGGCGGCTCGTGGCGTACGTCGAACCCCGGGCCGGCGCGCCGGAGCCCGACGCCCGCGAGGTACGCGCCTTCCTGTCCCGGACGCTCCCCCCGTACATGCTCCCGGCGCGTGTCCACGCCCTCACCGCCCTCCCGCTGACCGGCACCGGCAAGATCGACCGCACCCGTCTCGCACCACGACCGGACCACGAGACCGTCGTGCCCCGGGCCGAACGGACCGTGATGCCCCAGGAGCCCGGCGCCGGGGCCGAACGGGCAGCCCCTCGCACCCCGCCCGAGACCCCCACCGAACGCCTGCTGGCGCGCGCATGGTCCCGCCTCCTCGACGTCCCCGAGGTCTTCCGGGAGGACGACTTCTTCGTCCTCGGCGGGGACTCCCTCACGGTGCTTGAGCTGTTCTCCCGACTGCGCGACGACCACCGCGCGCTGCCGCGACCGACCGCCGTCTACACCCACCGCACGCTGAGCGCGCTGGCGGCGGCCATCGACACGGCGGCCGCCGCCCTCCCCACCACGGAACCCATCACAGCCGCGTCGGCTCCCGCCACCACGTCGGCCACCCCTTACCCCCTCACCCCCTCCCAGCACGGCTTCCTCCTGGCCGACGCCCTCGCGTCCGGCACGTCCGGAACGTCCGGCGTGTCCGGCTCGGACGGCTCCGGCAGCTCCGCGCACTCCGCCTGGCTGGCCCGTTTCCGGATTCGCGGACCCCTGCGTCCGGAGCTGTTCCAGCGCGCGGTGGACGTCCTCGTGGCCCGTCACCCGATGCTCCGCACGGTGTTCCCGGCCGGGGCGCGACCGCCCGTGCAGCAGGAACTGCCCGACACGCTGCGGCTGCCGGTGCAGACGGAGGTGCTGAGCGAGCCGGAACTGCTGGAGCGGCGGGTCGCCGAGGAGGCGCGACGGCGGTTCGAGCCATGGGCCTGGCCGCTGCTGCGGCTGCGTCTGTTCACGGTCGCCGCCGACGAGCACGTCCTCGTCGTCCACGCCCACCACCTCATCGGCGACGGCTACAGTGCCGCCCTGCTCACCCGCGAACTCCTCACCGCCCACGACCGTTTCGCCGCCGGTCTGACCGCCGGTCTGGAGCCGCTGCGCTCGACCTTCCGCGACCACGCGGAGCTGCGCGCCGCCCGGCGCCGGTCCCCGTCCCCGGCCCCGGAGACGGCGGACCACCTCGCCCGTCACCGGGCCCCGTACACACCTCCCGTGCTCCGCGCGTCCCGCCCCGACGACGGCACCGGCGTGGCCCCCGGCTTCCACACCGCCGGCTTCACCCTCGACGCCGACCGCGCCCAGGCGTTGCGCCGGCTCGCGCGTTCCGCGGGGACGACGCCGTACGCGCCGTTCCTCACCGCGTACCACCGCGCTCTCACCGACCTCACCGGCCGACGGGACCTGGTGCTCGGCCTCGCGGTCACCGGACGCGACGAGAGCGTGCCGGACGCCCACCGGGTGTTCGGCCCGTTCGCGGAGGCGGTGGCCGTACGCCCGGCGGTCCACGGTGCGGCGCCCGTCCCCTTCGCGGAGGACCTGCGCCGGGTCGCCGCCGAGGCGGTCGCGGCCCGTACCGCCGGTCCGCCGGACCCGCCCGCGGACGGCGGCCTGCCCCGTACCGCCCAGTTCTTCTTCACGTTCCTCGACTTCGGCTCGCTGGGCGCCCCGGCCGGGACCTCGCTGACCGTCCTGCCCGACGACACCGACACGGCGCTCGCCCCGCCTCCCGTCGGTACCGACGTCTTCCTGGCCGTCCGTCCCTCGGCCGACGGCGTACGCGTCACCGTCCGCGCGTCGGCGACCGCCCTCACCGAGGAGCGTCTGGCGGCGTTCGTACGGGAGGTGCGACGCCAGCTGGAGGACAGCGCTCCCCTGGACGCCGCGCTCATCGGTTATCTGCCCGCGCCCCGCGACCTGGCCGCCCACGCCGGTCTGCCCCCGCACGCCGTGCCGGGGCGCGAACAGCTCCGCGCCCTCCTCTTCCCCGACGGCCGCCCGAGGCTGCTGGAGACCACGACCACGCCCCTCGGCACGTCCGGTTTCCTCGCCCTCCCGGTGTTCGCCGACGAGCTGACGGCCCCGGACGCCCCCGCCGACCCGGCCGTCCACACCCCTCTGGCCGTCCGCACCGCCCGAGCCGTGGAGCACGCCCTCTCCCTCGGCGCGCGTTCCGTCTCCCTGGCCGGTGTGATCCCGGCGCTGACCGGCTACGGCTACGACGTCCTGCGGGAAGCGGCCGCCTCACCTCTCTCCGCAACTCCCGCCGTGCTGACCACCGGCCATGCCACGACCACCGTCGCCGTCGTGAAGACCGTCCACGCGGCGCTCGCCGCGACCGGCCGGGACCTCGCCGCTCTGACCCTCGCGGTCGTCGGCTGCGGTTCCATCGGCACGTCGTCGCTCCGGCTGCTCCTGGCCCGCAGTCCCCGCCCGCCGGCCCGGCTGCTCCTGTGCGACCTGCCCGGCAGCACGCCACGGCTGCGGCGTCTCGCCGCCGAACTGTCGGCGGACCATCCGGTCATGGCCGTACGGGTCTTGGAGTCCACCGGAGCCCAGGGCCTGCCGGCGGAGCTGTACGAGGCGGCCGACGTCATCGTCACCGCGGTGAGCGGCCCGACGGCGCTCCTGGACGTCGACCGGCTCCGCCCCGGCACGATCGTCGTGGACGACTCCTTCCCGCACTGCTTCGACACCGCGCGGGCCCTCGACCGGATGCGGCGCGAGCGGGACGTGCTGCTCGTCGGCGGCGGACTGCTCGCCCTGGAGACCACCGAGACACGGCTGTCGACGGACCTCCCGCCGCTCGCACGCACCGGCCCCGCCAAGGGCAGCCGGTTCCAGCCCCACCTGCCCGGCACCCTGGCGTCCTGCCGTCTGGAGTCACTCCTCCACGCCCACCACCACGGGTCGGAACTCCCCCCGACGCGCGGCCTGGTGGACCTCCCCCACGCCCTGGCCCACTGGGACGCCGCCGAGTCCGCGGGGGTCCGCGCCGCGCCCCTGCACCTCCTCGACCACGTGATCCCCGAGACCGCCCTGAAAGCCCTGCCCCGGCCCCTGCCCCGGCCCGGTTCCGGGTCCGGGTCCGGGTCCTAGCTTCGTGCCCAAGAGACTACGCCCGGCCGGGAGTTCCCGTCCGGGTGTCCGTCGAGGCCCTCGTGGTCTCCGCGCACGACGACCCCGGCGGTCGTGGGCGACCCCGTTGGTCCAGCCGTACCGCTTGGCCGTGACCTTGACGGTGATGGTGTGGCCCGTGTCGGCGTTGACCAGGACGTACGTCGCATCGGTGGCGCCGGTGATGGAGGTGCCGTCGCGCTTCCGGGAGTACGTGTAGGAGGTGGCGGCCGGCGACCAGGTGCCGTGGGCGGCGGTGAGCCGGTAGCCGACCTTCGCGGTGCCCGTGACGGCGGGCGGGGTGACGACCTGGGTCCGACCGCGACGGTGACGGCGGTGGGGGTGGAGGTGACGGACCCGGCGCCGTTGGCGACCTTGGCCCGGCAGGACACCTGGTGCTTGTAGTCGGCGGAGGTCAGGGTGCGGGACTTGCCGGTGGCGCCGGTGATGGTCGTGGCGTCGAAAAACTCCGCCCTTTCCGGCAACCTTTGTGTGTGCGGCGTCGACTGGCGGGGTGTCAGGGGCCGAGGCCCCCACCGCGCCAGAAAGACAATCCGTTGCCAGATCAGCACCGTTCACATCGCCGACGCCCGGCGACCCGTCACGTGCTCGCCGCCGCCCTGGTGCTCGCCACCGTGGGTGCCGCCATCCCGCTGGTCGCCCAGGCCGCCCGCACGCCGGAGCGCCCCGAGCCGACCGAGCTCGCCGACGGGGCGGCCGCCAACGGCCGCTACTTCGGTACGGCGGTGGCCGCGGGCAGGCTCGGCGACGCGACGTACTCCAAGATCCTCGACCGGGAATTCGACATGATCACCCCGGAGAACGAGATGAAGTGGGACGCCGTCGAGCCCTCCCGCGGCTCGTTCAACTTCGCCCCCGCCGACCGGATCGTCAGCCAGGCCACCGCGCACGGCCAGCGCCTGCGCGGCCACACCCTCGTCTGGCACTCCCAACTGCCCGGCTGGGTCGGCGCCATCCGCGATGCCGCCACCCTGCGCGAGGTGATGAACAAGCACATCACCACCACGATGAGCCACTACAAGGGCAAGATCTACGCCTGGGACGTCGTCAACGAGGCGTTCGCCGACGGCGGCAGCGGCCGGCACCGCAGCTCGGTGTTCCAGGACGTGCTGGGCGACGGGTTCATCGAGGAGGCGTTCCGCACCGCCCGGAAAGCCGATCCCGCGGCCAAGCTCTGCTACAACGACTACAACATCGAGAACTGGTCGGACGCCAAGACCCAGGGCGTCTACCGCATGGTCAAGGACTTCAGGTCCCGCGGCGTGCCCATCGACTGCGTCGGCTTCCAGAGCCACTTCGGCACCGGTGGCCCGCCGGCGAACTTCCGGACCACCCTGTCCGAGTTCGCCGCGCTCGGCGTGGACGTCCAGATCACCGAACTGGACATCGCCCAGGCGCCCGCCACCGCGTACTCCGACGCCGTCAAGGCATGCCTGAGCGTCGGCCGCTGCAAGGGCATCACCGTGTGGGGCATCCGCGACAGCGACTCCTGGCGCACCGGTGAGAACGCGCTGCTGTTCGACAACAGCGGCAACAAGAAGCCCGCCTACAGCGCGGTGCTCAAGGCCCTGGGCGGCGGCAGCGGCCAGAGCACGTCGAGCGGGGGCATCACCTCCGGCGCCGTCTACACGCTCTCCGACGTCGCCGCCAAACGCGTTCTCGACAAGCCCGCGAAGAAGAACGGCAACCAGACCCCGCTGCGGATATGGGACGCCCGCGGCACCTCCCACCAGCAGTGGCGAGCCGACCGGAACGCGGACGGCTCGTACACCCTGACCAACGTCGCCAGCGGCCGGGTCCTCGACGAGCCGGGCAACCAGACCGGCAACGGGACGAGGACACAGCTCTGGGACGCCAACGGCGGTGCCAACCAGCGCTGGCGGGCCCACCGCAACAGCGACGGCTCCTACACGCTGACCAACGTCGCCAGCGGCCGCGTGCTGGAAACCCCCCGCGGCCGGACCGCCAACGGCACTCCCGTGCAGATCTGGGACGCCAACGGCGGCGCCAACCAGCACTGGAGGTTCAGCCCCGCCTCGACGAAGGGCGGCACGTGCGCGCTTCCGTCGACGTACCGGTGGACCTCGACGGGTCCGCTGGCGCAGCCGGCGAACGGCTCGGTCGCGCTGAAGGACTTCACCACCGTGACGTACAACGGCAAGCACCTCGTCTACGGGACCACCTCCAACGGATCGTCGTGGGGCTCCATGGCATTCAGTCCCTTCACGAACTGGTCGGACATGGCCTCGGCCGGACAGAAGGCCATGAGCCAGGGCGCGGTGGCGCCCAAGCTGTTCTACTTCGCGCCCAAGAAGACCTGGGTGCTGGTCTCCAACGGGTGGGGCACCGCCTGGACCTTCACCTACCGCACGTCCGGCGACCCGGCCAACCCCAACGGCTGGTCCGCGCCGCAGCCGCTGTTCACCGGCAGCCTTCCCGCCGGCTCCGAGGGCGGCCCGATCGACCCGACCGTGATCGCCGACGACAAGAACATGTACCTGTTCTTCGCCGATGACAACGGCGGCATCTACCGGTCGATCATTCCGATCGGGAACTTCCCCGGCAGCTTCGGCTCGTCCTTCACGAAGATCATGAGTGACACGAAGGCGAGGCTGTTCGAGGCGCCGGAGGTCTACAAGGTCAAGGACCGGAACCAGTACCTGATGATCGTCGAGGCCATGGGTGCGGGCGGACGCTACTTCCGCTCCTTCACCGCCTCCAGCCTGAGCGGTACGTGGACCCCGCAGGCCGACAGCGAGAGCGCCCCCTTCGCGGGCAGGGCCAACAGCGGCGCCACCTGGACCAACGACATCAGCCACGGTGACCTGGTCCGCGACAACCCCGACCAGACCATGACCATCGACCCCTGCAACCTGCAGTTCCTCTACCAGGGCAGGAACCCGGCCTCGGACGGCACCGACTACCCGAAGCTGCCGTACCGGCCGGGCGTCCTCACCCTGCGGCACTGACCCGCCCGCTCCACGGTGATCGCCTGACCGATACCCCCACCCCGAGAACCCCAGCCGCACGTCGGCTGGGGTTTCTCTCTTCTCCGTGGTGAAGCCCGTACGGCCGTCGTCGCGCACCGCGCCCGGACCCCCTGACGACGGAACCCGCTGACGACGCGAGGGGCCGGGCCGACGCGTGGGCGTCGGCCCGGCCCCTCGTGGTCCGGTCCTCTTCGGCAGACGGTCAGTCCGTGCCGAACTCCATGGCGGCGCGGTCCAGCAGCTCGTCGTCGTCGGAGCCGGTGAACTCGCCGCGGGCGGCGATGGCCTCGGCGCCGCCCTCGGGCATGGTGCCGATCAGCCCGGTCGCGGCGGCCTGCGCGGCACCGATCGCGGCGGGGCCGCCCGTGCCGATCAGACCCATCGCGGCGTACTGCTCCAGCTTGGCGCGCGAGTCGGCGATGTCGAGGTTGCGCATGGTGAGCTGGCCGATCCGGTCGACCGGGCCGAACGCGGAGTCCTCCGTGCGCTCCATGGAGAGCTTGTCCGGGTGGTAGCTGAACGCCGGACCGGTGGTGTCGAGGATCGAGTAGTCCTCGCCGCGCCGCAGCCGCAGGGTGACCTCGCCGGTGACCGCGGCGCCGACCCAGCGCTGGAGCGACTCCCGGATCATCAGGGCCTGCGGGTCCAGCCAGCGGCCCTCGTACATCAGCCGGCCCAGGCGACGGCCCTCATTGTGGTACTGGGCGAGGGTGTCCTCGTTGTGGATGGCATTGACGAGGCGCTCGTACGCGGCGTGCAGGAGGGCCATGCCGGGGGCCTCGTAGATGCCGCGGCTCTTCGCCTCGATGATGCGGTTCTCGATCTGGTCGGACATGCCGAGTCCGTGGCGGCCGCCGATGGCGTTGGCCTCCATCACCAGGTCGACGGCGGAGGCGAACTCCTTGCCGTTGATGCTGACCGGGCGGCCCTGGTCGAAGCCGATCGTCACGTCCTCGGTGGCGATCTCGACCTCGGGGTCCCAGAACCGGACGCCCATGATGGGCTCGACGATCTCGATACCGGTGTCCAGGTGCTCCAGGGTCTTCGCCTCGTGGGTGGCGCCCCAGATGTTGGCGTCGGTGGAGTACGCCTTCTCGGCGCTGTCCCGGTAGGGCAGGCCGTGCGCGACCAGCCACTCCGACATCTCCTTGCGGCCGCCGAGCTCGGTGACGAAGTCCGCGTCCAGCCAGGGCTTGTAGATGCGCAGGTGCGGGTTGGCGAGCAGACCGTAGCGGTAGAACCGCTCGATGTCGTTGCCCTTGAAGGTCGAGCCGTCGCCCCAGATCTGGACGTCGTCCTCCAGCATCGCCCGCACCAGCAGCGTGCCGGTGACGGCACGGCCCAGCGGCGTGGTGTTGAAGTACGCCCGCCCGCCGGAGCGGATGTGGAACGCGCCGCAGGTCAGCGCGGCCAGGCCCTCCTCGACCAGCGCGGCCCGGCAGTCGACCAGGCGCGCGATCTCGGCACCGTAGGTCTTCGCGCGGCCGGGCACCGAGGCGATGTCGGGCTCGTCGTACTGGCCGATGTCAGCGGTGTAGGTGCACGGGACGGCGCCCTTGTCGCGCATCCACGCGACCGCGACCGAGGTGTCGAGCCCGCCCGAGAAGGCGATGCCGACGCGCTCGCCGGCCGGAAGGGAGGTGAGGACCTTGGACATAGGAAGAGTATGCACAACTATGCATGATCATGCAAAGCCCCGTTTCGGGTGATGCAGGTCCCACCCGCCCGCCGGGCACCGTCGGGACGGCCGCACCGCCCCGCCCGGCCCCACCGCGCCGGAGCACTTCCCGACCGCCCGCCGGGGGATGCCCGGCGCCTTCTTCGGGCGGTCGGTGTTCCTGCCCGACGCCCACCCCCGCCGGCCGCTGCACCGGGCCGACCTGGTCGAGTGCGAGGAGGACCCGTGGCCTCGGCCGGGCTCCCCGCTCCCGTCGGCCCGCCGGCCCGCCGGTGAGCGTCCTCTACCCGCCCGGTGTCCCCGCCCGCTTCGGCCGTCCGGCACGCCCGGCGGGCATCCCCACGCCGTGACGGACGGCGACGGCGGGCCGTACGACGAACCCCCGGGCCGGGACCCGGGGGCTCGTCTCTGTGTGATGACCGTGCGGCCGTCGGTTACGGGGCGTCGACCAGGTGGTGCGGCGGCACCTGCACCGTGCGGGCGCCGGGCTTGCCGCCGAGGACCACCTTGCGGAGGGCGACGTTGTTCTTGGTGTTGCTCTCCTTGAGACGGTTCTCCGGGTTGGCGATGACCTTGATGTAGTAGGTGCCGTTCGGCAGGTCGGTGATGTCGAAGGACTGGCCGGGGCGCTCCTGGGTGTAGGTGTCACCGGAGCCGACGTCGAGGACCTCACGGACGGAGATGGCCTCCTGCGAACCGCACGCGGAGCCCAGGTCGGTGTTCTCCGGGTGCCAGTTGGCGCCCTTCACCGTGTAGTCGATGGCGTCGGTGTTGGCCAGGCAGAACGCCTCCTTGCCGGAGCGCACCTCCTTCTTCTGGTCCGCGCTGAGCAGGCGGTAGCTGGCGAAGTCGGTGAAGTGCCAGTGCTCGTGGCCCTCGCGCGGGTCCCACTCCATGGTGCCGGCGGGGGAGTAGCCGACCTGCTTGCCCTTGGCGTCGTAGAAGTACTGGTACGAGTCCATCAGGTCGGCGCCCGGCTTGCGGAAGCCGTCCACGACGAGGGGCGCGGGGCCCGCGTTCCACACGTTGGCGCTGAAGGCGAGGTAGTCCTTGCCGGGTACGTCGCCGTCCTCACCGTCGGTGATGGAGATGCCCCAGGCGGGCAGCGAACGCAGGTCGGGCTTGGGCACGTCGGCCGGGGCGCCGGCCTTGCCGGTGGGCCGCTTGGCGGCCGGCTGCAGCGCGGGCGCGATGCGGGAGCCGTCGGTGTGGCCGGGGCCGTCGCCCAGGTGCTTCGCCTGGCCCCGGTCCTCCAGGACGTGGGGAAGGGCGGGCGGCATCGGGACGTCCTCGCCGCGCGGGCCGAAGCCGTGCAGAGGCGGCTGGGACGGGTCGACCGGGGCGGCACCGTGATCGCCATGACCGCCGCCGTGACCGGCGGCGTGGTGGGCGGAGGACTTGGCGCCCGCGCCGACGCCGCCCTCACCGCCTTCACCGCCCTCGTCGTACTGCCGCACCGTCACCTTGATGGTCGGGCGGTCGTTCGGGATGCCGAAGAGGTCGCGGTACTTCTTCGCCACGCCCACCTGGGCGGTGTACTCGCCCGCCGGGATGTCCACGGTGTCGTCGTAGCGGTACTGGGTGGTGTTGACCGCCCAGCCCTTCTCCACACCCCACACCGAGCCCAGCGTCCACGGGTTCCGGGAGCAGCTCTGCGGGTAGTGCGAGGTCGACGGGGCGTCCGGGCGGAGGCGGCCGGAGGCGTTGTTCGGGCAGAAGTCGCTCGCGGTCTTGAGCACCTGCTCACCGGCGGCGTTCTTGAGCGAGATCTCCAGGAAGCCGGACAGCCCGGAGTGGTCGGTGACCATCCCGGCGGGCAGCGTCCTCGTCTTCGTCTTCTTGCCGTCGCGGAGGATCTGCTGGGCGACGATGGGGTCCTTGTAGGACTTCCGCGTCACCTTGAACTCCAGGGGGGCGCCGTCGACCGTGACGTACGTCCCGAGCTCCAGGATGGTGCCACCCTCCGGGTAGCGGTAGGTCGTCACCGACTTCGAGGCGGCGATCAGCTTGAGCTGCGGCGTTCCGGCCTTGGCCGCGGGAGCCGCGCCCGCGCCGGGGGCGGCCCCCGCCACGGTGGCGACGACGGCGAGCGTCGCCAGGGCGGCGAGCCCGGGACGCCTCAGGAGGCTGCGGTGTTCTTGACTGGTCATCGGTTCCTCGTCTGCGAGTGCCATGGTCAGTGGCATCGGACTGGACAACCCACGGACGACCGGCCGCCGATGATGCGAGCGCTTCCCCCGAACGCCTTCGGCGCCGCCGGTCTGTGAGCACCCTGTGAGACAGGTGAAAGCCGCGTGGGGGTTGCCTGTTGAGGAGGAATTCAACGAAAAGCGCGGACGGTCACCCTCAAACCCCGCTCCGTGCACCGGCGCCAAGTCCCCGGAGAACCCACGCAGGAGCATCACACACTGTGCACAGAGCTCTGAGAATGGATCGTTAGCGTTGCTGACCGCTCGATCCGCTCGATCCCACGTGCGAACGACGTGACCGGGCCGCGGCCCGCCGGGTCGACGGCATGCCGACACAGGAAGACCTCCATGGACTACTGCTCCTCATGTCGCCGACATCTCAACGGCGCCCTCGTCTGCCCCGGCTGCGGCGCCTACGCACCGGACATAGCCCCGGCGGCGCCCGGCACGACGGCCTCCACGGCCGTCGCCCCGACGGTGCCGGCGGCGGCCTGGGGGTACGCGGCGTCGGACGCCGAGGAGACCTGGCTCGACGGCGGGCGGGCGGAGTCCGGGCCGGCCACGGAGAGGGTGCCGACCGGTGTGTCCCCGTCCGGTTCCCGTGACGCCGAGGGCCTCGGCGGCGCCGAGAGCGTCGCAAGTGCCACGAGTGCCATGGGTGCCGCGAGTGCCGCGAGTGCCGCGAGTGCCGCGAGTGCCGAGGACATCGAGGACGTGCAGGGCGTGCCGGTCGCGCCACAGGGGCGGGCGGCGCGACGGCGGCAGCTGGCCCGCTGGAAGAAGAACCAGCGCCGGGCCGTGGTCGCGACCGCGGTGGCGCTGGTCGGCGGCGGCCTGACCGTGATGGGCATGGACCGGCAGTCCACCGACCGGACGCAGGCGGCCACCGCCCCGGACGCCGAGGGCCTGGGCGGTGTCGAGGAGCAGGGCTCGCAGAGCGGCCGTACTCCGGAGACGCGCCCCGACGAGACGCGGCGCTCCCCGGGCCGGACGCCCGGGGGCGGCTCCTCGTACGACCGGTCCGGCGCACAGTCGCGGGACACCGGCAGCGACACGGGCAACTCACCGCGTACGGCCACGACGCCGCCGTCGGATCAGCGGGCGCAGACGGGCTCCTCGTCGCACGGCGGGTCCGGCGCGGACACCTCCTCCGACACCCCGGCGGGCGGGTCGACCACACCCCCGGCCGCCGACGACTCCACGGGTTCCGGCGCCGGCTCGGACACGGGGACGGGCTCCGGATCAGGGTCGGGAAACGACTCCGGTACGGAGACGGGGAGCGGCTCGGATTCCGGTACGGGGTCGGGTTCGGGCTCCGGCTCGGACACGGGGGCTTCCGACGGCTCGGGCTCCTCGGACTCGGACGCGACCTCCCCGTCGGGCCTGTGCCTGCTCGGCGGAATCGTCTGCGTCAGCTGACGCCACACCCCCGAGGACTTCGGTACCGGCGGTCGGGCGTCCGCCCTCCAGGGCGCCGGGCTGGGACCGCCCGGCGTCGTCAGGTGTAGACGATCGGGCAGCCACGCCGGAGCGAGTGCTGGGCGGCGCGCAGGTACAGCGCCACGTAGAAGGCCGTGTCGAGGTCCTCGCCCCACGGCCCCGGCCGGGACGCGGCCAGTTCTCTCGCCGGTCCGTCCATGAACCACATGGTCAGGTCGAGGTTGTCGCACATGGCCGGGGTCTCGGCCGGCAGGTCGACGGCCGCGGCCAGCCGCTCGGCGAGCGCCAGCATCTGGGGTGCCCCGGCGACGAGGGTCTCGTCCGTGTAGCCGGACCCGACGGGCAACAAGATCGCCTCGTCGAGCGGGAACGGCACCAGCACCGACCAGCCGCAGAAGACGTCCGCCTCCTCGGCCGACAGATGCGCCTTGCACAGCGCGACGAACCCGTCCATGGAGGGGATCAGCTTCTCCTCGAAGTTCTGCCCCGACCCGCGGACGAACTCCGCCTCCTCCGGCACCGATTCATAGGCGGGCAGCCCTCGCCGCCCCAGTTCCTCGTTCAGTGCCGAGGCGACATGCGCCCACCCGTCCTCCTCCTCGTCCCCGCATCCCTCGAACCACTCCTCCGCGCCGACGCTCACGAGATACACGCCCATGGCCGGAAGGTACAGCGCGGCGCTGACAGCGACCGCGCTGGTCAGCGCGCGTCGGCTGTCGTCGCCGTGGACAGGGGCCGCCTGAGAGGATGCCCGCACGACCGCTGAAGAAGCGAAGGGGGAACGAGCATGGCCGTGCTCGTGCTGTCCGGCGCCCTCGCACTCGTCATCGGCGGCTGCGCCTGCGTCTTCCGGGCCGCGCGAGGCGGCCTCCGCTCGGTCCGCGCCGTAGCCACCGTCACCCTCGCCGCCGGCGAACTCGCCCGGGCCATGGACACCGAGAAGAACAGCTCCCAAGAGGACTGACCGCTACGGGGGTTCGGCCTGCGACCGGACGGCCCCGCACGACGAACGGGCGGCCACGGGAACGAGTCCCGGGCCGCCCGTTTCACACCGGGCGAGCCCGGCAGGAAGCGTGGGCTCAGCGGGTCTGGCAGTGGACCAGGTTCACGAAGTACCGCTGGACCGCGCCGCACGCCACCTTCGACGTCCTGTTGATGCCGGCCCAGGGGCCGTACGCGAAGTGGGTCCTGCCCGTGACGCCGTCCTCACACGGCACCTTGACGCACACCTGGCCGGTGCCCCGCCGGCAGATCGCGAACCCGGTGTTCTCGTCGGGCTTGCCCACCTGGCACCCGTGCGGCGCGGCGCCGGCAGCGGTCGCACCGGCAATCGGCGCGGCCACGGCGATACCGGCCAGCACCAGCGGCGCCATGCCGAGCGCAGGCGGGCCCCCGCGACCCTGAACTCGCGTAGGCCCGCCCCGCCCGGAGCCGTAGGGCCCGTGCCGGCGCCTGCACGCACTGAGCGAAGAATCTCGTCCGTGGAGGGATAGCCGTGGACGGCTCGGCTCGTCGTGGTGGGTGTTGAGAAGGGGAGGGTCGATGAAGGCCTCTGGGCACGACGAGTTCCGGGAGTTCGTGGCGATGCGGTCCACCGCGTTGCTGCGGCTCGCGGTGCTGCTCACGGGAGGGGACCGGCATGCCGCCGAGGACCTGCTGCAGATCGCGTTGATGAAGGCCTACTGGCGCTGGGGGAGCATCGAACAGCCCGAGGCGTACGTCCGGCAGATCATCTACCGCCAGCAGGTCAGCCGCTGGCGGCTGCGCCGGCACCGCGCGGAGACGACGGTGCCCGTCCTGCCCGACTCCGCCGCGGAGGGCGACGCCGGGGCGGGGGCCGAGCTGCGGATCGCGCTGTGGGCGGCGCTGGGCCGGTTGTCGAAGCGGCAGCGGACCGTGATCGTGCTGCGCTACTTCGAGGATCTGCCGGAGCGCGAGGTCGCGGCACTGCTGGGCTGCCCGATCGGCACGGTCCGCAGCACCGCGCACCGGTCGCTCGCCAAGCTCCGCGCGCTCGTACCGGAGTTGGGGCCCGAGGGCGTCACCGCACCCGTGGCACAGGTCAAGCCGCTCAGCTACACCACGCCGAAGGGGGTCGGGGGATGACGACGGAGCAGGTCGAGGAGAGGGTCCGGGAGACGCTGCGCGCGGTCGACCTGGACCGGGTGCGGGCGCCCGGGGACCTGGTCGACAAGGTCGTGCGGCGGCGCGGCCGACGCCGTTTCGCGCAGGCCGCGGGGTCGACGGTGGCCGTCGCCGCGATCACCGCCGGGGCGGTACTGGGCTTCGGGGGCGGCGCGGCCGACCAGGACCGGCCCGCGCGGCCCGCGGCGTCGCCGCAGGGCTGGCAGCCGTGGAACATCAGCGCCAAGGGCGCCGCCGAGCGGGGCTGCGTGGTGGACGGTGCCGCGCTGTACTGCGCCGGGAGCACCTATGACGCGGCGAAGTTCGACGCCGGCACCGGCCAACGGCAGTGGACCGTCAAGATCGTTCGTGAGGGCGGCTACGGCAACGACCACCCGTTCGCCGTGCGCGACGGCGTGGTCTACGCGTACCGCAACCACACCGCGAAGAACCAGCCGAACGGCGACTACGCGGGCGGCACCGACCTGATGGCGGTGAAGGCCGGCACCGGGAAGGTGCTGTGGAAGGTGAAGATGGCGAGCGACAACCGGGACCCGCAGTCCGCCATGCTCATCGACGGCGCGGTGCTGGCGAACACCCCGACCGACCGCGTCACGTCGGCCCTCGATCCGAGGACCGGCAAGGTGAAGTGGCGCCACACCGCGGGCAAGGGCATCTGGTGTGATCGGGCGGTGCTGAGCGGGGTGCCGTACCTGTCCTGCAGGCGGGAGATCAAGCGGCCGAGGAGCACGGACGTCTTCCGGCTCGACCCCGCCACCGGAAAGGCCGTGAAGGTCACCTCCCTCCCCGGCGGGCAGGAGCTCATGGGGATGTCGGGGAACCGGATGGTCTTCGGCGGGGAGAAGGACGCGGCCGGCAAGAAGCTGAGGCTGACCCTCGTCAACGGCTCCGGCAAGCGGATCTCGCACTGGTTCCCCCTGTGGGCGGCACCGGCCGACCTGGACGTCATCGGTGACCGTGTGATCTCCGTGAACTGGGAGGGCGAGGCCCGCGCCTACTCGCTGCGGACGGGCAGAACCCTGTGGACCCGCCCGGTGGGCGTCCCCATGCCCGACGACGACTCGATGACGGGCATCGCCTCGCCCGTGGTGTCTCAGAAGCGGGGAGTCGTGTTCTTCCTCAGCCCCACCGGCGACCTGTCCGGCCTCGACCTGCGCACGGGTGAGCAGGTCTGGCGCGACCGCGTCGACTTCTTCGGGAAGGGCCCGGCACGGAACTACGGCATGCCTCCCCAGCTCCTCCAGTACGACGACGTACTGATCGCCCGCAACGGCAACAAGATGATCTCCCTGCTCCCCCGCATCACGGACTGACCGCCCGAACCGTGGCCGGGCCGGGCCGGGCGTACAACTTCCCTGTCCGGCCACGGGCGTTCCGTCACTCACTCGGTGAAGCAGCCGAACTCCTCGTCGTCCCGGTCGTCGTAGTCCGCCCGCGACTCGGACTTAGAGTCGCTGAACACGACGCGGCCGTCGGTGAGTTGCTCCGGGCGGAAGGTGAGGAAACCGGAGACCTGGTCGTCCGAGGTCATGTTGGTGCGCAGGGCGTAGGTCGTGGCGGGGTTCAGGGTGGCGGTGAGGGGCCGCTCGGTCGTGAAGCCGTCCGGGGCGGTGCCCAGGCGTATCCGCTGCGAGAGGGTCTTTCCGTCCGTCGCCCTGATGTGCCACAGCGTCCGGCCGGGGTCGTCCGCGGTGCTGGAGTCGTCCCACTCGTAGAGCGCGGCCTCGGTGATCCCGTCGTCCTTCGAGCGCGGGCAGTCACGCCAGGCGAGCGTGGGCACCGCGGCGCTGCCCGTGACGAAGAGGGGGTCGTGCTCGGCGCCGCAGGCCGTCAGCAGGGGCACAAGAGCCACAACTGCCGCCAGACTCAAGGCCCTTCCCCGTTTCATGGCGCTGAGTCTATGAGGGCACGCGTGGGGCGGCGGTTCCACGGGACGTATCGAAGCGGTACCGGTCAGGTCACATGGCGCGCCCGCGGATAGGGTCACCGGTCATGGCTGACGGCTGGCGGAGTGATCGGATCAAAAGCGCCCTTCGCGGCGAGAACCCCACCGTGCTGCGGAGGCTGGACGCCGGGTTCGCGGTGATCGGCGATGTGCAGTTCCTGCCGGGGTACGCCGTACTGCTCGCCGACGACCCCGCCGTGACGCGGCTCTCGGAGCTGCCGAGGGCGCGGCGGCTGGCGTTCCTGTCGGACATGGAGCGGCTCGGTGAGGCGGTCGAGCGGGTCTGCGGGCGGCTCGACCCCGGGTTCCGGCGGGTGAACCTGGAGATTCTCGGCAACACCGACCCGTTTCTGCACGCGCATGTGTGGCCGCGGTACTCCTGGGAGCCGGCCGAGTCGGTGGGGCGGCCGGTATGGCTCTACCCGCGGGAGTGCTGGGCCGACCCGCGCCACGCCCTCGGATCTCGCCACGAGCCCTTGCGCAGGGGCATCGGGGAGGAGTTGGACCGCCTCGCGGCCGAGACCTGACGTCGGCGGTCCCGTACGGCGTGGGGCGGCGGCTTCCGCGGCGGGGACCAGTAACGGGTGCCCCGCGGAGGGGCCGTCTCCGTCGTCTCGCCGAGCGACGGGTCAGTCGTCTCGCCGAGCGACGGGTCAGTCGGCGGACAGGGCCTCCCGCATCGCCTTCGCCGTGGCTGCCGGGTCGTAGTCCGCGGGCACCCCCTCGACCATGATGATGTCGCCCTCGATGTGCCGGGAGCGCAGCGGGGCGATCTCCTGGTAGGCCGGTGAGTCCCACCAGGCACGGGCCTGCGCGATCCCGGGGAAGCCGATCATCACGACATGGCCCGGCCAGCTGCCCTCCTTCACCTCGTGCGGCGTGACATGGACGAGGAAGCGACCGCCGTACGGCTCGAAGGTGCCGGGGATGCGCTCGATGTACTCGGCGATGTCCGGGTGCGGGGCGGCGTCGCGCAGGTGGGCCATCACATAGGCGGGCATGGTGTCCTCGGGTCCTTCCGGTCGATGCGGACTCGGTGGAGGGTGCCTGACTCCGGCGGTCCCTCGCACGGACGAGCCTGGCAGCCGCGCTCGCGGGCGTCGATTACCCAAGGGGTCATTGCCCCGGCTACAGCAGCCCCGCCGGCAGGGCGGCCCCCGCAGCCGCCAGATGTCGCAGCGCCGCCGCGATCGAGTGGCAGTCGAAGAGCGCCGAGTGCTCCGTGCCGTCGGCGACCGGGCGCGGCAGCCCCAACGCCTCCCACAGGCGACCGGAGTTGATGCCGGCTGTCACCGGGGCGACGCTGTTCAGCCAGGGGCGGATGTTCACGAAGCCGGGGGTGAGGGGCGTGTGCTCGATGTGCTCGCCGCGGGAGCGGGCCCAGCCGATGTTCTCACCCAGGACCAGCATGTCGTTGCCGTACGAGAGGACGGACCGGCCCCGGCAGAAGGCCAGGAAGGCGCTGAGGGCCTCCGCGGGGGGCAGGCCGTCCCGGTCGACGGACTCCTGGCCGATGCCGGTGAGTTCGGTGAAGAACGAGGACAGCCGAGGGTTCGCCACGGGGCGGACCAGCGTCTCGTACTCCTCCACCACCGCGTACCGCTCGTCCAGCCGCACCGCCCCGATCTGCACGATCTCGCGGAGCTGGCCGGGCGCCGACCAGTCCTCCGCGGCAGCCCCCGGCCAGGTCGTGAACTCCAGGTCGAAGATGACGAAGCTGCGCAAGGCGGCACTCTCCCGGTGGTGTGGGCGGATCAGCCTACCCACCCGGAAGGTGTCAGTTCGGGACCGGGACGGCCGGGCCCACCGCCCGGCTCCCGGTGGACAGGTCCACGCCCACCAGGCCCTCGGGAAGCACCCGCTCACGGCCCGCCTCCCCGGCCGAGGCCCCCGGTGACTCCGACGACTCCCACGACCCCGACGACTCCGACGACTCCGACGACTTCGACGACGGCTTCGACTCCGTCCCCGCGCCCGTGCCCGCGCCCGTCTCCGGCGCATCGCACAGCGCCGCCGCGACATGGACGTTGAGCGCCTCGTCGATCGGGCTCGGCTCCAGGGCCGTGCCGTCCGCGTTCAGGCGCTGGTACTTCATCAGGTTGAAGCCCAGGCTGAGCTGGCGGTCACCGTCCGCGCTGGTGAGGCTGAGGGTGCCGGCGCCGAAGACCCCGCCGTCGTGGCCCCAGAAACGGCCGCAGCCGGGGATCTCCAGGGTGTAGATGCCGAGGCCGTAGTCGATGGCGGCGCCGGGACCGACGTTCACCGGGACCGTCCGCTGCATCTCGGCCAGGGAGTCCCGGCCGACCAGCTTCCCGGCGAGCAGCTTGGCGTAGAAGCGGTTGAGGTCGTCCATCGTGGAGGTGAGGGCGCCGGCGGTGTAACCCCACGACATGTCGTAGACGCTGTAGTCGCGCGGCGGGTCGATCAGGCCGTAGAACGACTCGTACATCTTCGCGTGCGGGCCCTTGATGTACGGGGTGCGCGGGAACGCGGTGTGGCGCAGCCCGGCGCGGTCGATGACGTGGCGGGTGAGGTACGTGGCCGCCTTCCGGCCGGTGACCTTCTCCAGGATGAGGCCGGCGACGACGTAGTTGGTGTTGGAGTACGAGCCGGGCTGCGCGCCGGGGCGGCCGGTGGCGGGGGCGGCGAGGCCCAGGCGTACGAGCTCCTCGGGACGGATCGTGCGGAAGCGGTGCTCGTCGAGGCTGGCGGTGGAGTTCTGGGCGAGGGAGGGGAAGGCGCCGAGGACGTAGTCGCCGAGGTGGCTGGTGTGGTTGAGCAGCATCCGTACGGTGATGGCGTCGCCGCGCTCCCGGTCGGCCCCGGGGAAGAGGTCCGGCACGTACCGCGTCACCGGGGCGTCGAGGCTGATCCGCCCCTTCTCCACCTGCTGGAGGATCGCCACCGCGGTGAACGTCTTGCTGATGCTGCCGATGCGGTGCCGCATGTTCGGGGTGACCTTGCGGCCGGTGTCCACGTCGGCGAGGCCGGAGGCGCCCTTCCAGCGGTCGCGGCCCTCGCGCACGGCGGAGTACGTGCCGTACATGCCCGCCTCGTGGATGGCGTCGAGCGTGCCGCGCAGGGCGGTGCGGTCCAAGCCTCCGGGGGCGGCGGGCCGGGTCGGGGTCCCGGTGTCGGCGGCGGACGCCGTGGGTACGGCGGTGAGCATCAGAAGGGTGGTGCCCACGGCGGTACCCACAAGGCGCTTGAGGCGCATGGTTGTTCCTCCCGGTTCCGGCTCTCGATGTCCTGAGTCTCGCCGGGACCGGTGGGCGTTACATCCTTCCGCCGGACGATCACCTTCACAGCGGTGCCATGACATCTGTCATGGCGGACCGTCAGGCGGCTTCCACGGCACCGCAGAAGAAGTCGACCGCCGGGGTCAGAGACCGTACCGGGACTTCAGGTGGCGCCAGAAGTCACGGAGCATCCACGTGTCGACTCGGTGATCTGGGCGGCACTGCCCCCTTCATGAGGAAGCAGCACTGGCCGGTGGGCGTCCAGTCGTGGAAGTCGTCGAGGCCGAAGGTGTGACCGCCCTCGTGCAACTGGATGGGGATGTTCTCCTGGCCATGGCCACGACGGCGGCCGGCACGGTGAACAGTCCTGTGCTCCGGGTGTGCATGAGTGAACTCCCTCTGTTGGGACGGGATTTCACGTGCCTTCACATCAACCGGTGGTCGGCGCCGACCACCTGGAGGTTGCCGTCCCCGCCTCAGGGGTCCTTTCACTATGCCCGTCCGGGTCGCGTGGTCTGGTGCCGCACCTGACCACGCGACCTGATCGGACGCTCATGGTGAAAGGGCCCCTCAGGCTTCGCGTACCGCCACCGACTCGTCGTCACCGCTCCCCTCGCCGCCGCCGTCCCCCGCCTCACCGAACCTGGCGAGGGCCACCCCTCCCGCCACGCACGCCACGAATCCGGCCGCGGCCAGCCCCGTGTACCCGTGCCGGGTGCTGTCGCCGAGCCACACCACCCCGAACAGGCCCGGCCAGACGGTCTCGCAGATCACCATCGCCGCGGTGGCCGCCGTGACGGAGCCGGACTGGAGGGCCTGGACGAGGAGGAGATAGCCGCCGAGACCGGAGACGACCACGGCGTACGCCGCAGGCTGGCCGAGCAGGGCGGGGACGGACATCTCGGGCAGCAGCCGGACGGCGGTCGCGGTCAGACCGAAGCTGATGCCCGCCGCGGCGCCCAGGACGACGGCCCGACCGCGCCGCAGCCGTCCGCCCACGACCCAGCCGAGCACCACCACCAGCAGGGACACCGCCAGCGCCGTCACGCGCAGCGCCTCGTCACCGTCGCCGTCCCCCTCCCGCCCGGCGGATACGGCCAGCGTCGCGAGCCCCAGGCACACCACGGCGACGGCCGCCCACTCACCACGTCTGAGCCGCAGCCCCAGGACGAACGTCCCGACGACCGCCGTGATCGCCAAGGACGCCGCGACAGCTGCCTCTACGAGGAACAGCGGCACCAGCAGCAACGCCCCCACCTGCGCCCCGAACCCGGCCGTGTCCAGCCCGGCTCCGAGCAGGAACGGCCATCCCCGCAGCACCGCCACGACCGTCCCCCATCTCCCGCGCGCACCGACGGCATCCGCACCGGCATCGGCACCGGCACCGTTCTTCGCCGTCCGCCGCGACCCCAGCGCCTGGAACACCGTCGCCGTACCCATGCACAGCGCAGCGCACAGCGCCAACGCCAGACCTGCCACCATCCGGGCACCGTAGCGGCGCGACGGGCCCGGTCCCGGGCGACACCAGCCGGACGCACCCGCACGGGTGTCGTCCCTTCACCCTGCCCTCCCCCGCCCCGATCACCCCCAGGATCACACAGAGTCCGACAGACTCATTGCTCCACTTCTGTTCGAAGTCCTAGTGTGAGCCCGGTTTTTCAACAACAACGGACAGCATCCGACGGTCCTCAGTACGCGCACTCCCCCAAGTCGTCACGAGGAAGGCCCCGGTCATGCACCACCCGCACCCAGGCGCCCACGCGGACACGCCCGCGCGCCCCGTAGTCAGCCGCCGCCGTCTCCTGGAGGGGGGCGCCGCTCTCCTCGGCGCCCTCGCCCTGCCGGGCGGCGTCGCGCGGGCCGCGGCCAGCACCGCGACGACAGCGGCAGCCGGAGCCCCGGCCGCGGTCACGGTCGACGGCACCGAGTGGAACGGCGACATCGCCCTCTTCCAGGTCGGCGCCGAACCGCCCCACACGACCCTCATGCCGTACGCGGACGTCAGACAGGCGCTCAAGGCCGACCGCACCGACTCCCCGTACCGCCTCAGCCTCGACGGCCGGTGGAAGTTCGCCTACGCGGACCGGCCGGACGACCGCGACGAGGACTTCTACCGCACCGACGTCGACGACAGCGGCTGGGACACCATCCCGGTGCCGTCGTGCTGGCAGAACCACGGCTACGACTTCCCGATCTACGTCAACATCACCTATCCGTGGTGGGGCCCCAACGGCGGCGGCGAGGAGGCGCAGCCGCCTGCCGCGCCGACCCGGTACAACCCGATCGGGCAGTACCGGCGCCGTTTCACGCTCCCGAAGAACTGGAGGGCGGACGGCCGCCGGACCTTCCTCCACTTCGAGGGCGTCAAGTCCGCGCACTACGTGTGGATCAACGGCGAGCTCGTCGGCTACCACGAGGACTCGTTCGACCCGGCCGAGTACGACATCACCGAGCATCTGAGGCCGGGCACCAACCAGATCGCCGTCGAGGTGTACCGCTACTCGGACGGCGACTGGCTGGAGGACCAGGACATGATCCGGCTGAGCGGCATCTTCCGCTCGGTCTACCTCTTCAACACTCCGTCCGTACACCTGCGCGACTTCAAGCTGGACACCCCGCTCAGCGACGGCTACAAGGCCGCCGAGCTGGCGGTCACGGCGAGCGTCCGCGCCTACGGAACCGGCACCGGGGCCGGCCGGGGCACGTACTCCGTGGAGACGCAGCTCTACGACGAGCGCGGGCACGCCGTCTGGTCGCGCCCCCTCACCCAGTCCGTCGACCTGTCCGCGTCCCCCGCCGGCGAGGACGTGACCGTGCGGGCAGGCAAGCCGGTGCCGGGCCCGGCGCTCTGGTCGGCCGAGCGCCCGACCCTCTACACGGCGGTGCTCCGGCTGCGGGACGCGCGCGGCAAGGTCGTCGAGACGCTGTCGCACCGCGTCGGTCTGCGTGAGTTCGCCCTGAAGGACGGGCTGATGCGGATCAACGGGCAGCCGGTGTCGTTCCGGGGCACCAACCGGCACGAGATGCACCCGGACCGGGGCATGGCGCTGACCCGCGCCGACATGGTGCGGGACATGCGGCTCGCCAAACGGCTGAACATCAACACGATCCGCACCTCGCACTACCCCAACAACCCGCTGTGGCTGGAGCTGGCCGACGAGTACGGGATGTACCTCGTCGACGAGACGAACCTGGAGACGCACGGCATCCGCGACCGGTACCCGGGCAACCACGCCGACTGGACGAAGGCGTGCGTGGCCCGCGCCCAGGCCATGGTGCACCGCGACAAGAACCACGCCTCGGTCGTCGTCTGGTCCCTGGGCAACGAGGCGGGCGGCGGCAGCACGTTCGTCGCCATGCACGACTGGATCCGCTCGTACGACCCGACGCGCGTCGTCCAGTACGAGGGCGACGACCGGCCGACGATCAGCCAGATCAGGTCGGAGATGTACGACAGCCCGCAGCGGGTCGAGCAGCGCGCGAAGGACACCTCGGACACCCGCCCGTACGTGATGATCGAGTACGCGCACTCCATGGGGAACTCGACCGGCAACTTCAAGAAGTACTGGGACCTCGTACGCCGCTACGACGTCCTCCAGGGCGGCTGGATCTGGGACTTCGTCGACCAGTCGCTGACGACGCCGGTGCCGATGCGGAAGATCTTCACGGACTCCGGGCCGAACGGCCTGAAGGGCGAACTCCTCGCCGCCGCCGGGCGCTTCGACCGCGGCAAGGGCCTCTTCGGCGCGACCGCCTTCGAGCGTGACGATTCCGTGGACCTGACGGGGTCGCTGACCCTGGAGGCGTGGTTCACCCCGCACGTCCCGTTCAGCCACCAGCCGATCCTGGCCAAGGGCGACACGCAGTACGCGCTGAAGCAGACCAACCGGAGTGTCGAGTTCTTCATCCACGGCGGCGGGCAGTGGGTCAGCGCCGGCTGGAACGTGCCGGACGAGGGCTGGACCGGACGCGAGCACCATGTCGCGGGTGTCTTCGACGCCGACGCCGGTTCTCTCACCCTGTACGTCGACGGCGAGGTGAAGGCGACCCGGACCACCTCACGGCGACCGAGCAGCAACACCGCGCCGCTCTCCCTCGCCACCGATATCGACAACCCGACGCGGGAGTTCAACGGCACGATACGGCGGGCGCGGGTGTACGCCAGGGCGCTGAGCGCGGCGGAGCTGGCCTCCGACGGGCGGGGCCCGGGTGACGACGGGGTGCGCTTCTGGTTCGACGCGGCCACCGTGAAGGTGACGGAGAAGAAGCCGAAGGAACGTTCTTTCCTCGCGTACGGCGGTGACTGGGGCGACAACCCCAACGACGGCGCCTTCGTCGCGGACGGCATCCTCACCGCCGACCGCCGCCTCACCGGCAAGTCCGCCGAGGTCAAACAGATCTACCAGGCCGTCAACGCGGCGCCCAGGACCGGCGCCTCCCTCACTCCCGGGGAGGCGGTCACCCTCACCAATGAGAACCTCTTCACCAATCTCCGCGCGTACGACGGCCACTGGTCACTGGTGGCCGACGGTGAGGTGATCCAGCGCGGCCGCCTGACCCGGGCCCAGCTGAACGTCGCCCCGCTCTCCGCCAAGGACATCACCGTCCCCTTCCGTCTCCCGTCCTCCCCGGCCCCCGGCACGGAGTACTTCCTCCAGCTGTCCTTCACCACCAGGGAGCCCGCCCCGTGGGCGAAGGCGGGCTTCGAGGTGGCCAAGCAACAGCTGCCCGTCAGGGCCAGGGTCCCCGCCGTGAAACCCACCCGGCTGGCGTCCGTGCCGGCCCTCCGCCACGAGGAGACCGCCGGGAAGGTCACCGTCAGGGGCCGGACCTTCTCCGTCACCGTCGACAAGGCCGACGGCCTGCTCACCTCGTACGAGGCGCGCGGCGCCCGGCTCCTCGACTCCGGTGCCGTGCCGAACTTCTGGCGGGCGCCCACCGACAACGACCGGGGCAACGGCCAGCACACCCGCAACCAGACCTGGCGGGACGCGGGTGCCCGGCGCAGGGTGACGGATGTGACGGTGCGGGCCCTGGGCACGGACCGGGCCGTGCAGGTGAAGGTCAGCGGCACCCTCCCGACGGCCACCGAGTCGACGTACACGACCACGTACACGGTGTTCGGCAACGGCGAGATCAGGGTCGACAACACCCTGCACCCGGGGGCGTCGTCCCTGCCGTACCTCCCGGAGGTGGGCACCGTGCTCTTCCTCCCGCGCCGTCTGGACCGGCTGCACTACTACGGCCGGGGCCCGGAGGAGAACCACTGGGACCGCAATGACGCCACCGACGTGGGCCGCTACTCCGGTTCGGTCGCCGGGCAGTGGACTCCGTACATCCGCCCCCAGGAGAACGGCAACAAGACCGATGTCCGGTGGGCCGCGCTCACCGACCGCTCCGGCAGCGGGCTCCTGGTGTCGGCCGAGCCCGGCAGCCTCCTGGAGGTCAACGCCTCTCACTTCACCCCGGAGGACCTGTCCTGCGGCGTCCGCCACGACTACCAGCTCACTCCCCGGGACGCGGTCGTCCTCCGCGTCAACCACCGCCAGATGGGTGTGGGCGGCGACGACAGCTGGGGCGCCCACACCCACGACGAGTACAAGCTCTTCGCCGACCGGGACTACGCGTACACGTACCGGCTGCGGCCCCTGGGGGACGTGGAGGAGGCGATGAGGGCTTCCCGGAAGTGGACGGCCACGGAGTAGCGGGCCACCCATGACACGAACCCCGCCCCGCGGAAGCGGGACGGGGTTCGCAGTGGAGCGCCGGGCAGGCCTTGCACCTGCATTTCCCCACGGGAAGTGGGGCGTCTTTCCTTAGACGACCAACGCATTGAGGGCTTCCCGGTGTTCCGGTGAGCGGCTCGTGCTCAACCATAGCGGATCTTCGCGGGGGCCGCGAACCGGTGATCGACCCGCGCTCACTGCAGCTCCAGCGGGGGCATGTGCTCCACCCGGATGTACTTGGCGTTCCGCTCGCCGAACGCTGCCCGCAGGATCGGTTCGGCCGTCTCGGGGTCGTCGACGCCGACGAGGACGTGCCCCGTGCCGTCCTGGCCGACCGCGCGGAGCTGGAACGTGCCGTCCCAGCGGGTCATGTCCTCGCTGATCCGGTCGGCCAGGGCGCTGATCTCCGCCTCGGTGACGTCCGTGTCGTGGAGCCGGACGGTCACGCCCTTCTCGGCGGTCGCGCAGAGGGCGGCGTCGAAGGACGCGGAGGGGATGCGGTAGACGCTCACAGCCGAGCCCTCCTCATCGACCTCCAGGCCGGTGAAGACGTCGGAGTAGCGGCCCTGCGCCAGCCTGTCCACATGGTTCAGAGTCCGCTGCAGCGGTGTGTCCTCCGGGCTGCCGAGCCCCGCGAGACCGCCCTCCGGCTGGGTGCCCCTGCACACCGTGACCGGCGACGACACGTCCGCCACGGTCTGCGCCCCCGCGCTGGACCCCTGCAGGGCCCCCAGCGCGAGCACCGCACCGGCCACGGCCGTGCCCGCCCGCACCTTCATCCCCTTGTCCATCCGTCCCTCCGTCCCCGGGCGGCCTCCCGCGCGGCCGCGTCCCCACTGTGACGCGGGAAGCGGCCGAGACGTTCGGCCGACCGGGGGCGGAGCGGATGCCGCCGGCTCAGTAACCGACCCGGAACGTCGCGTCCGCGCGTTCCGTCGCCGTGGAGATCGGGTCGATCCGCAGGGCGTGGTCGAGGTGCCGGATGCAGCGGGTCGGGAAGTTGTACGACCGGTAGGACGACCAGGTGGAGTCCGGCGAGGCCGGCGGTGCGTACGAAGGTGGCGTCGGCCGCGAACGCGGAGGTACCGGCCTCCGGCGGCCCGGCGGCCCGGCGGCCCGGCGGCCACGAACGCGTCGATCTGCTGCTTGATGACGTTGTAGTCCACTTTGGCGGCGAACGCGTTCCGGGCGGCCCAGCACCATCGGGGCTTCCAGGACGGTTATCTGACGACCCGTCACAGTGGCGGACTCTGCGTCGCGCGGGGTGCCGGGGCCCGGCGCCTGCCCCGGCTGGGCGAAGAGCGGAGCCGCCGTCGCGGTGGTCGCGAGGGCGAGGGCCGTACGGCCGCGAATCTGCAGCGGCGTCGGAACCCGAGGGAATCGGTGCCCGGAGCGGGGGACATGCGGCTCCTTCGATGGATATCCGGGGGGTCGATATCTCGAAGAAGGATCGGCTTGCCGAACGCATCGGCTGTGGTGGAAGACCACGATGCCGAATTCGCCGTCGCCGCACGGAGTTTCAGGGAGTGCCGCCGTCCTCGTCGAACGTTCCCCGGCCCGGCTGCGTCACAGGGGTGACCGACTCTCCAGGGAGGCTCTCCGTGTCGAAGACGCATGTCAGCAAGCCGGCTCTCGCCGTCCTGGCCGTGGTGGTGTCGGGGGTGGTGTCGGCATGTGGGGGCGAGCCGCCCCCGGAGGCGGCGTCGATGTCCGCGACGTGGCGGGAGCCCTCCTCGTACACGTACACGCTCACGTCCAGCGGGGGTGAACGGGCCCTGATCGGGACGTTCGAGGTGACCGTGCGGGACGGGAGGGTGACGAATGCCGTCGGGGTCGACGAGGACTCGCGGCGCGTGGTGCGGCAGTTGGACGGGCAGGTGCCGACCATCGCGGAACTGCTGGCGGAGGCCGAGGCGGCCAGGGGCGAGCACGCCGACACGGTGGACGTCGACCGCGCGGGGGACGGCCGGCCGACGCACATCTCCCTGGACTGGGACGAGAACGCGATCGACGACGAGGCGGTGTACGACCTCGGCGACTACCGGCCGGCGGGCGGACCCGGCCAGGACGGACGGTGAGCGAGGGTCACGAGGCGCCCGGCTTCGGGCCGGCTGTCCTGCCGTACGCGCTCAGGTCCTGGATCGTGCCGCCGACCTTCTTCCGCAGCGGCTTCAGCACCTCCTCCTTCGCGGAGATGGCCCAGCGGGGCCCGACCAGCTTCTTGCCGCCGTAGAGGGAGGCGGACTCCAGCCAGACCTGGAGGAGTTCCTCCTTGGGGAACGTGGTGATGAGGTAGTCACCGGCCGGGGTGTGGCAGACGCCCTCGCGGAGTTCCTCCGCCTCGGTACGGATCTTGACCTTGCAGTCGGTGAGCGCGGCGAGCACCTCGACCTTGGCCGGGGCCACCACCGCCGAGACCGGGCTGGACCTGTCCGTCGCCTTCTCCGCCGCCTTGTCGCCGTCACCGCCGCCGCACCCCGTCACCAGGGGCAGCACGGCCAGCCCGGCCGCCACCGTGACTCCGCGCGTCAGCTTCCTCACCACGTGCCGTACTCCGTTCCGCGTGCTTCGTACCGAGTGCTTCCTGCCGCGTGGGCTCCCCTTCCGTACGTAGGCGGGCGCCGGAATGCTCAGCGCGGGCCCGGCGACATGATGGTGCGGGAGACGAGGAACGTCACCGGGATCGCCACCCCGGACGCCAGGAGCGG
Organism: Streptomyces sp. NPDC030814; assembly: GCF_055572155.1. Classification (NCBI taxonomy): domain Bacteria; kingdom Bacillati; phylum Actinomycetota; class Actinomycetes; order Kitasatosporales; family Streptomycetaceae; genus Streptomyces; species Streptomyces sp. NPDC030814. The sequence goes on from NZ_JBVIDX010000004.1 coordinate 178,411, forward strand.
GGCGAAGCGATGGCCCTGGTGGAGCACGTCGACGGCCACATGGATGCCCGCGGTGGTGATCAGGAAGTTCGTGGCGTTGCTCAGCGGGAAGAGCAGGAACTTCCGGAGCGTCGGGCGGGTGCGGTAGGTGAACCGGGCGTTGAGGAAGAAGGAACCGGTCAGGCTGAGCGCGAAGGCGACGAGGTGGGCGGCCAGATAGGGAACGACGGCGAGGAGCAGAAGGTAGAGGCCGTAGTACGTGGCCGTGTTGATCACACCGATGACGGCGAAGGTGAGCAGCTGGCCCGCGAGCGGTCGCGGCGCTCGCGTCGGCGGGGCCAGGAGCGCCGTCGGATCCCCCGCCTGCGTTCGTGGCGCAGTGTGGGTCACGGGACCCGGTCCTCGGTCGTGCTGCACGGCTGGGGCCCCTCCGTCGGTGCGTCTGTCGTGCCGGCGCCCCGGCGGTGGACTCCACCGTGACACCGCGCCGCTGCCGACGCGTACGACATCAGCGCCTGACGGACGGTCGTTTCGGGTGATTTCCCTCTCATCGCCCCGTTCCCCTGCGACGGTTGGTGCCCGATCCGTCCGCCGGGCACCGCCCTTCCACGGCAATGGCCCGGCCGATGACCACTGGTTCATCGACACCCATGTGACCGGCAGGGACGGGGACTGGATCGACACGGACCGGGCCGCCACCTGCACCGTGCGCCGGCTCGCCAGGCTGCAGGCCGACGCGGGCCCCGAGCCGGTGGGGGAAGAACGCGCCGCTCACCGTGACCGGCAGGCTGAGCCGCGCGGAGTGGAAGCCCGCACGTACGGCGGATGCCCGGGCCGTACGGTGCGCCTGCGTTCCGCGCGGCGGGCACGTCCACGTACACGCCCGTGAAGACGGTGACCAGCGGCGCCGACGGCGCCCGGAAGACCACGGTCAGGCAGACCGCCGACGGCTACCGGCGGTGGACCTTCGCCGGCAACAGCACGGCCTCCGCCGCCAAGGCGGGCTGGGACCTCGTCGACGTGCGCTGAACGGTCGGGCGCCCGGTCCCTTCGGGGCGGAGGGGACCGGGCGCCTTCGGACGTCACCGCGTGCGGATGACCACGGGGACACCCGCGGACCGCGGAGGGCCGGGGCTCAGGCGCCCGTACGACCCGCCGACTTGCGGCGGGTCACCGCGAAGATGACACCGCCCGCCGCCACCAGGCCGGCCGCGCCGAGCGCGAGCGGGATCGCGTTGCCGCCGCCGGTCTCGGCGAGATCGCCGGAGCCGCCGTTGGGGCTCGGGGTCGAGTCCGGGGTGTCGGTGTCGGACGGGGTCTTCGGGGACTCGGACGGCGTGGGGGTGTCGTCCGCCGGAGGCTTCTCGTCCGTGGGGGGCTTCTCGTCGGCCGGGGGCTTCTCGTCCGTGGGCGGCTTCTCCTCCGCCGGGGGCTGGTCCTCGGTCGGGACGCAGTTCTTGGTGCCGCCGTTCCAGGCCGCGATGAGCTTGTCCTTGATGACCGGGCGGTCGGGGCCCTTGGGGACGTCGCCGTGCTCGAAGCCGTCGGCCGCGTCCAGCTTGCCGTCGAACTTCACCTTGCCGCGGTAGAGGTCGATCTGGGCGTAGCAGCCTGCGTCCGGGACCGCGATGTCCAGGGAGTCCGTGGCGCCCGGCTTCACCGTGACCGTGTCGAAGTCGACGAAGACCTGCTCGCCGGAGGTGGCGAAGGTCGGGCCGTGGGCGAGGTAGGAGGCGAGGGAGACCGTGCAGGTCGTGGCGTCCGCGGCGGTGCGGACCTTGATGTGGACCTTGCCGTCCTCGGTGGGCTTGAGGTTCTGGTCGTCGAGCTTGACCCAGTCGGCGAACTGCACACCGTCCAGGGAGAACTCGCAGCGGTCGGTCTCGGTGGCCGTGCCCGCGCCCTGGCCGGGGGCGTAGCTCTTCTCGCCCCAGCCGTCGCCACCGGGCGTACCGGTGGCCCAGGCGGAGCCGGAGGCGGCAGCGGTCAGGGCGAGTGCGGCTGCGCCCGTCCCCAGCAGGCGGCGCATGGTGACACGTCTCGCTATGGACATGCAGATCCCATTCTCGAACTTGGCGGTGCGAGACCCCGGGCACGGTGGCGGGCGCGCGGCGACACAGGGCAGCACCGGGTCACCGGGGCCGCGCCGGAGCGTGAGGTCGTCGAAGAAGCACCGGGCCCACTGGTCACATGAGCCGCGGAGTGAGCACATCGTTTACCACCGAGTAGGGGCTGTCAACCTCGGTAAACACAAGGTCACTTGGGTCGGCGCAGCGGCGTGCGCACACCCCCCGCACATTCGGGACACATAGGGAATCCCGCACTCCGGTGCCGTCATCGGCTCCCCATGAGCGCCCCGTCGAACGCCCATCGGCCCGCAAAGTCCTCACCAACGCGTTCCGTCCGAGGGCGACCCGCCGGGGCGTGATTTGACAACGCCCGACCCGCTCCCGAGTCTACGTTCATGACATTCATTTTCATTTGTGGTGCCGTGCTCCCCGCGCGTGCCGCCGAGCGGGGTGGTCGTCCGTGCGTGTCGCCTTCGTAGGGAAGGGCGGCAGCGGCAAGACGACGCTGTCCGCGCTCTTCGCCCGCCATCTCGCCCGCTGCGGCGCTCCGCTCGTGGCGATCGACGGGGACATCAACCAGCATCTGGCGCACGCGCTCGGCCTCGACGAGGACGAGACGTTCGGCGCCCCGCCGCTCAGCTCCCGCACCGGCGAGATCAAGGACCACCTGCGCGGTACCAACCCGCGGATCACCTCCCGCGAGACGATGGTCAAGACGACCCCGCCCGGACGGGGTTCGCGGCTGCTGCGGCTGCTCGGCGACGACGACGTCCACGGCACGCACGTGCGCGAGGTCGGCGGCGTCCCGCTGATGGTCACCGGCGCCTTCGACGAGAGCGACCTCGGGGTCGCCTGCTACCACTCCAAGCTCGGCGCGGTGGAGCTGTACCTCAACCATCTCGTGGACGGTCCCGGCGAGTACGTCGTCGTCGACATGACCGCCGGCGCCGACGCCTTCGCCTCCGGGCTGTTCACCCGGTTCGACATGACGTTCCTGGTGGTGGAGCCGACCCGGAAGAGCGTGTCGGTGTACCGGCAGTACCAGGAGCACGCGGCGGAGTTCGGCGTCCCCGTCGCCGTCGTCGGCAACAAGGTCACCGGCGAGGACGACCTCCTCTTCCTCAAGGAGCACGTCGGCGACGACCTGCTCGCGCACTGTGTGCAGTCCTCCTACGTCCGCGCACAGGAACAGGGCAGGGAACAGGGCGAGTTGGAGGCCCACAACCGGCGCACGCTGGAGCGGCTCAAGGACGCCGTCGACGCCCGTACGAAGGACTGGGCGGCGTTCCAGCGGCACGCCGTCGAGTTCCACCTGCGCAACGCCGCGGCCTGGGCCGACGCGGCAACCGGGCACGACCTCGCCACCCAGATCGACCCGGAGTTCCGGCACGGCCCGGAGGCACTGACGGCCCCGACGGTGTCCTGAGCGACCGCCGCCCCTCCGGCCTCACCCCCGGCCGGCCCCTCCGGCCTCACCTCCGGCCGGCCCTCCAGCCCTCTCAGCACGTCCGGCCCTCGCATCCGGCCCTTTCCGGACGGCCTCCCGTCCGGCCCCTTCCGGCTCTTCCCCGCACGTCCCGATCCCTCAAGCACGTCCACAGAACAGGAAAACCCATGTCGCTCGACGTCTCCCCGCAGTTGCTCGCCGACGCAGAGAAGGGCGAGGTACGGGAGGAGGAGTTCGTGGAGACGGTGCGTACGTCACTGCCGTACGCGTACGACCTGATCGCCTCCCTCGTCGGGGAACTGCGCTCCGCAAGCGCGGAGTTCGCCGACAACCAGACCCCGCCGCCGTCGGAGAGGGAGCGCGGGCAGTTGCTGCGGGCGCTGTCCAGTGACGCGATCCGGGGCAGCCTGGAGCGGCACTTCGGGGTGGCGCTCGCCTTCCAGAACTGCCATCGGGTGGCGGTCTTCCCGACGGAGGCGCGCGGCGGGGCGGCCTACACGAAGTTCACCTCGCTGCGGTCTCAGATCCTCAACCAGTCACCGGAGTTCCGCGACTGCTGACCCTCGCGACCCCTGAGCAGGACCGACCGTTCCCTCCACCCCCCTCTCGCGGAGGGGGCGGTCGGTCCGACACACGGGAGCGCGGGGGGCGTACGGGGGCGCATTACCGGCGTACAGCCGCACGTCCGGCGGGGACGGGGGCGAGGCCCCCGTGGCTCCGTGGCGTTCGCACGTACGGCTTCGTCCCGTTCCCGCCCGATCCGGCGCCGTGTCAGGCGTGGGCGGGCGCCCGTGGTGTCCCCGTCGACGCGCCATGGTGTGTCGCCTGGTGAATCAGGCCGTCACAAGTTGGCCTATTCGCGATCACACAAGGTGAATAATGGGGTCCGGAGGGCGTCTCAGCGACAGAGAGGGTCGCCGTGGGGACCGACAGGGACAGTGCACTCACCCGTCAGCGCTTCGACGTGGCCGACGCCGCGCCGCTGCTCATCGACGCGGACGGGATCGTGACGGGCTGGACCCGGGACGCCGAGCGGCTCTTCGGGTACCCGGCTGCCGAGATCCTGGGTCGCAGCGTCCATGTCCTCCTGACTCCCGAGGAGGGCGCCCGCATCGCCCACCTGGCCGACACCCACCGCCCCCGCGGCGGCTGGTCCGGCCTCCTCACCGCCCGCCACCACGACGGCCACGACATCCGGGTGATGGTGCGCGTGGTCCCGGCCCACGAGGCCGTGGGGAGCGAGGGGGCCGGCTCCACGGCTGACGCGGAGAAGTGGGGAGTGACCGCCGGGGCCGCCCCGGGAAGCACGGCGGAGACCCACGGGGGGAGCGCCGCCGGGGTCGGCGAGCGGGGAGACACCGGCGAGACCGACGGGCTGGGTGGTGCCCCCGGGAGCGGACAGCGCGGGTTGGGCACCGAGGCCCAGGGATGCGCCGCCGAGAACCACCGGGGAAGCGCCGCCGGAGTTGAAGTGCGGGGCGACACCGGCGAGGGCGACGGGCGGGGGGCTACCGCCGGAGGCGAACAGCCGGGGATCCGCGCCGGAGGCGGACAGCCGGGGATCCGCGCCGGAGGCGGACAGCCGGGGATGCGCGCCGGAGGCGGACAGCCGGGGATGCGCGCCGGAGGCGGACAGCAAGGCCCCGGCAGTGGAGGCGACCGGCTCGAGACCACCGGGACCGGACACCAAGGCCCCGCCAGTGGAGGCGACCGGCTCGAGACCACCGGGACCGGACAGCAAGGCCCCGCCAGTCGAGGCGACCGGCTCGAGACCAACGGGACCGGACACCAAGGCCCCGCCAGTCGAGGCGACCGGCTCGAGACCAACGGAGGCGGACAACAGGGCCCCGGCAGTGAGGGCGACCGGCTCGGGACCAACGGGGCCGGACAGCAGGGTGATGCCGCCGGCGCCGGAGGCGGACAGCCGGGGATGCGCGCCGGAGGCGGACAGCAAGGCCCCGCCAGTGGAGGCGACCGGCTCGAGACCACCGGAGGCGGACAGCAAGGCCCCGCCAGTGGAGGCGACCGGCTCGAGACCACCGGAGGCGGACAGCAGGGTGATGCCGCCGGCGCCGGAGTCCCGGGCACCGCGGCCGGCAGGGCCGGTCGGCGGGGCATCCCCGCCGAGACCAGCAGGCCGCGCATCACCGCGAGGGCCGACGTCGCGACGGGTCGGATCGACGGCGTGACACCGACCGGCCAGGACGAGGCCACCGGCGACAGGCCCGCCGACCAGGGCAACCGGACGCCCACGCCCGGCCACACCCAGCCCCCCGGCCGGAGCGACCAGCACCAGCCGGCCCACCACCGAGCGGAACCGATCCGCCCCGCGACCGACCACACCACCCCGGCCGAGCCGGCCCGCCCGGCAGCCGGGCAAGCGCACCGGGACCATGCGGCGCGTCCCCCGGTCGAGCCGGTCGGGCCCGCGCCGTCGTCGTGGCGGTCCACGGCGGTTCCCGTGCGGCCCACGCCCTCGGCCAAGCCGCGCCCCGCCGGCCCGAGTGGACCCCGGTTCGGTGCTCCGGCCTCACCTTCGCCGGCCGAACCGGGGCCGGCCCGCGGGACCAAGTCCACGGAACCGCCCCGCGGCACGCCACCCCCACCGACGAATCCGACGCCCCGCACCACACCCCCACCCCACGCCTCCCTCAGCCCGACCGCGTCGCCGTCCCACAACCCCCCGCGCCCGCCCGCAGGCTCCTCCCCCAGGACCCCACGCCCGACTGCCCAGCCCGCAGCGGGCATGCCACACACGCCTACAGGGCCGCCCCACGGGGCCCCCGGCCCAACGACCCAGCCCACACACGACACCCCGCACGCGCCCACAGACCCGTCGCCCCAAGCCCCCCGCCCAACGACCCAGCCCACACACAGCACTCCCCGCCCGGCCGCCAGGCCCGCCGACGGGCCCGCGCCTCAGCCCTCCGCGGCCTCGTGGGACGCCGCCCTGCCGGAGCCGCACCCGGACGCGACCCTCGCCGCGCCCGAAGCGGCCCTGCCGCCGGAGTCACATCGGACCCCGACTCCCCACCGGCCCACGGACCCCGGCCACGGCACCAGCACCAGCACCAGCACGTCGGCCCACCCCAGTCCCCTCCGGCCCGCGCACTGGATCGCTCTGGTGTCCGATGCGACCGAGGCGCCCGGTTGGGACATGAGTCGGGCCGTGTTGGAGCGGATGACGGCGCGGTCGCCGGTCGGGATCGCGATCGTGGACACGGATCTGCGGTTCGTGTGGTCGAACGCGGCGTTGGAGCGGTTCGGCGGCGGAAGGGCGTACGAGAGGGTGGGGCTGCGCCTGGGCGAGGTGCAGCCGGGACTGAACGCGGAACGCATCGAGGCCCAGATGCGCAAGGTGCTGGAGACCGGCGTCCCCGTGCTCGACTACGAACACGTCGGCCGCGTCAGGTCCGCACCGCACCGCGAGACCGCCCACGCGATGTCGTTCACCCGGCTGGAGGACGACCAGGGCCGCCCCATCGGCGTGTACTACACGGTGGTGGACGTGTCCGAGCGCCACCGCGCCCGCACCCGGCTCGCCCTGCTGGACCGGGCCGGCGAACACATCGGCCGCACCCTGGACGTGCGGCGCACCACCCAGGAGCTCGCCGACGTCGTCGTCCCGGCGCTCGCCGACTTCGTCACCGTGGACCTGCTGGACTCCGTGCTGCGCGGCGCAGAGCCCGGCCCCCTCGGCGACGGCTGCGTCCCGCTGCGCCGTACCGGGCAGCAGTCCGTGCGCCCCGGAGTGCCGGAGGCCGTCGTCGAGATCGGCGCCGTCGCCTCGTACGCGGCGGGCTCGCCGCCCGTGCGCGTGCTGGTCGACGGACGGTCGTGGTCGGAGCCGAACCTGGACCCGAGGTCGGCCGAGTGGGCGCAGGCCGTGCCCGGCGGCCGGGAACTGTCCGCGGACGCGCTGGGCCTGCACAGCGTGATGATCGTGCCGATCCGGGCCCGCGGCATCACCCTCGGCATCACCACGTTCTTCCGCCGTGACCGCCAGGACCCCTTCGACGCCGTCGATCTGGGCCTCGCCGAGGAGATCGTCGGCCGCGCCGCCGTCTGCGTCGACAACGCCCGCCGCTACACACGGGAACGGGACGCCGCGCTCGTCCTGCAACGCAGCCTCCTGCCGCGCCGGCTGCCCGACCAGGACGCGGCCGAGGTCGCCGTCCGCTACCGGCCCGCCGACGAACTCACCGGCGTCGGCGGCGACTGGTACGACGTCATCCCGCTCTCCGGCGCCCGCCTCGCCCTCGTCGTCGGGGAGGTCGCCGGCCACGGTATCGACGGCGCCGCCGCCATGGGCCGCCTCCGTACGGCCGTCCGCACCCTCGCCGACCTCGATCTGCCGCCGGCCGAGGTGCTCGCCCACCTGGACGACATGGTCGCCAAGTCGGCGCGGCAGGAGGGCGCGGAGCCGGGCGGGGGAAGTGTCGAGACGGTCGGAGCGCGCTGTCTGTACGTCGTCCACGACCCGGTGTCCGGCACCTGCGCCATGGCCACGGCCGGCCACCCGGCCCCCGCCCTGGTCGCCCCCGACGGCACGGTCACCTGCCCCGAACTGCCCGAGGGCCCGCCCCTGGGTGTCGACGGGCAGCCCTTCGAGGCCGTGGAGCTGGACCTCCCCGAGGGCACCGTCATCGCCCTCCACACCGACGGCCTCCTCGCCGAGGCCGACCCCGACGCCCTGTGCCGTGCCCTCGCCCGGCCCGAGCCTTCCCTCGACCGGCGTGCCCAGCACGTCCTCGACGCCCTCGCCCCGGCCCGCCCGACCGACGACGTGGCACTCCTCCTCGCCCGCACCCGGCGGCTGCCCGATCACCGGGTCGCCTCCTGGGAGATCCCCGCCGACCCGGCGCTCGTCGCGGAGGCCCGCAAGACCACCGCTCGTCAGCTCGGCGTGTGGGGCCTGGACGAGCTGGCGTTCACCACCGAACTCGTCGTCAGCGAACTCGTCACCAACGCCATCCGGCACGCGGCCGGACCGATCCGGCTCCGGCTCATCCTCGAACGCACCCTGATCTGCGAGGTGTTCGACGGCGGCGCGACCGCGCCCCATCTGCGTCACCCGCGCACCACCGACGAGGGCGGCCGCGGTCTGTTCCTCATCTCCCAGTTCACCCAGCGCTGGGGCACCCGCTTCCTCCCCGACGGCAAGGTCATCTGGGCGGAACAGTCCCTGGCGGACCCTCCGGGGTGACGACCCCGTCCGTGCCCGGTCACGCGACACGGCACCCCCGGATGGGATCGGCCCTGACCAGGAGCCTGAGGGTGCCGCGCGCGTCCCGGCGGGTGGGGCTCCCGGGGGAAGGATGGGAGCCACTTCCCCCGGGAGAGTGAGGGAGACCGGACGTCAGCCGTGGATGAGCTGAGCGGTCCAGGTCTTGGTGTGACCGGTGACGGCCTGGTCCTTCGCCACGGCCTCGCCGACGGCCTGGACCCGCGGCGTGGCCTTCCACGTGACGTCGGCACGGGCGATGCCCTTGACGGCGACCTTGACCGGGCCGCCCTTGATGGCGTACGCGGCGTTGACGTTGGTGACCTGGGCCTGGGCGCGGGCGTTGCGCTGGACCTTGCCCTTGACCACGTTGTAGCGGAGGGTCAGCTTCTCGGTGGTGACCGGGATGTCGTAGATCTTCTCGGTCGCCGAGTAGGTCACCAGGTGGCCCCCCTTGAGGCCGCCCTTCGAGGACACGCTGTGAACGAACTTGACGTCCGCGTTGTATGAGGTGACGTTCGTCACCGGGCGGTTGACGGTGCCCTTGAGCTGCTTGAAGAGGGACGCGTAGATCTTCCCGTCCTGGAGGTACCCGACGAACCTGGCCTTCTTGGCGGCCGGCAGCGCGGAGAAGCTCTTCAGGGTGCTCTTGGCCTCGGGCGTCTTCTGGGCCTTGAGGTAGGCGACGTAGCTGCCGACCGTCAGCTTCGCCGGCAGCTTCCCGGAAGCCTGGTCGGCGACCGTCTGTACACCCTGCTGCGGGCCGAACTCGGTGGCGGACGCGGCCGGCGCCAGCACCGCGATGGCGGCGGCTCCGGCGACGGCGGCGGCGGTGAGGCGACGCGTGGTGAAACGGCTGTGCACAGTGTTCTCCCCGTTGGTGGTGTGCCGTTTGGTGCTGCTCGCGAACGAGCTTAGGGATCAAACCAGTTGGCCGAAATTGTCCCTTTGGGCAGTGACCTTGGGGGATCCCTTCACTGTGACGTGGCCGTGTCATTACAGGGTTCTTCTTGGCAGTAGCGGACGCTAAGTTGGAGGGAGATCGCCGCCGCACCCGGGGCACGGGGCTCTGTCGGGAGAAGCGGCATCGGGAAGGACAGACCCATGACCAAGAGGTCTGACGCAGGGGACACCGCTTGCGCCTACCGGCGCACGGGGGCCGATCCGGTTCGGGACATCAGCAGGCTCAAGACGCTGACGGACCGGGAGAAGGAAGTCCTGCTACTGCTGGGGACGGGCCTGGGCAACCGGCAGCTCGCCCGTGAACTCGGGATCGCCGAGCGTACGGTGAAAGCGCATGTCGCCCGGATAGTGGAGAAGTTGCAGCAGGAGACCCGGCTCCAGGTCGCGGTGCTCTCCGTCCTCGCCCATGAGCTGCTGTGCGCCGACCCCCGGTGCGCGTGCGGCTCGGCCGCGCCGCTGCCGTCCCGACTCGTCGGGGCATCCGCGGTCTGAGCGTCGGCCGCGACCGGCCCAGCGCCCTCGACCACGCTTCCCCGAAGGGCGTTGCACGGCGCGGATTTGACGTTCACTTGTGGAAATTTTGACTCTCCGCAGCGGGAGAGCTCAAACAACTCATCAGCAACGGAAACGACTTACGGGGTGAATATGAATATGCGTCGAATATCCGAAGCCATGTGTATCGCGGCCAGACCCGGACCGGTGTCCGGCTCGCGGAGCTGACCTGCGAGTGGGGGTCCGCCGGGAGGCGGGCCCCCACTCATGCCCGGATCACCCGGCCCGAGGGCGCCGTCGGGACGAGCCGGTCGTACCCCCAGGCGCTCAACCCCATCGCCATCACGAACTGCAGATCCAGCAGGGCGACGGTCATCACCACGAAGGCCCAGTCCACAGCCTGCGCGAGCCCGGCCTCGCCCCACGCCCCGCTCACCACCGCGCACACCAGCACCAAAAACGCGTAGACCGAGACGTCGATGGTCATCGTGCGCCAACGTGACAGCGCCGGGAGCGCCTTCCGTACGACCGTCAGCACGATGATGGCCGCGGGAGGGAAGAACAGCCCGCCCCCGGCGATCATCTCCGGGCCGATGGCGGAGAGCGAGAAGCCCCCGCCCACGTTCACCACGAGCACGCCCCAGAGCCAGGAGGGCAGGGTGACCAGGGCGGCGTATCCGGCCGCTCGGCTCCACGGTGTCAGCATGCGCTCGCTCCTCGCGTCCCCGTCGCCGCCGGCGGTCGACCGGCGACGGTCCCCGCCGTGGTCGACCGGACGAGGACGACAGGAGTCTGTCAGCCGGCGCGCCGCCCGCACGCCTCGGGTGCCCGCGCGTCGACCACGGACCCGGCCCGGGTGCCCGGCACCACGTGCGCGGCGAGCGGCCTGCTCATCCCCTCGGATGAGCAGGCCGCTCGCCATGTCCCCCGCCGCGGCCGGCGGGTTCGACGGGGGCGGGTCAGGACAGACCCCACTCCTGCTTCTTGCGCGCGGCGTCCGAGCTGCCGGACGGCGTGATCGTGATCTTCGTGCCGGACGCGTCGCGACCTGCCGTGATCACCTTGTTGGCGAGCCTGCTGTAGATCTTGCTGCCGCCGAGGGCCCACTGCTGACCCTTGGACTTGTTGCAGCTCGACTGCTTGACCTGGGTGTTCGTCGCGGCCGACGCCACGGACAGGCACTTCTTCGAGTGCTTGTTCTTGATCACGAACAGCCGGGTCTGGTTCGGCTTGTTGTTGTTGATCCAGACGAGGTCCCACCGCTGGGTGGCCGCCGTCCGGGAACAGCCGCGCAGCTTCAGCACGGCCCCGTTGCCCTTGGCGTTGTCCATCGACAGGCACATGCCGCTCTGACCCCACACCTTCTCCAGGCGCACGTTGCCGTAGCCCTTCGGAATGGTGTCCTGCGCCCCCGCGGAGGCCGCCGACGCCGGTAGGGCCCCGCCCGCCAGCAGCGCACCCGCGACACCCGCGAGCACCAGACCCTTCGCCCCGTTCTTCACCAGGACCACGTCCCCTTCGCAATCGCGTACTCAGATCACCAGGAGCCTAGGTTCTCCCTGGTGATAGCGGTATTGGCTCTTGGGGCACTGCCCCAAAGTGCAACGTGTCACGGTGTCGCCACCGACCCGCCCGCAGTGTCCGCACCCGGCCGCCGTACGATCCCGTCATGGTTCGCCGCACCCGTATCGCCCTCCTGGCCACAGGCGCCGTCGCGCTTGCCGCCGCCACCGCGGTCACGGTGGGTGTGCTCAGCGAGCCCTCCTACAGCTTCGCCGCCGCCCCCCGCGCCGCCGATCCCGTCTGCGCCCGGGTCAGCGCGGAGTACCCGGACCGGCTGGCCGGGCTGGACCGGGCGGACACCGACACGAAGAGCGCCGCGGTGTGGGGCGACGGGGCGATCGTCGTGCGCTGTGGGTTCCCCAGGCCCCGGCCCACCGAAGACCCCTGTACCCAGGTCGACGGCGTGGACTGGGTGTGGCGCGCGGACGAGCGGCGCGAGGGCAGACAGCTGCTGATCACCTACGGCCGGGAGCCCGCCGTCGAGGTCCAGGTCGCCCCCGACAAGGCGGCCACCGACGCGGTCCTGATCGGCCTGTCCGGCATCGTGAAACCGATCGAGCAGAGCGGGGAGTGCCTGTCCCTCGCGGACACCCCGTAGCGGCCGGCGCCGGGCCGCCGCGGCTGTGCCTGCCGCGCCCCACGGGCCGGGACATGATCCACGGACGACGACTTAGGCTGTAGGCCGGGGGAAGCCGGGGCAGGGAGTGCCGGGGGAAGCCGGGGCACTGCCGGGGGAAGCCGGGGCAGGGAGTAGGGACACAGGTGGCGACGAAGAGGATCTCGCGGACGGTCGTGTGCGCGATCACGGCCGGTGTCGTGCTCTCCGGCTGTACGACGACGAAGACGCTGCAGACCGACGCGCGCGGGACGGGGCGGTCCGAGCAGTCGGGCGGGTCCGCGCTCCGGCGCATTCCGGTGGCCCAGCGCGAGGACGCGCCCGACTTCTCCGGCACCACCGTCGACGGCCGGCCGATCCGCCTCTCGGACTACCGGGGCGACGTCGTCGTCGTGAACGCCTGGGCCACGTGGTGCGGCCCCTGCCGTGCCGAGTCACCCGCGCTGGACCGGGCACAGCGGGAGCTGAAGGACCAGGGCGTACGGGTGCTGGGGGTCAGCACCGACGTCGGCCGGAAGAACGCCCTCGCCTTCCAGAAGCAGCTGAAGCTCTCCTACCCGAGCCTGCACGACCCGGGCGGCAAGCAGTTCCTGAAGCTGCCGCGCGGCCTGGTGAACCCGCAGATCCTCCCCTTCACCCTCTACATCGACCGCGAGGGCCGGATCGCCGGGGCGACCCAGACCCCGGTGACCAAGGACGACGTGCGGGACGCCGTCACGACGATTCTGAAGGAGAAGTAGCCAGGGCCTCGTCCTGGTAGCCGTCCGAGGAGTCGTAGGACTCGTAGAACTCGTAGGACTCGGTGTCGCCGTCCTCGGTGGGCTCCTCCACGGAGCCGTCGGTGTCACCGTCCGGGGCCTGCTCGGTGTACTCGTCCGAGGACTCGCCCCGCTCACCCGTCTCCTCCCGGCCCTCTTCCTCCTCGTCCAGGTCCTTCGCCCGCGTCTCGTTCTCGTCCTTCTTCGTCTTCGTCTTCTTCCCGTCGAGCACCTGCCGGAGCCGCTCGGCGCCGGCGCGGGCCGCCTCGCGGGTGGCGGTCTCGTCGATGCCGTTGAGGCCGCCGTGGGTGAGGAGGACGGCGGTGTCGCCGACGCGGACCGCGGCGAGGTCGAGGGTGAGGGCGCCGTCCTCGCCGCCGATGTCGCCGCTGACGACCAGCCGTAGGCCCTGCCGGGCGTCGCCGATGCCGGCGGGGAGGTCGATGGGGGCGGCCTCGGCGGCGTACTCGCGGTCCCCGAAGCCGGTGATGGTGAACTCTCGGCACTCCTCGGCGAGCCGGCGGAAGTGGTCGAGCCGTTCGTCGACCTGGGCCTTGTCGTAGGCGGCCACCTGGTAGCGCAGCTGGGAGCCGTACTCGTAGTCGTCGAAGCCGGTGACGGCCCTGCCGCCCCCGGGCGGGCCGAACAGATCCTCGGCGTAGAAGGCGTCGAGGAGTTCCTGGCACTCGGGGCGGTCGGTGCGGCCCTTGAGGAGGCCGTCCCGCCAGGTCGCCGCGCCCTGGGTGCCGGACCAGGCGCCGCCGAGGTCGCCCTCGCGGAGCAGCGCGCTGCGGGCGCGGGCGTCGGTGAAGGCGGCGGCGGGCCCGGAGGTCGGCGAGGCGGGGAGGGTGGCCTCGTCGACGGCGGCCTCGGGGAAGCCGCGCGGCGGTCCGGGCCGGTCGGCCACACAGGCCGTCGCCGTGCCGAGGAGCAGCCCGGCGCCCAGAAGCGGGGCGAGGACACGGCACGTACGGGGCGTACGACGAGACGTACGAGAACGCGTACGACGGCGCATGGCGGAGCCTTTCGGGGACACGGCGTTTGGGTCCACCGCAGCACCGCCCGGTCCGGCCCACCAGCGGAGGGGGGGCATACGGGTGAGCGTCGCCGGACGGCGTCGTCCCGCGGCGCGCCGCCTTGCCCTTCGGGCCACTGCCCCCAAGGGCACTGCCCCAGGAGTCACTTACGCACCGTCACCTCCCCTACCTAGGGTCATGACAGGCGCCTGACACGAGACACCCGAAGGCTGTCCCTCCCACGGGCGCCGGCGTCATCGCAGTGGACGAAGGAGAAGAACATGCAGCTTTCCCGGTTGGCGAAGGCAACAGCCCTGTCCGTGGCTCCGCTCACTCTCGTCGCGGGCGCCTACCAGGCGAACGCGCTCGGCGGGCAGGACGCGGCGGGCGCACGGCCGGCCGCCGCGGCGTTCTCCGCGTCCGCGCTGTCCGCGAAGGCCGACACCGGTCTGAAGGACGTCTCCGGCTTCGCCGCGGACTCCGCGCAGGGCAGGAAACTGAAGGCGCAGGGCTTCGGTGTGCTGAGGTCCTCGGCGGGCGAGACGGCGGTCGTCGACTCCTCCATGGCCCGTCAGGGTGTCACCGCGGCGGCCGGCAAGGGCTTCGTGGAGCTGTCCTGGAAGGGCTACGCGGACGGCGCCCGGTATGTCGTCGCCCGTGACGGCAAGGACATCGCGACCCTGGGCGCGGGAGTGACCTCCTTCCGCGACACGGCGGTCGAGGCGGGCGCCCAGTACACGTACCAGATCATCCCGATCCTGCCGAAGGGCGGCGCCAAGGGCTCCCAGCTGTACGGCATGAAGGTGGCCGTGCCCAAGTCCTCGTCGCTGACGGGCATGCGGGCGGCGGCCGTCGAGCGGGCCTCTGCCGCGGCGGCGGCCTCGACGACCACGCTGAGCTGGGTGGGCTTCATCCCGCAGAAGTACGTGGCCGCCCCGCTGGCCGGCTGTGACTACGGCCGGAACTTCAAGTTCGGCGGCGACAACCACAGCGACTTCGACTGGAAGTCCAGCAAGTACCGCTTCGCGCTGCACGCCACCATCACATGGAGCAACAAGAAGGTGGTGGCCAACAAGCACATCAACCCCACCACGGTCTATGTGAAGAAGACGAGCAAGTTCGTCGCGAAGAAGACCGCCAGCGCCAAGAACGTCTACGCCAAGAAGCTGGGCGGGAGCGGCAACTCCGTGGACATCAGGATGAACGTCCACGCCACCAACCCGTTCTGCAAGGGCCTCGGCGGGGTGAAGGGCGCGGCGTCCGGCGCGTTCACCATCAACATGACCAAGAGCGGCAACTGGACCATCCGCTCCGGCAAGCACCGGCTGTACCCGAACCACTTCATCTACATCTACGACGGTGGCCGGGTCACCAAGGTGTACACCCGTAAGCACGGCAGCACAGCATGCCTGGTCGGCTCGGCGACCTGCCCCGAGGCGGACCTGACGGGCCGCTACGGCAAGTTCTGACGGGTTCCCTCCGGGGGTGGGGGGGGGGGGGGGGGGGGGGGGGGGGGGGGGCAGAGCCGCGCGTGTCCCGGGGCGGAGGAGCTGGTGAGGCATTGGTGA
>NZ_JBVIDX010000004.1:194115-403686 GCF_055572155.1 Streptomyces sp. NPDC030814
CGCCATTTGTGGTCCCCCCCCCCTCCCCAGGGCCCACCCCACTTTCCCTTCCTCGCGCTCCCCCCCCCCCCCCCCCTCGCCTCCCCCCCCCCCCCCCCCCCCCCCCCCACACCCCCTTTGTCGCTCGGCCCGAGGGGGATGCGCAGTGCCGGCGGGTCGGCGGGTACGGGTGCGTCGGGGCCGGTCGCGCCGTTCCCCGCGCCCTCTGCCGCCGGCCCCTGGTCGGAGGAGGTGCCCGGTCACGGTGCGATGGTCGGGGTCGCCGTCGCGACCGCGGTGGAGGGGATGATCTCGATCACCGCGCCCTTCGGCAGCTGTTCGTAGAGCCAGGCCGCGTCCGAGCGGCGGAGGGCGATCCAGCCGGTGGTGGTGTCGTAGGCGCCGGGGGCCTTCTCGTCGGTGGGGGTGGCGGCGATGTAGGTACGAGGGCCGGGCTTCTCGCCGGGGGCGGTGCCCGTCCTGTCCAGAGGGGCCAGTTCGAGGACCCACAGCAGGCGTGCCTCGTAGGAGTCGTCGCGGCCCGCCGTCTCGCCGGTGACCGGCTTGGCGGTGGCCTTCCCGGTGACGGTCATCAGACCCGTCGGTGTCGGTGCCTTGGGGGTGCCGGCGGAGACGGGCAGTTCACGTCCCTCGGTGGTGAGGACCCGGCGGGCCAGGTCGACCGTGACGTAGGGGATGTCCTGGCCCGGGGTCGGGCCGTGGCTGGGACTCGCCTGCGGTGAGGAGCGCTGTTCGGCACCGTGGCCGGTGCCCTCGCCGGTGACGTGCACCGTGAGGACGGCGGCCAGGGTCGCGGCCGCGCAGCCCCCGGCGAGGAACGCGGTCGTCCGGCGGCGGTGCCGGCGGCGTCCGGCGACAGCGCGGATCCCGGCGCCGGGCAGACGCGGCCCCGTCTCGGCGGATTCCGCCAACTCCCGCAGGCGGCGGGTGAGTTCATCGGACACGGCCGTGCTCCTTCGCGCCCTCGCCGGGGGCCAGTTCGCGTGCCAGTGCCGCCCGGCCACGGGACAGCCTGGCCTTGACGGTACCCACGGGCGCACCGGTCTCGGAGGCTACCTGCTCGACACTCAAATCGCACAGATGGTGCAGGACGACCGCCATGCGCTGGGCCTCCGGCAGTCTCCGCAACGCGTCGACCAGCACCGCCCGCTCCGGTTCCGGACCGGGCGCGTGCTCCGGGGGCGGGTTACGGCGCATCAGTTCCAGCCAGCGGCGCGCCCGCCGCCAACGGCTCACCGCGAGCCGCATCGCCACCGTCCGTATCCATGCCTCGGGCGCCCCGTCCGCGAGGAAATCCCGCCGCCGGTCCCAGGCCCGGACGAACGCCTCCTGCACGACGTCCTGCGCCTCGCCGTGATCCCCGGTGAAGGCGAAGAGCTGGCCGGTCAGCCGGGGGAACGCGGCGGCGTAGAACGCGTCGAACTCTTCCTCGGTCATGTCCCCGCCGTCATCGAAAAGTCTGTCGGGCCGCTGTGCAACCCGGTCGCCCCCGTCGTGCGTACAGGTCCCGGACGTACGCCACGTACGCCCGACATCGAAACACACCCAGGACTCATCACAGGGGGGCCAATGACCTCGGGAGCGTCACGGATCCGCCGATGTCTCGCCCGTTCGCTCGTCGCCTGCGCGTTGGGCGCGTCGTTACTCGCGGGCTGTTCGAACAGCGGGGAGGGGGTGCGGGACGAGGGGCCGAGCCGGCTGCCCGCGGCCCTGCGCGTCGCGGTGCACCACTGAGCACCGCCCGGAACCCGTTCGGAAAGTTTTCCGTCCCGCGTGTCATCCGACCCACACGGCACGGGGGTTTACGGGGTGTCAGAACAACAGAGCCACATGGCACGTCTATGGGGGTTGTCCGTTCATGTCCATGGCACGGATGCACAAGTACGTCGCCGTCGCAGCGCTGACCACGCTGCTGGCGGGGGCACCGACGCTGTCGTACGCCGTCTCGCGGGGGGAGACGGCGCACGGAACAGCGGTCGCGGCCGAGGTGGCCGCCGCAAGGAAGGCGCCGACGCCGAAGATCGTCAAGCCGGGTGAGCATGTCGTCGCCGCGCCCGGCTTCGAGCTGTGGCTCACCGCCGAGGGCAAGCACTGGGTCGAGCCGGACCTGCCCGACTTCCCGCAGTTCCGCAGTGTCGTCGACGGCAACATCGACCTGAGCCGGCCCGGCGTCTCGCTCCAGGCGGGCGGCCACGAGGGCGTCTACCACCTCTCCGGGCTCTACTACGGCGGCAAGGGCACCGCCTCGCGCGTCCAGGTGAAAACGAGCGAGGGCACGGTCCACGGCAAGCTGATCGAGCTGGCCGGGAAGCCGGGCTGGGGCGTCTGGTACGCCACCACCCCGCTGCCCGACGACGACAGCGGCGAGGACTTCCTGCGCGGCGTCACCGTCTACGACACCAAGGGCCGGGTCTACTCCCAGCTCCGTATCCCGGGGGTCTGACCCGGCGCCCGACCGGTGCCACCGACACCGAAGTGACCGTGCGGGCGCGGGACCTGACCACGCCCCGCCCGCACGGCACGCTCTCCCACGTTCCCGACCCCGAGGACCGTCGTCCGTGCCGCACGAGAATCCCGGATCGCCCGAGGACGGCGACTTCGCCGCGTACGCCACCGCCGCCTGGCCGCGTCTGGTGCGCACCGCGCACATGCTGACCGGCGACTTCCACGAGGCCGAGGATCTCGTGCAGACCACGCTGGCGAAGGTGTACGCCCGCTGGCGGCGCATACCCCACGACGACATCGACTTCTACGTCCGGCGCTCGCTGGTCAACAACAACATCAGCCGCGTACGCAAGAGACGCGTGGCTCATCTGCTGACCCCGTTCCTGCCCGAGCGGGTGCACGAGCGGCAGGCCGGGCACGCCGAGTCGGTCGCCCAACGGGCCGCGCTCGACGAGGCGTTGGCGGCGCTGTCGGCACGGCAGCGGTCCGTGCTGGTGCTGCGGTTCTGGGAGGACCTCAGCGAGACCGAGATCGCCCAGTTGCTCGGGTGCTCCCTCGGCACGGTCAAGACCCATGTCCGGCGCGGGCTGACCGCCCTGCGCGCCCACCCCGTGTTCGCCGCCGCGTCCGTCGAGGACGGCCGGACCACCACCGGCACCGCCCCGGGCGGCCGGTCCGCCACCGCCCCCTTCCCCCCGTCGCCCCGCTCGCCCGTCCCCGGAGCCCGCCCATGAACCACCCGACCGCCGGGACCGACGACCCGACCGGCACCGGTGCCGGAGCCGACGGCGAGGACGCCGCCACGCAGACCGGGCGGCGGCTGCGCGAGGTGTTCGCCGAGGCCGCGTACGACATCGCCCCGCCGCCCGTGCCGCTGGAGGCCATCCGCCGCGACGGCCGCCGGCGACGGCTGCGCCGCCGGGCCGCTGCGCTGAGCACCGGCTGCGGCCTGCTGCTGCTCCCGCTCCTGGTGCTCGCCTTCCGCCCCGGCGGCCCCGCGGAGTCCGTCGAGCCGATGGCACCGCCGGCGTCGGCCCCCGCCGCCACCCGGTCCTCACCGGCTCCGTCCGAGCCTCCCGCCGGGAAGGTACGGGTCCTCGCGCCGGGCGAGCGGGTGACCGCCGAGGACGGCTCGGAGTTCTGGCTCACGGCGGAGGGCAAGCACTGGATCTCCCCGGAACCCGAGCCGGGCGTGACGCCGATGGAGGAGTTCCGCAGCGTCGTCGACGGCAACCTCGACACCGCCGAGCCCGGCATCTCCCTCCAGGGTTCCGGCACGGCCACCGGCGGCTATCTCGTCTCCGGCCTCTTCTACGGCGTGCGCACCGCCGCCGCCCGCGTCGAGATCAGGGCCTACGACGGCACCGCGATCAACGGCACGGTCCTGCGGCTGCGGGGCAACACCAGCTGGGGCGTCTGGTACGGCCGGGTGAAGGTCCCGGAGGAGACCGCCCGCTCACTGGACTTCGAGGACCCGGTGCACAAGGTCACCGTCTACGACGGCGACGACAAGGTGCTCGCGGAGATGGATTTCAGCAGCTGAGCGGGCCGGTTCGGGCACCCCGGACCCGTCACAGAGGGGGCTGTGCGGGGGCGGGGCCGAGGGTGGTGGTGCCCGGGGCCGTACGGTGCCCGAGGCCGGTGCGGTAGGCGTCGAGGGCGGCCTCGGCCCGGCCCGTACGACGGAAGAGGTCGCCCAGCAGACGGCACAGGTCGGCGAGGTCGCCCGCCGCTCCCGCCCGCTCCAGCAGGCTCAGCGCGCGGACGTAGTGCTCCTCGGCGGCCTCGGTGTCGCGGGTGTCCTCGGCGATGATGCCGAGGAGACGGTGGGCGGCGGCGGAGTGCAGGGCGCCGCGTTCGGAGGTGAGGTCGGCGAGGACCTCATGGAGGATTTCGGCGGCCTCCTCGGACTTGCCGCGGCGGTGCAGGACGTCGGCGAGTTCGACGGCGACCTGGCTGGTGTAGAGGGCGGCACGCTTGGCGGAGAGCATGCGGCGGGCTTCGCGCAGCTCGGCCTCGGCGCGTTCGTAGTCGCCGTTCTGGGCGTGGAGGTAGCCGCGCATCCAGTGGCAGTTGGCCAGCTCGGTGCGGATCTGGAGCTGCCGGTACAGCTCGGACGCCTTGGCGAGGGACGCGTCGGCATCGGCGATACGCCCCTCGGCGATCATCGTGCGGGCGACGGACCGGTGCATCCGGGCGACGAGGGCCGGATCGCCGGACTGCGGGGCGAGGGCGAGGGCCAGCTCGGCGGCCTGGGCGGCGCGGGCGTGGGCGCCCATGTCCATGTACGGCCCGATGACGCCGGTGTAGAGGAGGAGCAGGGCGTCGGGGTCGTGCAGGCCGGTGCGGTTCAGCTCGTCGAGGGTGGACTCGAAGAGGTAGCAGGAGTAGCGGAGTTCGCCGGCCAGGTAGTGGGCGACGGCCCGGCCGCGCAGGGCGGGGACACGGGCGGGGAGCGGTGCGTCGCCGAGTCGCTGCTCGGCCTGTTCGAAGCGGATCCGGGCGGTCTCCAGGTCGCCGGTCTCCAGCGCGCACTCGCCGAGGCCCAGCAGGGAGTCGGCCTGTTCCGCGAGCAGACCGTGTTCCTCGGCCTCGGCGAGCACGGACGCGAAGCCCTCGGTGGCGGCCTCCGTGGCGCCGGTGGCGAGGGTGCGCTGCGCGCCGGTGAGCCGCAGCCGCAGCTCGGTGGCGAGGCCGGGGGGCCGTCCGGTGGCCAGCTCCTCGTATCCGATGCCGAGCCGCTCGGCGATATGCCGCAGGGCGGGTTCCGAGGCGCGGACGCGTCCGGACTCCAGGGTGGAGATGTACGCGGGGGTGTACGCGGGCTCCGCCAACTGCCTTTGTGTGAGGCCACGTTCGGTCCGCAGTTGCTGGACTCTGCGCCCTATGACCTCGGGGTCGTCACGCTCGGCCATACCTACCATGACGTAAGCATGCCAGTAAGCCCGCTTATGCCAGCCGGTTTACCCCAACTCCCGTGGGCCCTCTTGCCGTTGGTAGACCAAAGCCTTACGTTGAGCGACGCACCGAGCATGCTCGGTGACCCACCCGGCCCCTGGCCACCGCCCGCCCTGCCGCTCAGCCGCTCCGCTCTTCCGCCACTCAGCCCACTGTCGGCAGTCGCCTCCGCTGCCGCCGCAGCCGCTGCGAGGTCGCCATGCTCCGAGAACTCCTGACCCGCCACACCCGAGCCCTGGCCGCAGCGTCGCTGGCGGTGGCGACCCTGATGACCCTGGCCAACGCGGTCCCCCGCTGACGACGTCCGTCGACTCCTCAGAACTCGGCCGTGTCCAGCTCGAACCCGAGCGGCTCGGGCAGGGACACGGCGAGCCCGAGCTTGTACGTGGAGCCCTTGGCGTAGTCGTCCCCCGAGGGCTCGGAGTGGACGACCACTTCGCCCCGCTCCCTGTCGATCAGCAGGTAGAGAGGGATGCCGGCGCGGGCGTAGCCGTGGATCTTCTTCTCGCGGTCGCGCTCGGCGGTGCTTACGGAGGTGACCTCGGCGACGAGGAGCACGGCGGAGGTGTCGTGCCGCTCCTCCGCATCACCGAAGGTGCCCTTGGGGGCGAGGACCAGATCGGGGACGACGTGGCCGGTCGCGGAAGCGCCGGGGACGTTGAGGCCGATTCCGGTGTAGTTACGCAGGGACCGGTCGGTCCGCCGCTCGGTGACCTGGTCGGCCGGCTCGGACACGATTTCCTCGTGCGCCCCCGTTCGCCGGAGGCGTCACGCAGATCTCTCCTTCGATCAGCTCCACGCGCCAGCCCCTGGGAGCCGTCGCACTGAAGAGCTCGAAGACCTGCTCGACGCTCGCGCCCGTACGGTCGGGCACACCGCTGTCCGCGTCGCTGTCTCCGTCAGGGTCGTCGTACGGACCGTGGATGGCCTCGCCCTGGTACTCCGGCATGATGATCGGCTGCGCCGTCGCCATGACAGACCTCCCTCGCTCAGCGCGACGGTCTCAGCGTGGACCGGAAGGCCGTAGGAGGAGTCCGGGGCCATTCACTCGATCGAGTGTGCCGTTACGGTTCCGCACCCGGCACCCACCTTCGAACAGATGGGCGACAGAAAGGCTCACCTGATCTCCGGCAGGAAATCTATAGCCGCCGCAGTAGACATTGCCCGGTCGGCGAGCTACCGTTTTTCTGTACCCCTTGAGTCGAAGAGGGCGCGGCAGACATGAACTGCCGTGCAAGCAGGACAAGCAGTACAGCGTCATCCAGTAGGACGACCGCACAACCGAAGGTAAGGAGCAGACGCCATCAGGATCGCCCGGGCGAGTGAGAAGTCCGCCCGGGTCACCGCAGGCCCCGGATTGGAAGGTGGTCCCCGGTCACGCATCCGCGATCCCCGCAGCCCCGCCCTCCCGGGCGGACCCTGCGGATACAGAAGACCGGCGCAGTACGCCGGTAGATGGTGTTAGAAGCTCGGGGCTCGGGTGCCGTATGGCGCCCGAGCCCCCCGACGTGTCCCCGGAAGAAGAGGTTTATGCCGCCTACCAGTTCCCGTCTCACCGACAATCTCGACGACGACGACTACCCCGCGTACACCATGGGCCGGGCCGCCGAGATGCTCGGCACCACACCCGCCTTCCTCCGCGCCCTCGGCGAGCACCGCCTGATCACCCCGTTGCGCTCCGAAGGCGGTCACCGCCGCTACTCGCGCTACCAGCTGCGCATCGCCGCCCGGGCCCGTGAGCTCGTCGACCAGGGCACCCCCATCGAGGCCGCCTGCCGCATCGTCATCCTCGAGGACCAGCTGGAAGAGGCCCAGCGCATCAACGAGGAGCTGCGCGCGCAGGGCGGCGGCGCGTCACGGCCGAAGTCCACGGCCTGACCGGCAGCGGGCCGGTCAGTCGGCCAGCGCCGCCGCGGTCGCCCGTACGAACGCCTCCGGGTTGTCGAGCATGACGTTGTGGCCGCAGTCCGGTACGGGGACGACGCTCACGCCGGACGCGATGAGGGCGTCGGCGCCGGGGAGGGGGCCGTCCGCCTCGGGGTGGAGATACGTACGGGGGATCTTCAGGTCGAGGAGCAGCTCACGCATGGTGGGGCGGGTGCCGTGGGCGAGCCGGACGGCACTGCGGTACAGCGCCTCCCGCCCGGCCAGCCGCATCGTCGCCCACCACTCGGCACCGGCCAGCCCGGCGAACTGCGCCCAGCCGCCGGCCAGGAACTCCTCCTCGGAGTAGGCCGCGATGCCGTTGCTCCCGGCGACGCCGTGGGCGGGCGTGAGCGGATCGAGATTGGAGTCGATCATCACCAGCTTCGACACCAGCTCCGGGTGCCGGGAGGCCAGCACGATCCCCACGGACCCGCCCATGCTGTGCGCGACCAGCTCGGCGCCGCCGACACCCGCCACCCTCAGCGCTCGGGCGAGCGCGTCGGCGTGCGCCTCCAGGGAGTAGTCGAAGTCCGTCGGCCGGTCGCTGATCCCGTGCCCCAGCAGGTCGACGAGCAGCGACCGCCGCCCGGCGAGCGCCGGATGCGTGGCCACGGCCGTGAAGTACGGCCCCGAAGCGGCCCCCAGCCCGTGCACATACACACGGCCGGGTTCCTCCCCCGCCCACTCGACCCACCGGATCCGGTCCCCGGCCTCCGTCACCACGGCGCCACGCACGCTTTCCCCCTTCATCCGGTCAGGCAGAACCTACCGTCCGCCCACGATGCGGGTCATGACAGGCGTCGACGATCTCCGGCCCCGCCTCCGGGGCACCGACGGCGCCCACGGGGTGCAGCCACCTCTGACCGACCGAGCGGTCCAGGAGGCCGAGGAGCTGCTGGGCGTCACAATCCCCGGCTCGCTGCTGCGACTGCTCCGCGCCCGGAACGGCGGCCAGGTCGGCGACACCCACGACGCCTTCCCCACACACCGGCCGACCTCATGGAGTGCCGACCACGTCCCGTTCGACAGTGTGCTGGGCATCGGCCGCCGCGCCCGAACGCCGTCCATGCTCGACAGCCCGCACCTCGTCGAAGAGAGTCGAAGAGAGGGGACTGCCGACGGACGTGGTAACTGGTCTCGGGTGACGGGCACTACTGGATCGGGCTCGACCATCGGGCCTGTGGCCGGCCAGGGGAACCGTCCGTGACCTGGTTCGACGCGGACGACAACTCTAAGCTGCCCCTCGCCCCGGACTTCCCCTCTCTGCTCGCCCGTCTCACCGCCGCCGAGGACTTCGCGGACGAGGCGAACGTCACGGGACAGCCCTTGGCCGGCCGAGACCGGCCGCGCGCTCACACCCGCCCATTCGATCCAGAACGCCCGGTGAGCACCCTCCGTTTCTCCGGGGCCGCTCTACGACCGGCGCGCGGTTCACGGTCGATCGCCGCCGGCGGGGCGCCAAGCCGGCCCGGACCTGGTCCAGGAGTGCGGAGAAGGCCGCCGCCGAGTCCTCGGCGGTGGGGCTGTCACCTGAGGCGAGCGCAACCGAGGACCGGTTTTCTGTTGGGTGTGCGAATTCGCCTTTGTCTGGGGTCAGTTGAAGGCCAGTGGCATACAGTGCCGGCCGGGGCGTTGAGGCGAGGGCGGCGGTCGGCGGGGCGAAAGCGGCGCTCATGGTTCATCGACGAGTTCAACACGGCGCTCGGTGTCGAGCCGATCCACCGCGCGTTGGCCAACTCCGCGGAATGAGTGAACCGGATTGACTTCAACGATCGTATTCCGCGGTCGACTTCATTCGACCGGCCGAACATGAGGACTCGGCGTTAGTCGACCTATCGAACAAGAGGCAAAGCACTGCGCGTGAACATCCCCGACCGGTAGCCGGACCGACCCGTAAACCTCCACCCATCCCGGCCCAGTTCAGCTCCTGTGCAGGTGGCGGTCTGATCGCGAGGTCTGCCCAGTTGATCACTCAGAGAATTGCTACCAACGGGTCCGGTCACCAATTCCCGTACAGCCGAGCCTTTCTGATTGGTTACACGTGCGTAGCTACCATCGCTTTCTCGTACCCCCGTACCGAATTCGGTATCACCGCTGCTAGATTGACGCCGCGTCTCCGAGGTGAGCCAAACAGGCATGCAGCCCATGGAGACAGCCCCCAGCACCTTCACAAGAAGGTCACATCTGGGTGCCCGAAAACCGTAGCGGCTGAGTTTCGCTGCTTTCAGGCGAGCTTCACTCCGCTCCTCGGGTATTCACCCCCCATCACTAGAAAGCGCACGCAAGTGAAGAGTTCCCTTCAGCGTTTCGGCCCCCCTCTGGCCGTCGCCGCCCTGACGATCGCGCTGGGCACGCCCGGGCCGGCCGCCGCCGACGAGGCGAGCGACAGCCAGGCCGCCACGTACTACATCTCGCTCGGCGACTCCCTGGCCTCGGGGTACCAGCCGGACGTGGACAAGGACACCGACTCCGCCTACACCGACCAGCTGTACGCGCAGCTCAAGCAGCGCACTCCCGGGCTGAAGCACATACGCCTCGGCTGCACCGCTGAGACCACCGAGTCCCTGATCAGCGGCGGGAAGTGCGACTACCCGAACGCCAAGTCCCAGCTGGACGCCGCGCTGAAGGCCATGGCCCAGCACCGCGGCAAGGTCGCCTATGTGACCCTCAGCGTCGGCGCCAACGACATCCTCCTCAACTGCGTCAGCCCGGTCGGCGCCCTCGACGGCGCGTGCCTGAACAACCGCAGCCAGAGCATGGCGAAGAACCTCGCCCAGGTCACGGGCGCGCTCCGCCAGGCGGGCGGGAAGAAGACCCAGTTCGTGGGCTCGACTTACCACAACCCGTTCCTGGCGGCCTGGCTGCAGGGCGCGGCCGGGCAGCAGGCCGCCAAGGAGTCGGCGCCCCTGATCGAGGCCGCCAACACGGGGATCACCCAGGTGTACAAGTCCACCGGCTTCAAGGTGGCGGACGTGGCCGCGGCCTTCTCCTCGGACGACTTCACCACCCAGGTGAACGTTCCCGGCGTGGGCGAGGTCCCGGCGAACGTGGCCAAGATCTGCACGCTGACCTGGGCGTGCAAGATGAAGGACCCGCACCCCAACCCCGAGGGCCACAAGGTGATCGCGGGAGCGTTTGCGGCGGTACTCGCCAAGAGCGACGCGCCCCGTCCCGGCGCGTCCCCGACCCCGAGCGAGCCGGCCACGCCCGAGACCGGCACGGACGGGGACTCGGACAAGGGCAAGGGGGCGAACGACCCGAAGACGAACGGAGGGCTGGCCGAGACCGGCGGTTCCAGCAGCACGCCGCTGATCGCGGGTGCGGGCGCGACGGTCGTGGCGATCGGTGCGGCCGGGGTCTACTTCGCGCGTCGGCGCCGCGCGGGCGAGGAGAGCTGACGAGCAGCGGGCCGCCCGCCACGACGCGGGCGGCCCGCTCCCCGTTCGACCTCGGCTATCGGTCGCCCGACACGTGGCCCAGGAAGGCGGAGAAGGCCGCGGCCGAGAGGCTGAGGATGCCGCCGTCGGGGTTCTTGGAGTCGCGGATGGCTATGTGGGGGGTCAGGGGGGCTACTTCGACGCACTGGCCGCCGGTGTCGCCGCTGTGAGAGGACTTGATCCACTGGGCGGTGCCGAGGGGGGCGCATTCGACGCACTGGCCGCCGCTGCTCCCGCTGTACGACGACTTACGCCACTGAGCGCGCGTCAGTTCCAGGCTGCTCCTCATAGCGTTCCTCCATCACGCGGGCGATCAACGCCGCCGACTCCCTGGGGGACAGTGCTTCGGCCTGCAAGCGAGCGTATCCGACCGAACGCTCCCTGATTACTTGCGGATTGGCCGTCATATGGCCCTGGTCGTAGCTCTCGCTGTAGTGGAGGTCAGGGTCGTCGTCGAACCGCAGAAGAGTGAAGGACCCCATCATGCCGGCGTGCTGGCCGACCGAGAACGGAAGCACCTGCAACTCCGTCCAAGGACGCCCGAAGAAGCCGAGCAGGTGGGCCAGCTGTTCCCGCATGACCGCTCGGCCGCCGATCTCCCGGTACAGGACGGCCTCGTCCAGCACGGTCCACAAGATCGGCGGTTGCTCCCGCCGCAGAATGCGCTGGCGCTCCATCCGCGCCGCGAGCATCTCGTCGAGCTTGTCCCGCTGTTCCACACCCAGCACCGCGCGTGCGTACGCCTCGGTCTGGAAGAGCCCGTCCACCAGCTGACACTGGTACGTGGAGACGTACGTCGCTTTCGCCTCCATCTCCGCGAACGGCTGGAACCACGGGGGCAGTTGGCTCCGCAGGACCAGCCCTACCAGCCGTGAGAACAGGCCGTGCGTCATCAGCGCCGCGTCCAGGCGCTCCGCGAACTCCCTCGTCGGGACCTTGTTGCCTGTCTCGATCTGCCCCACCAACGAACCCGTGCAGAAGATCGCTGAGCCCAGATCCCCCTGCGTCAGGCCCGCCTCCTCTCTGCGGCGGCGCAGCTCCGAGCCGAAGTAGTCCAACGGCGAGGCACTGGGGTCGAGTCGGCGTACGTTCGACATGCACCGAGCGTAACCACGCGAGCACGGGAGCGTGGTCGAAACGGGAAGGACCCCCGTGCCGCTTCTGTCAGAGGCGTGACCTAGTCTTCGCTCACTCGCCCGCGAGCCGAAAAGGCATTCGCGGCGCTCCCTTGCATTTCGTTCCGGGGGGTTCGAAAACGTGCCTATCCGCACTCTTCCGGCTGCCACCGCGCTGGCAGTCCTCTTCAGCTCGGCCGCGCTCGCGGTCGGTACGGCCGCCCCGGCGGTGGCCGACAGCACCATGGTCCTTCCGGTCGCGACGAGCGCGGACATCGCGGTGGACGGCGTCCATCAGCGCGTCTTCATCAGCGACCCGCAGGGCGGCAAGATCGTCGTCACCGACTACCACGGCATCGTCGTCAAGCAGCTGACGAACCTGCCCGGCGTCCAGGGCCTGGAGCTGTCCGCGGACTCCGGCACGCTGTACGCGGCGGTGCGGGACGCGGACGCCGTCGTGGCCGTCGACACGGCGACGTACACCGAGTCCGCCCGCTACACCGTGGGCGACGCCCCGGTGAGCCTCGCCCTGGCCGGTGGCAAGGTCTGGTTCGGCTACGGCGCGGCCGGCAGCGGCGACCTCGGATCGCTGGACCTCTCCGGCGAGGAGCCCGCGGTCGCCCTCGACCAGGACACCACCCACCTGTGGTACTACGCGCCGATCCTGGACGCGGCCCCCGGCGCCACCGCCCTGGCCGCGGGCGAACCCGGCGGCAGCAAGCTCGCCGTGTACGACGTCTCCTCGGGCACCGCGAGCCGCACGGCGGCCGTGGACACCGGCGGCTCCAACATGGGCGATCTCGCGGTCACCCCGGACGGGCAGCGCGTCATCGTGGCCAGCGGCGCCCCGTACCACCACCAGGTGTTCAAGACCTCCGACCTGACGGCGGACGGCACCTACGCCAGCGACAGCTACCCGAACTCGGTCGCCGTGGCGCCCGACGGCACGGTCGCGGCGGGTATCGACGGCATCTACGAGCCGGACGTCTACATCTACAAGCCGGGCTCCACCACCTCGGTCCGGGAGTACGACTTCCCGAACACCGGCGGCAGCAGCGGCGGCGACGAACTGCCCGACTCGGGCCTGGCGTGGGCGCCGGACGCGTCCCGCCTGTTCGCGGTGACGTACAACGACGAGGGCGTGTACTCGCTGCGCGTGCTGGAGGCCCCCACCAAGGCCACCACCACGATCAGCGTCAACGCCCCGGCGACGGCCACCCGCGCCAAGCAGCTCACCGTCACGGGCAAGGTCACCTCGAAGGTGGCCCTCCCGGCCGGGGTGAAGCTGACGGTGACCCGCACCGACCTGGAGTCCACGGCGGGCAAGGCCCTCGCGGACGTGACGGTCGCGGCCGACGGCACGTACTCCTTCACCGACACCCCGACCGTCGGCGGCAAGGTGAAGTACACGGTGCGCTACGCGGGCGACGCCGACCACGCGCCGGGCTCCGCCTCCGACACCGTCGAGGTCTCCCGCGCCACGCCCACGCTGACGCTCGACAAGAACCGCAACACCTACGCGTACGGCGCGGACGTCACGTTCACCGCGCACCTCGGTACGACGTACACGAACCGCAAGCTGGAGATCTGGGCCGACCCCTACGGCTCCGACAAGCCGAACACGCTGGTCAAGTCGGGGACGGTGAACTCCTCGGGCAACCTGTCGGTCACCCTCGACCTGAAGCGGGACACCAAGGTGTCGGTGAAGTTCGCGGGCGACGCGCGCTACAAGCCGAGGACCGTCACCAACACCGTCTACACCAAGGTCCGGATCGCGTCCTCGATCAGCGGGTACTACAAGACCCAGTGGGCGTGGAACCACACCTACCACTACATCCACCAGTCCAAGGACCCCGTCCTGAAGACGACGATGACGTACTACCCGGGCCGCATGCAGCGCCTCCAGCTCCAGGCCTACTACGAGGGCGCGTGGCGGGACGCGGGCTCGCAGTACTTCGCCCTCGGCACGTCCGGCGTCTCCGAGGTCACCCTGACGGGCACCCCGACCACGAACATCCGCTTCCGCTTCCGCTCCGAGTACCACGACACGACGTCCGGCGACAACGTCAACACCACGACGTACGGCGCCTGGAAGTACTTCATCTTCACCAGCTGAGGGCTCTCGTCCGCAGGCCGGGCACGGCAAGGGGGCCTGGACCGTCACACGGTCCAGGCCCCCGCCGCGTTCCGGGCGCCGGTCCTACGAGGCGTCCACGACCGTCCCCGTCGCCCCGGGGCCGGGAAGCGGCTCGCCGTCCGCGCCGGTCAGTGCCAGGCGCAGCGACTCGGCCGGCTCGGTCACCCGGTCCTTCACCGTCGGTACGGTGATGTCGGCGGTAGTGCGCCCGGCCCTGATGTCGAACGAGATCCACAGGCCCGCCTGGGACAGCGGGCGCTCCGGATCGGGCCGCTCACCGACGTTCTCCAGCCAGCGCGGGTCCACGTCCTTGGTGGACAGCTCGACGCCCTCGGTGACGGGCAGCGCCCGGACCTCCTGCCGGATGTCCACCTCGGCCGGCGTGGAGAGCGTGACCCGCCAGGTCAGCTTCCCGCCCTCGGTCACCCGGTCGACGACCGGCTTCAGCCTCAGCTCGGGCGCCGGGTCGTCGTTGTCCACGGTGACACCGCCCTCGTACGAGCCGACGACCGCGCCGCGCACCGCCTTGGCGAGGAGGTCCTGCCTCTGCTCGTAACCGAAGCGGGTGTCGCCCTTCACCACGACCGGCACATCGATGGGGCTCGCCCCGGGCCGTACCGTCACCAGCTTGTCCACGGTGCGGCCGGTGTCCGGGTCCAGGACCGAGAAGCGGACCTTGCCGCTGCCGTGCCCGGAGACCTGGACCGGGACGTGGTAGGTGCGGGTGCCGGAGTCGCCCTCCTTGACCCTGAGGCGGCCGATGTCGACGCGCGGAAGGGCGGCGGCGGTGACCGCCCCAGTGCCCGGGGCCCAGCCCCAGGCATCCATCATCCAGGCCTGCCCGGACTTCGAACGCGGGGTCAGCGTGAGGCTCTTGACGTGCTTGAGGTCGAATCCACCGCGGCCGGCCGCGGTCAGCGGGACCCTCACCTCGCGCGCCCAGTAGGAAGCGGTGCGCTCGGTGCCGGGCAGCCCGTCGACCTTCACGCGGCCGAGCTTCGCCCGACGTCCGGCGGAGTCGGTCAGGGACACGTCCAGCTTGGTGCCGGAGGTGTTCGGCGGCACGATCACCCGCAGCGCCAGGTGCTTGGCACCGGACAGGGAGAGCGGCTTGGCCGCGGTGACCTTCGTCGCCCGGCCCGCCGCGGACCACTTCAGTGCGACGGCGCTACGGCCGGCCTCCTTCTGCGACTGCCACCAGGCGAAGTGCGGGGACGCCCCCTTGACCTTCCTGCTCAGGCAGGCCTTGGCCGGGGCGGGGTCGACCGCGGCGCACAGTCGGCCGCCGGTCACCCTCACCCCGTCGTCGGGCAGGAGTCCGCCGGTGCGGCGCGCGCCGACGGCGTGGGTCAGCACCCTGGCCGGGTCGGCCGACGGGGCGCGCCGGTCCGAGCCGTCGAGCAGCGGGCGTACCCGGTCGTCGCCCGCCACGAACAGCCGGGCCGCGGCGGCCGTGTAGGTGGCGCCGGCCTTCTGCTGCTGGCCGGCGGTGAGCCGGGTACGGCTGCGCGCGGAGCACACCCTGTCCCGGTCGTGGCTGTCCGGGTCCTCCCAGAAGTCGTCCTCGGCGGGCGCCTCGGCCTGGCCGGGCGTCCACTCGCTGTTGAAGAAGTTGTGGTTGGCGCCCACGACGTACACGGCGCTGTGCAGGGCGCTGCCCTTGCTGACGCCGCGCGTGCCGTCCACGTACACCTCGCCCTGGAGGTCGGCGACGTCGCCGTCGCAGCCGGGCAGGATGGTCACGGACGGGACGTCGGCGACGGGGTTGTGGCCGAAGATCGTGGGTCCGATGAGCACGGTGCCGCGGATCTTCCAGCGGACCGGGCCGCGATAGCCGTCCTGTGCGGCGGGCGCCGGGTAGAGGCTGTCCATCGCCGCCCGGTTGACGCCCTCGCCGCCGCGCGAGTGGCCGACGAGCAGGACCCGGGAGAGGTCGGCCTCGGGCGCGTCGCGCACCACGGCCGGGGCGTCGCCCCGGTGAGCGGTCCAGTCGGCCCATTGGGCGAGGTGCCGGCGCACCAGCGAGGAACGGGCCTGCGCGCCGCCGTCCGCGATCTCGCCGTCCTGGCCGTTGATGCCGTTCGCCGAGATCGACACCGTCATATAGCCCTGGGAGGCGAGCAGTTTCTGGTCCCGGAGATAGCCCTTGTAGCTCGGGATCGCCTTCTGGCCGGCCGGGCAGGGCCAGTCGCCGGTCACGTCGTCGCCGCCCGGCTTGTAACAGGTGCCGTGCCGGCCGTGCAGGAACAGCGCGAGCGGCCGTTTGCCGGTGGCGTCCTTCGGCGCGACGACGACGGCCTGCATCTCGACCGGCTCGGCGAAGCCGGGCAGTTTCACCGGGGGGAGGTCGTACTCGCCGGAGACGGTGCGGTAGGGGCCCGGCTTGCCTGGGTCGACGGGGTTCGCCGGGGGCTGGGCCGGGGGTCGCCCCGCGTCCGGCGCGTCGCTCCCGCTGCCGCCGGGGCCACCGGGGCCACCGGAGCCGTCGGCCGCAGCGTCCAGTCGGCGTCCGGCCGCCATGACCCGCAGGTCCTCGAGCGGGGTGTCCTGGTCGAGCGCGAGCCGGAACGTACGGCCGTCCTTGGCCGCCTCCGGTACACCGAGCAGCTGGTCGCCGGCGTGGAACTCGACCCGGGCGTCGCCCATGGGCACGGTCCGCTTGGACCGCCAGACCAGTTCCCGTTGCGCCCCTTCGCCGGTGACGCGCCATCCCGGCGGCAGCCCGCTGTCCGATGCCGTCACCGTCGTCACGGTTCCTGACGGCGGTTGGGCCTGTGCCGCCCCGGGTGTTCCCGCCAGTGCCGCGAGCACGACCACGGCGGCGACACCTGTTCGCCGGGCCTGGTTCAAGGGTCCCTCCCCACGCTTCGAGCGCGGGCGCCCCGCCCGTAACGGAAGCGCCTCACGCCCCGAAGGAGGCGAAACGGAACCTGTAGGTTGCCTGTGCGACCGAACCGGCTTGCGAACAAAGGGACTTGAATCACCGACGGCTCACGCCGACGCGTCGGGCCGGCGCGACCGGAACCCGGGAGGTGTTCGCTCCGAGCACCACGAAGTGGTGTCTCGAAATGCGCCCAGGGGACAGCCGTGAAAGTACGGCATGAACTGACCACCAGAGCGAAAAGTCGCAGTTCATCACGGATTCGAGAGTGGCGGTGGACACCGCCGGCATCTCAGCAGGCCCCCTCCGCAGCCCCCGCGAGTGGCTTGATCTAGTCTTCGCTCCATGCGCCCGTGTGCCGCCCAGGCACTCGCGACGCTCTCTCGTTCTTCGTTCCGGGGGGTTCGAACACGTGCGTAAGCGCACCCTTCCGACGGCCACCGCTCTGGCCGTCCTCTTCAGTTCGGCCGCGCTCGCGGTCACCGGGGCCACACCGGCCGTCGCCGACACCAGCACCCCGCTGCCGGTGCAGTCGGCGGGTGACATCGTCGTCGACGGGGCCCACCAGCGGGTCTTCGTCTCCGACCCGACCGGCGGCAAGATCGTCGCCACCGACTACGCGGGCCAGGTCGTCGGCAGCGTGGTCTCGCTGCCCGGGGCCAAGGGCCTGGAGCTGTCCCCCGACTCCGGCACGCTGTACGCGGCGGTGCCGGGCGACGACTCCATCGTGGCCATCGACACCGCGACGGTCACCGAGGCCAAGCGGTACCCGACGGGTGAGGGCACCGACCCGCAGTACCCGGCGTGGGCCGGTGGCAAGCTGTGGTTCGGCTACGGCGCCGCCGCCCAGGGCAACATCGGCTCGCTCGACGTGTCCGGCCCGGACCCGGTGGTCACCCTCAAGCAGGACGGCGGCTGGTACGCGGCCCCGACCCTGACCTCCACCCCTGGCGCCCCGAACACCCTGGCGGCCGGCATCGAGGGCATGAGCCCGATCACCGTGGCCGTCTACGACGTGTCGTCCGGGACCGCGACGAAGAAGGCGACCGGCCCGAACACCGGCGACTACGTGGCGAGCAACCTGCGCGACCTCGCCCTCACCCCCGACGGCTCCCACCTCGTGGTGGCCAGCGGCGCCCCGTACTTCCACCAGGTGTACAAGACCTCCGACCTGACGCCGGACGGCAAGTACCCCACTGACGCGTACCCGAACGCCGTCGACATCGCCCCCGACGGCACGGTCGCCGCGGGCATCGACGGCATGTACGAGCCGGACGTCTGGGTCTACGAGCCGGGCGCCACCACCACCGAGCACGTCTACGACTTCACGAACACGGCCGACGGCACCGGCGCGGGCACCCTGGTGCCCGGCGGCCTCGCCTTCGCGCCCGACGAGTCGCACCTGTTCGCGGTGGTCGCCACGAGCACCGGCGGCTACGCGCTGCGCGACCTCGACGACACCGCCCCGGCGCCCACGACCCTCTCGGTCGTCGCGCCCGCGACGGCGACCCGCGCCCAGGAACTGACGGTCACCGGCAAGCTGACCTCGGACACGGCCTTCGCCCCCGGGACGACGCTCTCCGTCACCCGCACCGACCTGGAGTCCCCGGCGGGCAAGGCGCTCGCCCCGGTCACGGTCGCCGCGGACGGCACGTACTCCTTCAAGGACACCCCGCCCGCCGGTGGCTCGGTGACGTACACCGTCTCCTACGCGGGGGACACCAAGCATGCCGCCGCGAGCGCCTCCGACACCGTCGAGGTCTCCCGCGCCACGCCGTCGCTGACGCTCGACAAGAACGGCAACGTCTACGCGTACGGCGCGGACGTCACGTTCACCGCGCACCTCGGTACCACGTACACGAACCGCAAGGTCGAGATCTGGGCCGACCCCTACGGCTCCGACAAGCCGAACACGCTGGTCAAGTCGGGGACGGTGAACTCCTCGGGCAACCTGTCGGTCACCCTCGACCTGACCCGTGACACCAAGCTCACGGCGAAGTTCGCGGGCGACGCGCGTTACAAGCCGGTGACGGCGACGAGCCGCGTCTACACCAAGGTCAGCGTGTCGACGACCCCGAGCCGCCACTACAAGACGAACTACGCCTGGAACCACACCTACTACTACTTCCGCCAGTCCGTGGACCCGCTGTTCACGACGCGGATGACCTACTACCCGGGCCGCAAGTACCGGGTGCAGGTCCAGGCGTACTACGACGGCGCCTGGCACACCACGGGCCAGCAGTACTTCGCTCTGGAGTCCGGCGGCGTGGGCGCGGTCGAGCTGACCGGCACCCCGAGCACGGGCGTCCGTTTCCGGATCCGGTCCTCGTACGTCGACACCACTTCCGGCGACAACGTCAACACGACGACTCACGGCAGCTGGAAGTACTTCATATTCACGAGCTGACATCCCGTCGGTTCACAGCGCACCACGTCGAGCGCGCCCGGTCCAACTCCGGGCGCGCTCACGTGCGTTGGGGAGAGAGCGAGGGACGGTCGGGTCCGGCGGGCCGAAAAGGCGGAACGATTCGGCGGCTGCCGGGTTCCCGTTTCGGCTGTGAGGAACGAGTCATTCCGAATGATTTCGAAACCGCCCTCCCTTACCTGCCGGTACGTGTGAGGATACGCAAACCCTGCCGAAAACTTGAGATCTCAATTTGAGGTCACGGTGCAAAGGAACAGGACATGACCGCCCCTGTGCCCTCTGTTGTCTCCTCGGATTCGGGCCGCCTCCTCGTCGTGGACGACGAGGAGGGGATCCGCTCCATGCTCACCATGGCCCTGGAGTTCCTCGGCTACCGGGTGATCCCCGCGGCCACTGGGCGCCAGGCGCTCCAGGCCGTCACCCGCCACGACCCCGATCTGATCCTCCTCGACGTCAATCTGCCCGACCTGGGCGGCTTCGAGGTCTGCCGGACGCTGCGCGAGCGCGGCAACGCGGTACCGGTGCTCTTCCTGACCGGTCTCGGCGGCATCGACGACCGGGTGCGGGGCCTCGACATGGGCGGCGACGACTTCGTCACGAAACCCTTCGAGCTCAAGGAGGTCGCGGCACGGGTACGGGCGCTGCTCCGCCGGGCGGGCGGCGCCCCGCCCGCCGCCGACCGCAACCGGCTGCGCGCCGGGGAGGTGCAACTCGACGCGGACGCCCACCAGGTGTGGGCAGCGGGCCGCCCCGTCGACCTCACCACCACCGAGTTCGCCCTGCTCCGCTACCTCATGGAGAACCCCGGACGTGTCCTGTCCCGCGGGCAGATCCAGGAACGCGTCTGGAACCACCGCGACGAGGGCTCCGGTGTCGTCGACACCTACATCTACTATCTGCGCCGCAAACTGGGCGAACCCGGCCAGTCACTGATACGCACGGTCCGGGGGGTGGGCTACCAGCTGTGCACCAACTGACCGAACGCCGGAACGCCGCCGGCCGCAGCGGGGCCGGCGGAGCTGCCGGGAGCAGGGCGCACGGCCCCTGGCGAGGAGCGGCCCGATGAGCGGGTTCAGCGGACTGGGCGAGACCATCAGGGCCGCCGGGCTGCTCGCGACGACCACCCCGGGCGACCCGCCCCCTCCGCACGCGGGCCCCGCCGCGCCGGACCCCCCGCTCCGCCCGACCCGCGCGGGCGGGCGCACCGTCGCCTTCTGGCTGATCGCCACCCTGGCCACCCTCGGCACCCTCGCCGCCCTCTCCGCCCACACCCTCGCCCACCACCTGACCAGTCGCACCGACCGCGAGATAGCGCGCTTCAGCCGCCTCGTCTTCCCGCCGTCGGGATCGCCCAGACAGTCGACGGCGGGCTCGACGCCCAGGTCCACGGCGGCATCGGTACCGGCGGTGACACCGGAATCCGCCCCGGCGTCCGCGGCCAGGTCGGTGTCCGCGTCCGCTCCCTCACCCTCGGCGACGGACCCGTCCCGGGCACGGACGTCCCCAGGGGCCGGGCCGGAACAGGAAAACACCTCCCGGTCGGACGCGGCCGCCCCCGGCCCTGCCGCACGCCCGGTGTCCGAGCGGTCCTCCGCCTCCCTCACCCCGCCCCTCCTCGACCGGAACACCCTCGTCCTCGTCCTCGACGCGCACGGCCGGGTCGTGGAGCGCTACCCCGGATCGGCGGGACTGCCCGCCTTCCCCGACCTGACCCCCGCCCGGCTCAAGGTGTACGCGGCGCGGACCGGCCCCTCCGCGTTCGGCGACACGTACCGTGCCCAGGTGCTCCGAGTCCCCTTGGCCGGCCTCGCCCACGAAGGCAGTTACGTGGTCACCGCCCGCTCGACCGTCGAGGACCGCCGCGCCGTCGAACACCTCCTCCAGATGGAGACCACCGCCGCCCTCCCCCTGCTCGCCACCGTCCTGTTCGGCGCCGGCCGCCTCGGCCGCCGCCAGATGAGGGAACGGCAGGAGGCGGAAGGCAGACTGCGGGAGTTCATGGCCGCCGCCGGCCATGAACTGCGCAACCCGCTGACCACGATCTCCGGCTACGCCGAACTCGCCCGCGTCGGCGACCCCGCCTTCGAACCCATGCGGCAGGAGGCGCTCGGCCGGATCGCCACCGAGGTCGGCCGGATGAGCACCCTGATCGACGAACTCGTCCTGCTCACCCGGCTCGACCTGGGCCAGCCCCTCCAACTGACCTGCGTGGACCTGGCCCAGCTCTGCCGCGACGCCGCCTCCGCCGCCCGGGACTGCCACCCCGGCCACCCCGTACGGCTGCTCCTCGCCCCGGGCGACCACACCGTCACGGGCGACCCGCTCCGTCTCCACCAGCTGGTCGCCAACCTGCTGAACAACGCCCGCGTCCACACCCCGCCCGGCACCACCACCACGCTGGGCCTCGGCACGGAGGACGGCTACCGCGTCATCGAGGTCAAGGACGACGGCCCCGGCATCCCACGCGAACTCCGCGCGCGCCTCTTCGACCCCTTCGTCCGCGGCGAGACGACCGAGGCGCCGGGCAGCGGACTCGGCCTCAGCATCGTCGCCGCGATCGCGACGGCCCACGGGGGCACGGTCCTCCTCGAACCCTCCCGCGACGGCGCGTGGTTCAGGGTGCGGCTCCCGGCACCGCTCTGATGCGGAGGCGGTGTGAACAGTTGGCGAGAGGGGGTGCTTTTTACCCAGGCTTGAGGACTTTCGGATCACACTCTGAGCAGACTCCGATCCGATCCGGATCCAGGCCCGCTTAAGTGATCGACGTGCGGGGGCGCATCAACGATGTGACCTGGCACAACTCCCCCTCCGAGGTCGGCCCGGCGCGCACTCTGATCGACGGCTCATCGATCTACGACGAACGGAACGACGGCTCATCGGCCCGGCTCGGCTAACCGGGTACGTGGTGGGCCGACCTCAACTCGGCGAGATGCTGCTGCACATGCCGCAGCGCCCCGGCCCGTCGCCCCGGCACACGCCCCCGCAACTCGGCCAGCAGCAGACCCAGTTCACCGGCCCGCTTCGGGTCGCCGATCTGCCCCCACTGGTGATGGGCCCGGTCGACAGCAGTCTCGACCACCGGATCCGTCACGTCCTGCCCCGCGGCCAGCCGCGCCTCGGCCACGCCCATCCAGATCTCGCAGCTCCGTGCCGCGTCCCCGGCGAACATCGCCAGGTCGGCCCGTACCTCCCGCCAGTGCAGCACTTCAGCCGCCCCCGCGCCGAACTCCCGCCGAGCGGCCTCCTCCCACCGGGCGGCGAGAGCATCGGCCTCGGCATGCCGCCCGTCCTGCACCGCGGCCGTGATGGCGAGATGGGGATCGTCGGCCTCGGCACCCCCGGATCCTCCGGTCGCCGCACGGGCCGACGCCGACGGCGCACCGGTGGCCGCCGACCGTACGCCGGGCCGCGGCGACGACCTGGTGGGCCGCGGCAGGACGACGGCGGGGTCTCCCGGCGGGAGGCCTACACCCGTGACCGTCGCGTCCTGGGCCAGGAGGATGTCCCCGTACTCCGCGGTGCGCAGCAGCACCTGCTCGTGCAGGACCTCGGGGGCCGGGCGCTGTCCGCTGCGCAGTATCGTCGCGAGCGCCTTCATGTACTGCGGCACGGCCACCCCTCGCCGGGTGGGCGGCGGCGCGATCCGCCCGTACACGTTCACCCCCGCCCCCACCCGGAGCGGTCGCCCCGCCAGCTGCCGCCACACCTCCGCGTCGGCGTGCAGGTCGAGGAAGAGAGTCGTGGAGCCGGGCGCGCGCAGCCGGAGTTCCTCGGCCATCCAGTGCCAGGGGAAGGCGGTGTACCGCACGGTCGCCGAGGTCGTCCGCGCCAGCGCGAGATGCACGAGCCGCTGCTTGCGGTCGAGTTGCAGTTGGCCGGTGAGGTACACCGTGAGCGGGCCGGGCGCGGTGGCCGCCGCCCGCAACCGCGTGAGCACGGCCTGCGGCTCCAGTGGATCGGCCAGTTCGACAACGTTGGCCGTCCCCGTGCCGGACAGCACCTCGGGCGAGACGGCCGCCAGTACGGGAAGCACGGAGGCCGCGTCCACCAGACACCCCTTGCCCACGGGCGAGGCCGCGAGCAGCAGCACGGTTCCGGGCATCGGTTCCCTCCCCATCGATCACGTACGCCAGCCAGCACCGTAACCGCTGCGCGTGCAAACAGGGGAAAGTACCGGGTGGGAACGCCCCGTTCAGGGCGGTTCCGGTCAGGGGACCGCGTCGGTGCCGGTGGCACGTCCGGTACCGGTGCCGCGGCGCACCGCGAAGATCGTCGTGTCGTCGTCGAGATGCCCCCCGGTGTGGCCGAGGACGCCGTCGTGGACGAGGCGCACGAGGGCGTCGGGGTCGGTGGCCGCGCGCGGGTCGGCGGCGAGCGCCTGGCGCAGATAGGCGTGCAGCGGGAAGAACACCCCGTCCCCGTCCCGCGCCTCCGTCACCCCGTCCGTGACCAGCAGCAGCGACTCGTCGGGCGCGAGCCGCACGGTGGTGGCCGTGCCCCACGCGCCCGACCCGTCCGACGAGGCCTCCGGACCCTCCGGCCCCTCGCACCCCTCCGGCTTCTGCGGTTTCTTCGGCTCCTCGGGCTCCAAATCGCTGAGCCCCAGCGGCAGTCCGCCCCCCAGGGTGAGGACGCGTACGCCCCCGGGGGAGACCAGCAGCGGAGGCTCGTGGCCGAAATTGATGAGGTCGACGGTGAGCGTGCCGAGGCCGGTGGTGTCGGGGCCCCGGTCGGTGCGTTCGCTGCGCAGCTCGGGGAAGTCGAGGAGGACGGCGGTCGCGAAGCGCTCGGCGTCGTCACGGCCGACGTGGGCGCAGTAGCGGAGGTGACGGATCATCCGGGTCTCCAGCCGCTCGGCCACGGTGGCGGGTCCCGCCTCGTAGAACGCGGCCTCACGGAACGTGCCGAGCAGCACGGACGCCGCCTCCACCGCCGCGAGACCCTTGCCCTGCACGTCGCCGACGAGGACGCGGGTGCCGTGCGGACTCGGCTGGATGTCGTAGAAGTCGCCGCCGACGCGGGCCTCGCTGTCCGCGGCGAGGTACACCTCGGCATGGTCGAGGCCGCCGACATGCGGCGGCAACTGGCGCAGCAGGATGTTGCGGGTGGTGTCGACGACGGCCCGCATGTGCAGCATGCGCTCCTGCGCGCGCAGCCGTACCGCGCAGGCCAGCACGGACATGACACCGCCGAGGGCGAGGAGGATGAAGTCGGGCAGACCGGAGCGGTACTGGTGCGGCCAGGAGTTGTCACCCGCGAAGTACACGAGCATCGCCAGCACCGCGAACAGCGCCGTCGTCCACACCCGGCAGACCGCGGCGGCAATCCCGGGAACGAGCACCAGCCACGAGATGACCCGGAAGTCACCGCTGGTCAGCCAGTCGAGCACCGGGACGGCGCACAGCACGGCCAGCGGCGGAAGCCAGGCGACGCTGCGGCCGCGCACCCGCAGCGGCTGCTGCCGCTCCACGGGGTCCGGCACCCGGCGCGCACGCGGCATCGGCATCCGCATGCCCCACAGCGAAACACGCCCCCACGCCGCGCGCATCCCGGCCACCGGCGCCGTGCGTGCTTTTTCCGGTACTCCGACTTGCCGACGGGGCGCCCCAGGTGTGACCTGGTAAGCGGGGCGGGCAGTCGCGGGGGAGGGAAGGAAGGAGTGCTCCCATGGCTCACACGGCACCCAGGCCGGGCACATCGCTGCAGGGAGTTCCGGGGACGCGGACGACCCCGGCCACACCCGATGTCTTCGACGCGCGCACCCACCGCATCGCACGCCTGACCCTGCCCGTGGTACTCGGTCTCGTCTACGGCTACTGGGCCGCGGCCATCAACCGCGACGCCGGCCCGATCACCGGCTGGAACGTGCTGTTCGGCTTCGTGACCGCGATCGTGTTCGCGGTGCTCTACCTCGCCGTGCAGGCCGTCGCGCCCCGGCTGCGCCGGGAACCGCACGCCGCGCTGTGGGCGGGCTTCGCGGG
Organism: Streptomyces sp. NPDC030814; assembly: GCF_055572155.1. NCBI lineage: Bacteria > Bacillati > Actinomycetota > Actinomycetes > Kitasatosporales > Streptomycetaceae > Streptomyces > Streptomyces sp. NPDC030814. The sequence continues at coordinate 219,421 of NZ_JBVIDX010000004.1, forward strand.
CTGCGCCTTCGGCTTCCTCTACAGCCAGGCGGGAGACAGCGTCCTGAAGTCCACGGTGCTCTCCCTCATCATCGCCGCGGCCGTGTTCGTGACGACGTTCTACCGCTACTACACGCACGAGGACGCCGAGGGCCATCGCGTGGGGTGAGCCGGTGGGGGTGAGCCGGTGGGGGTGACCGGTCGGAGGATCAGTCCTCCCACTCCCAGGTCCCGGAGGCGGTGAAGGTCCAGGTGAACGTCACGGACCCGGAGCCCGACCCGGCACCGTTGTCGTGCCCGTGGCCGTGCCCGCTCCGGCAGGGATCGCAGTCCTTCCAGCGCGGGCAGGGGTCGGTGCAGTTCGGCACGGAGCGGTGGCCCGTGTCCACGAACACCGCGCTGGCCCAGCCGCGCTCCTCGGGGAGCCAGTACCAGTGGCGGTCGCCGAACACGCTCTGCCCCTGTACGGCGCACTGGATCCGGACGTGCGCGCCGGGTTCCACGAAGCCGACGACATGCGAGCGGGTGGTCGGCTGTTCCCGGAGGTTGAGGTCGCCGCGGGCGACGACCGTGCCCCGGACGAGCCCGCCGGAAGGGTCGTCGTGCGCCGCGGCGGCCGCCTGGGCCGTCGTCCCGAGGGCCCCGACGGTGACGACACCGCCGGCCAGAGCGGTCGCTGCGAGGGCCCGTGGAGCCAGTGGGATCCGCATGATCGGCCTCCTTGCTCCCCCCGTCCAGGAAACACCCGTTCGGTCGAGTGCTCCACCGGAGGGGCGGGGAGCCCCGGCCGGTGTCTCCCGGTGGGGCGGTGGCAGCCGTTCGGCTTGTCCTGGGGGGCCATTCGCAGTCAGGTGCGGCGTGAGCGCTCGCGCGGGGGCGGCCGGGGGACTTGCCTGAAGAGGTGCTTCCTCGTGCCCGCGCCCCTGTGTCGGCCGCGCTGATCCTGCTCGCCTGCCTGCTCTCGCCGGTGGGCGCGCTGGCCGCGTGGGCGACGTACGAGATGGGGGACCGGGCCCGCTACGAGGCCGTCACCGCACCGCTCGCCGCCGACCCGGACGTACGGGAGGCCCTCGCGGAGGCGGTCGCCACCGGGATCCTGCGCGAGGTACGGGTACGGCCGCCGCTGCGGGAGCCGTTGCGGGAGTTCACGCACGACGCGGCCCGGTCCTTCACCCGGACCGAGGCGTTCCGTGCGGGCTGGCACACGGCCAACCGGGCGGCCCATGACGCGGTGCTGCGGGCGGTACGGGAGGAGAGCCCGGGCGGCGCCGGGCACGGGGCGGAACCGGTGACGGTCGACCTGGCGCCGGTCGGGGAGCGCGTCAAGCGCCAACTCGTCCGGGACCACGTGCCGTTCGCGCAACGCATCCCGGTCGCGCACACCGAGATCACGGTGCTGTCGGCGGAGGAACTGGTCCAGCTGCGGAAGGGGTATCGCATGCTCGAAGTCGCCGCGTTCTGGCTGCCGGTCGGTGCGCTCGTGCTGGCCACGGCGGGAATCCTGGTCGCCACCCGGCGCCGGCGGGCGGTGTGCGCGACGGGGCTCGGCACGGCGCTGGGCGGGGCCCTGCTGGGTCTCGCCGTCGCCCTCGGCCGCCATCTCACCCTCGCCGACCTGCCCCCGGGCGTCTCCCCGGCAGCCGCCGGCGCCGTCTACGACGCCCTCACCACCACGCTGCGCACCGTCACCTGGGGCCTCCTCGCGCTCGGGGCCACCGTCGCCGCGGCGGCCTGGCTCACCGGCCTCCCCGGGCGACGTCGCCCAACACCGCCAACGCCTCCGCCAGCTCCCGCGGACCCACCGACGCAAGTCCCAGCCGGACACAGGTGAAGGCACTGACCCGCGTCGGCCGCGGCACCCGCCCCGACGCTTCCGGCGCCGCCGAGACCACCGCGGGGACGCTGAACGCCGGCCCCGGTGTCACCGCCACCCCGCGTTCCGCCGCCGCCGCGCGGAACGTGTCGGCCCGCCAGGGCTCCGGCAGCTCCCACCACGCGTAGTAGGCGCGCGCGTCGCCCCGTACGGCGAGCCCGTCGAGACGCTCACGCACGAGCCGCTGCCGGGCCGCCGCGTCCTCGCGCTTCGCCGCGACCAGCCGCGCGACCGTACCGTCCGAGATCCACCGCACCGCCGCCTCCAGGGCGAACCTCCCCGCGGCCCACCCCCCGGACCGGACCGCGTCCCCCGCCTCCCCGACCCGCCCCTCGGGCACCACGAGGAACCCGACGGTCAGCCCCGGCGCCACCCGCTTGGACAGCCCGTCCACGACATACACCCGCTCCGGCGCGTACGCCGCCAACGGCAACGCACCACCCGCGCACCCCGCCGTCCCCTCCGTGGCCGGGCCCGCACCCGCACCCGCACCCGCACCCGCACCCGCACCCGCACCCGCACCCGCACCCGCCAGGAACGCCCAGATCCGGTCCTCCACCACCGGCAGGTCCGACTCCCGTACCACCGCCGCCAGTTCGGCCCGGCGTTCGTGGGGCATCGTCACGGAGGTGGGGTTGTGCAGCGTCGGCTGCACGTACACCGCCGACAGGGGCGCCGCCCGGTGCGCCGCGGCCACCGCGTCGGGCCGAAGTCCGTCCCCGTCCGTCGCGAGCGGTACGAGCGTCACTCCCAGCCGCCCGGCGATCTCCTTGACCAGCGGATACGTCAGGGACTCGACCCCGATCCGGCCCCCGGGCCGGACGAGATGCGCGAGGCCGGCGGCGATGGCCTGGCGGGCGTTCCCGGTGAAGAGGAACCGCTCCGGTTCCGGACGCCAGCCGGGCACCGCGAGCACGTCGGCCGCCGCCGCACGCGCCGCCTCCGTACCGTTCGCCGGAACCAGGCCGAGCGCGTCCCCGAGCACGTCCGTCCGCAGCAGCGGTGCGAGCCCGGCCGCCAGCAGCTCCGCCTGACCGGGCACCGAAGGGTAGTTGAGCTCCATGTTCACCGGCGCCGAGGACACCGGCTCCGCCAGCGCCCGCCCGGCCCCCGCCCCCGTCGGCGCCGCCCGGACGAAGGTTCCGCGCCCGACCTCACCCACCACCAGCCCGCGCCGCACGAGTTCCCCGTACACGCGTCCGGCGGTGGACCCGGCGATCCCGCGCCGCCGGGCGAACACCCGCTGCGGCGGCAGCCGGTCCCCCGGCTTCAGCCGCCCGGAGGCGATCTCCTCCGCGATCCGGTCGGCGATCCGCCGGTAGTCGCTCACCACGCCCAGCCCCGCCTTCCCCCGGCGCCCCGCCCACATTGCACCGAGAGCAAAGATCTTATTGCACCGAGGAGTTGGGGCGACCTAGGGTCGAACGCATGGCACCCTTCCTCGCATACGAGGACAAAGGGGAAGCGAGCCCGTCGACGCTCCCCCTCGTCCTCGTCCACGGCCACCCCTTCGACCGCTCGATGTGGTGGCCCCAGATCACCGCCTTCGCCGCGTCCCGCCGGGTCGTCGCTCCCGATCTGCGGGGTTACGGCGCCTCCCCGGTCGTCCCGGGCGTCACCCCGCTCTCCGTCTTCGCCGAGGACATCGCGGCGCTCCTCGACGACCTGGGCGTCCCCGACTTCGTCCTCGCGGGCCTGTCCATGGGCGGTCAGATCGCCATGGAGTGCTACCGGCTCTTCCCGCACCGCGTCCGCGGTCTCGTCCTCGCCGACACCTTCCCGACCGCCGAGACCGAGGAGGGCAGGAGCGCCCGGAACGCCATGGCCGACCGGCTGCTGCGGGAGGGAATGGGCGGGTACGCCGACGAGGTGCTGTACAAGATGGTCGCGCCGTCCGCGGACGCCGGGGTCGCGGCCCATGTGCACCGCATGATGACGGCGACCGACCCCGAGGGGGCGGCGGCCGCCCTGCGCGGACGCGCCGAGCGCCCCGACTACAACGATCTGCTGACCCGCGTCGCCGTGCCCGCGCTGGTCGTCGTCGGCGCCGAGGACGAGTACACGCCGGTCGCCGACGCCGAGGCCATGCACGCCGCGCTCCCCGACTCCGTGCTCCGGGTGATCGACGGCGCGGCCCACCTGCCGAACCTGGAACGCCCGGACGCGTTCAACAGGGCGGTGGAGGACTTCCTGACCCGGCTGGACTGAGCCGGGCCCCTCACCCGTTCGGCCTACACCACATGCGGCGCCCCTCCCGCCGCGTGAGCATGCGGATGAGCTGTCCGCCCCTTCTGAGGAGGCCCTCCCATGGCCCAGCACAGCGCCGAGCCGCGTTCGAACGCCCACAGCCACCAGACCATCTCGACGCCGACGCCCCCGCAGGGAAGGCACTCAGGTTCCTCCTGGGCGATCGGCGGCACGGTCTTCGCCGGTGTCCTCATGATGGTCGGCGGGGTGCTGGGCATCCTCAACGGCATAGCGGCGATCGCCACGGACGACGTCTACAGGAACATAGGCGACTACACGTTCGAGTTCAGCCTCACCACCTGGGGCTGGATCCACCTCGTCCTCGGAGCCGTCGTCGCCTTCACCGGCTGGGGCATCCTCCAGGGCCGGGACTGGGCCCGGGGCATGGGCATCGCCCTGGCGTCCCTCTACGCCATCGCGTACTTCATGTTCCTGCCGTACGCCCCCGTCTGGGCCGTCATCGTCATCGCCACCTCGGTCTTCGTGATGTGGTCCCTGGCTACCGCCCCCGACCGGGAGATCAGCGCCTGACCCGGCCCCGGACGACCGCGCCCACGCCGCAGAGGCATCCGGACGACCGCGCCCACGCCGCGCACCGAGCCGGTCAGCTCGGGCGCGGTCCCGTGAGCGCGGTCTCCAGCGCCTCCCCGGTCATCCCGATCACCACGGCGTCGTCCCGCCACCGCGCCGGAAGGTGCCCCTGTTCCTGGACCCGGCACACCACCCCGGCACCGCTCGGATCGAGGACGACCGCGCCGAGCCGGCAGACCAGCTCGGCGACGATGTCCCACACGCCCCCGGCATGCGGGCGGTGCACAGTGAGAGTGAGACCGGACGCGTCGGCGAGGATCTCCGTCTCGCTGCCGTCGCACGCCCGTACCCGGAAGCCGAGGCCGCCGTCCTCGCCCTCCGTGCACCCCGGCCCGTCGACGTCATGCGGTTCCAGCACCTCCCGTACGACGGCCAGGTCCAGCGCCACGGGCGTCTCCCCACCGTCGACGAACCTGAGGACCATCGGACTCCAGCCCACGCATCCTCCCCACCCGACACCGGAGACCCACCCCGAAGGGGCGGGGGGCCCGCGCGACAGCCCCGGCCCCCTGACGCGCCATCCAACCCCCACCACCCGGCGACCGGGTGCCCGGGGCCCGGTTCCGCGCGCAACCTTCGGCCCACCTGCCCCGTCCTTGAATGAGGAGCACAGAACCACCGCGCGAACGGAAGGCCGGCCTTGGAGAGCACGACCATCGAAGGGCCGGAACCGGTCACCCCCCGCCGGGCCACGCACGGCGGCAAGAAGGGGTGCGCCTTCCTGCTGCTGCTCGGTGTGACCCTGGTCGTCGCCTCCCGGATCATCGACGTCGACGCCTTCACCCCGGTCCCCCAGCTCCTCGCGTTCCTGCCCTGGCTGCTCGCGCCCACCGGCCTCGCCTTGCTCCTCTTCGCCCTGGCCCGCTCCTGGACCGGCCTGGCCTGGGGAGTGGTGCTGCTCGGCGCGCTGGCCTGGTACATCGAGCCGTACGGGAAGACGACCGCGCCGAACGGGCCGGTCCTCGCCGAGATCCGGGTCATGACGTCCAACGTGCACTTCGGCGACGGAACCGCCGCCCTCGTCCGGGCCGTCGAACGCGACCGCCCGGACGTCGTGTTCGTCGAGGAGTGCCAGGCCACCTGCTCGGCCACCCTCCGCGACACCCTCGGCGACCTGAGCGGCGAGAAGCCGGTCTACCCCTACCGCCGGGCCGTCGAGGGCTACGGCTCCGACGGGTCCGTCATCCTCAGCCGCTACCCCCTGAAGGGCACCGACCCGATCCGCGCCACCATGGGCATGCCGGGCGCCGTCGCCGACGTCAAGGGCCACCCCGTGCGGCTGCAACTGGCGCACCCCATGCCGCCGCTGCCCGGAGAGGTCGGCACCTGGCGGCGGGAGCTCGGCGCGCTGCGCGCGTACGCGGCGGCCGACACCCGGATCCCGACCATCGTCGCCGGTGACTTCAACGCCTCCCAGGACCACGCGGCCTTCCGCGAGATCCTCGACGCCGGACTCGGCGACGCCGCCCGGCTGAGCGGTCACGACCGGACCCCGACCTGGCCCTCCCGGACCACTCCGAGATTCGGCGCCCAGATCGACCACGTCCTCGTCTCCTCGAAGGACTTCTCCGTCCGCGAGACCCGCTTCCTGAAGCTGGGCGGCACCGATCACAAGGCGGTGATCGCCGATCTGACCCTCCACCAGCGGAAGTGACGCGGGGGTCGGCACGCCACCGTCGCCCCACCCCTCCAGAACGTCACATAATCGGGCGATCTCCACCGGTGATAATGGCCGCATGCCCCGCCCGTTCGCCATCGGCCTCACCCCGCCCGACTGGCTGATCCGGAACCTCCAACCCCAGCAGGCACCGCCCGTCAACCGGCCCGCCGTGGCCCGCGCGGCCGTCGCCCTGACCCTGCCGCTCGCCCTCGGCCTCGCCGCCGGGCACCCCGAGTACGGCGCCCTCGCCTCGATGGGCGCCCTGTCCGGCGTCATCAGCGACACGGCGGACGCGTACCGCATGCGGCTGCTGCACATCGCGGTCCCGCAGGTGTTCAGCGCGATCGGCATCACCCTGGGCTCACTGGTGTACGGGCACGGCTGGGTCACCGTCGCCGCGCTCACCGCGATCGCGCTGGTCTCCGGGATGATCTCGACGATCGGCGCCGTCGCCTCCGTGTCGGGGCTGCTGCTGCTCCTCAACTCCGTGGTCGGCGCCGGTCTGCCGATGCCGGGCGACTGGTGGCTGGCCCCGGTCCTGATGACCGGCGGCGGCCTCCTCGTCCTCGTCCAGGCCCTCCTCGCCTGGCCGCTCAGGGCCGGCGTACCGGAACGCGCCTCCGTCGCCGACACCTACCGCAAGGTCGCCGACCTGCTCGCCGCCACCACCTCGGACACCACCGACGCGTACGACACCGCACGACACGCCGTCACCCAGTCCCTCAACCAGTCCTACGACCTGATCCTCGCCCGCCGCGCCCGCCACCACGGCCGCAGTCCCGACCTGGTCCGGCTCCTCGCCCAGCTGAACGCGATCACCCCGCTCGTGGAGGCAGCCCCCGCCGTACGCCTCTCCGGGCGCCCGCTGCCCGCCGAGATCCCCACCGCGGTACGCCATGTCGCCGAGGCCGTCGACACCGGGTACTCGGGGCCGCTGGGCCTGCGCCTGCCCACACCGAGGAGCGAGATCGGCAAGGCGGTCGACCAGGCGCTGCGGCACGCCGCCGAGGTCGTCACCGAAGGATCGCCGGACGCGCTGTCCCGGGCCGACGCCCACCTCGGCCGGACCGCCCCGCTGCGGGTGCGCGCCGCCCGCGCCGCCCGTGACGTGGCCCTGTCCGCCGCGTCCTGGCGCTACGGGCTGCGCCTCGCCCTGTGCATCGGCATCGCCCAGGCGCTGGTCTCCCTCGTCGCCGTACCGCGCTCCTACTGGGTGGCGCTGACCATCACCTTCGTCCTGAAACCGGACTTCGGCTCGGTCTTCTCCCGCGCCCTGCTGCGGGCCCTCGGCACGGTCGTCGGCCTGGTCGTCGCCGCGGCGATCCTCGCGGAGGTCCCGCGCGGCTGGTGGGACGTCCCGGTGATGCTGTGCCTCGCCCCGCTCATCCCCGTCTTCACCCCCCGCGGCTACGGCTACCAGACCGCCGCCATCACCCCGGTGATCCTGCTGCTCTCCGACATCCTCAACCACCAGGGCACCGGCCTGCTCCTTCCCCGCCTCGTCGACTCCCTCGCGGGCTGCGCCATCGCCCTCGTCGCGGGCTATCTGCTGTGGCCGGAGAGCTGGCACGCCCGGGTCGGCGCACGCCTCGCGGACGCCGTCGCCGACACGGCCGCCTACGTGGAACACGTCTTCGGGACCGGCGCGGAGGACCCCGCCGGGCGGGCCCGCAAGCGCCGCCGCCTCTACCGGGACCTGTCCGCCATCCGCACGGAGTTCCAGCGGGCCCTCACCGAACCGCCGCCGACGGGACGACGGGCCGCCGCCTGGTGGCCGCTGGTGGTGGCGGTCGAACGGATCGTCGACGCGACGACCGCCGCGCGGGTACGGGTGAAACAGGGGGCCGGGCCGCCGTCCGCAGCCGAGGTCGGCCAGGTGACCCTCCAGCTGCGGGAACTGGCGGAGGGACTGCGGAGGACGGAGGTCCTCTACGAGGTCCGGTCCGATCTGAGCGGGCCGCCGGGGAGCGTGCTGGAGCCACTGCGGCAGGAGGTCGCGGCGGCGCGGGCGATCACATCACCTCCCGACCGGGACGTCGTCCGGTAGGGGCGGGGCGGTCAACCCGACGCAGAGCGGAAAATCGTTACGCCCGCCCCGCACGGGTGACGGGAGGCGAGTTCGCAGGCGGAAAGCCGTAATGATCGGAACCGTCCAACCGGATGATTCACTTCCTGTCTGACAAGGGGATGTTCGCCATGCGGCGCACCGCCACCGTCCTGCTCGGAACCCTCGCCCTCGCCGGCACCCTGGCCCCGGCCGCCCACGCGGTCCCGGACCCGACGGCCACGGTCACCTGCCTCACCGAGACCCCCACCGGCGTCACGGAGCTCGCCGACCCCGCCGCCCTGCTCGACCCGGCAGGCCTGCTGGACCCGGCCGGCGCCCCGGGCGTGAGCTGCCTCGCCCCCTGAGCCCCACCGGCGCACCGCGGGCCGTCCTCCCCACCGGGAGGACGGCCCGCGTTCGCATGTGCACGGACAGCGGTCCGTGCACCCAGGTGCCCCTGAACTCGCTCAGACGCCGATGTCGCAGCCGTCCGCGCGGTAGACCGCCACGACCGCCGGGCGGACGATCTTGCCCGGCCCGTCGGGCCAGGTGCTCTTGGGGTTCTCGACGGAGGCGCCGTCGATCTCACCCGGGTGCTGCACCGCGACCAGGACACGGCGGTCACCGATGATCGGCCCGCAGGTCTCGGCGCCGCTCGGCACGGTCAGGAACTGCTTCAGCTCACCACGGCGCTCGCCCCTGGTCGCCACGCCGAAGAGACCGTCGTGCGAGCCGAGCTGGTTGCCGTCGGTGGAGATCCACAGGTTGCCGTACGGGTCGAAGGCGACGTTGTCCGGGCAGGAGATCGGGGAGACGTCGTCCTTCGGGAAGCCCGCGAAGTATGTCGCCGGGTCCTCGGGGTCGCCCGCGACGAGGAAGAGCAGCCAGGCGAACCTGGTGCTCTCGGGCCGGTTCCAGCGCTCGGTGAGTTCCAGGACCTGGCCGTGCTTGTTGACGTTGCGGGGGTTGGCCTCGTCGGCGGCGGCGAAGCCGGTCTTGCCGCGGTTGGAGTTGTTGGTGAGGGCGACGTAGACCTTGCCGGTGACCGGGTTGGGCTCGATGTCCTCGGGGCGGTCCATCTTGGTGGCGCCGACCTTGTCGCCGGCGAGGCGGGTGAAGACGAAGACCTCGTCGGCCGTCATGCCCTCGACGTGCGAGACGGCGCCCTTCGCGGTCGCGGTGGCCAGCGGGATCCACTCGCCGCTGCCGTCGAACTCGCCGTCGGCCGGGAGCTTGCCCGTGCCGTCGATCTCGATGGCGGGGGAGTCACCGGTGAGCTTGGCGACATAGAGGGTGCCCTCGTCGAGCAGCGAGAGGTTGTGCTCGCGCACCGCGCGGCCCGACCCCTTCTTCATCCGCTTGCTGCTGACGAACTTGTAGAAGTAGTCGAAGCGCTCGTCGTCACCCGAGTAGACGACGGGACGGCCGTCGGCGGTGAGCCGGATGGTCGCGGCCTCGTGCTTGAAGCGGCCGAGGGCGGTGTGCTTGCGCGGCGTGGACGTCGGGTCGTACGGGTCGAACTCGACGACGTACCCGAAACGGTGCACCTCGTTCGGCTCCTGGGCCAGGTCGAACCGCTTGTCGAACCGCTCCCACTTGCGCTCGGTGGCACCGGTGCCGATGCCGTACCGCTTGTCGGTGGGACGGCTGCCGTTGGCGAAGTACTGGTTGAAGTTCTCCTCGCCGTGCAGCGTGGTGCCCCAGGGGGTGGTGCCGCCGGAGCAGTTGTTGAGCGTGCCGAGGACCTTGCGGCCGGCCGGGTCGGCGGAGGTCTTCAGGAGGTCGGAGCCGGCGGCCGGGCCGGTCAGCCGGAACTCGGTGGTGGCGGTGACACGCCGGTTGAGGTGGTGCCGGGGCACGGCGGTGAGCTTGCCGGTCCGCCGGTCCTCCTCCACCACGACGGCGGACAGACCGTGCGCCGCCCAGGCGACCTCGACCTGGCCGCGGGTCGGGTTGGCGGAGTCGTAGCCACGGAACATGAGCACCTCGTCGGTGTACTCATGGTTGGCCACGAGGAGCCCCCGGCCCCGCTCGCCGGGGAGCGGCAGCAGCGCGAGGAAGTCGTTGTTGTAGCCGAACTGTCCGGCCTGGGCCGCGCCCGTCTGGTTCTCCGGGTCGAACGCCGGGGCACCGCGCAGAATGGGCTCGCCCCAGCGGATCACCACGTTCTGCTCGTAGCCCTCGGGGACGGTCACGGCGTCCACCGTGTTGGGCGCGACGGCGGGGAACCGCAGGCCACGGGCCGCCTTGCCCTTCGGGGTGCTCTTGGTGGTGGCGGTGGTCCCGACAGTGGCCGCGGCGGCCTGCGGGGCGGTACCGAGCGTCGTCGCGGTACCGGCCGCAGTGGCCACGGTCACGACGGCGGCGGCGCGCATCACGGACCGGCGGCTGAGCGCGGAGGCGATGACATCGCCCACGTACTCGTTGGCGCTGGTGTTCGGCACCTCGTGGAAGCAGGCGTCACCACAGCGGAACCGACAGGTCAGGGCGGAACGGCCGCCGGGGTGCGAGCCGATCATGGGCAGCAGCTTGCGCACGTTGCGCTCCCTCTTAGGTGCCTTTGGTGTGAGCGCGACGTTAGGGGCGCGTGTGTTCGAGAACGGGGACGGAGAGTGAACGGCAGGTGAACCCACGGCAGTTGAGGCGGTATTGACAGCTCCCGATCACGGGGTTAGTGAAACCTCCCGCCCCACCCCAAGATCGCCAATCGCGACGGCTAACCTTACGTGTCCGTCCTGGCCAGGGATTGACGGGCTACAACTCACGCGAAGGGTTGCGCACATGGGCATTCTCTCTCTCCTGCGGAACGCGTTCTCCCGCTCACGCAAGGGGCGCGACACGGTCCCTTCGCAGGAGGCGGAGCAGGTCTCCCCGACAGAGCCGACCTCCACGGCCCCCCTGCGGGAGGCCGAGCCGGCGTCCGACCGGGGCTCCCTGCGGGAGGCTGATTCGGCCACCGACCGGGACTCCCGGCGGGAGCCCGAGCCGGAGTCCGAGCGGGGTTCCCTGCGGGAGCCCGAGCCGAAGCTTCCGGCCCAGGCGGCCGACCCCAAGCCGGCCGCGTCCGTCGCCGACGAGCTGGTCTCGGCGGCCTTCGACAACGTGACGGTGCCGAAGCCGCGGGCCGAGGAGTCGGAACCCGCGGCGGCCGAGCCGAAGACCGAGACGTCGGCGACCGAGGCCGAGCCCGCGGCGGCGAAGCCGGAGGCAGCCGAGGCGAAGCCTGCGGAGACCGAGACCCCGGCGACCGAGGCGGAGCCCGAGGCGGCCGAGGCGCCGGTGGTCGAGCCCGCGCCGGTCGTGGAGGAGAAGGCCGAGGCCCAGCCTGCGGTCGGCGAGGCCGAAGCGGAGAGAGAGGCCCAGCCGGAGGCCGGTACCCCGGTGACGGAGCCCGAGGCCGAGGTCCAGCCCGCGGCGGCTGGGACCGAGGTGGAGGAAGAGGTGCGGGTCGAGGCGGAGCCCGCCGCGGCAGCCGCCGAGCCGAAGGCAGAGGCCGAGGCTGAGGCTGAGGCTGAGCCGGAAGCTGAGGCTGAGCCGGAAGCTGAGGCTGAGCCGGAGGCTGCGTCCGGAACCGCCGCTGAGGCGGGGACGGTGGTCGAGACCGAGCCCGAGACCGCGCGCGAAACCGAGGCCGAGGCCACGGTGGCGGAGACCTCCACCGCGGCCGAGGCGGAGCCCGCGGCTGAGGCGGAGCCGGTCGCAAAGGGCGAGCCCGCGGCTGAGGCGGAGCCCGCGGCCGCGAAGGCGGCCGACGCCGAGACGCAGGCCGAGGCCGCCCCGGAGCCGCAGGCCAAGAGTGACGCGGAGCCCGAGGCCGAGGCTGCCAAGCCCTCGGAGCCGGAGGCTGCCGCCGAGGCGGAGCCGCAGACGGCCCCCGCGGCGGAGTCCGAGCCGGAGCCGGTGAAGGCACCCGAGCCGGAGGCCGCTCTCGAGGTCGTGGCGGCAGCCGCCGAGGCCGCGCAGACTGCTGAGGCCCTCGAACCCGCAGACGCCCCGGAACCCGCAGAAACCCACGGGCCCGCGGCCGCCCCCGAACCGGCAGTCGCCCCCGAACCGGCAGTCGCCGACGGTGAGGGCGCCCCGCTGGTGGCACCCGCGGCCGACGACGAAAGCGGCACAGGTGGGGCGGCGGGGGCGGCGCCGGCCACCGGCGAAGCCGAGGCCGCACGCCCCGCCACCCCCGCCACCCGCGTCCGCTCCAGCGCCCCCGGTCTCTCCACGGCATACAAGACCGCCGGCACCGTCCTGAAGAAGCACGACCTCACCGGCGCCCGCGCCAAGGTGTACCTCGTCCTCGACCGCTCCGCGTCGATGCGCCCGTACTACAAGGACGGCTCCGCCCAGGCTCTCGGCGAGCAGACCCTCGCCCTCGCGGCCCACCTCGACCCCGAGGCCACCGTCCCCGTCGTGTTCTTCTCCACCGAACTCGACGGCACCGGCGAGCTCACCCTCACCGAGCACGAGAACAAGATCGACGAGCTGCACAACGGCCTCGGACGCATGGGCCGCACCAGCTACCACGCGGCCGTGGAGGAGGTGCTCGCCCAGCACCAGAAGTCGGCGGACCCCACGGCCCCCGCCCTCGTCGTCTTCCAGACGGACGGCGCCCCGGACGCGAAGACCCCCGCGACCCAGGCCCTCACGGAGGCCGCGAAGAACCACCCCGGCGTGCACTTCGCCTTCGTCGCCTTCGGTGACCCGGAGAACAAGGCGTTCGACTACCTCCGCAAGCTCAAGACGGGCAACGCCTCGCACTTCCTGGCCGGCGAGACCCCGCGCGAGCTGACGGACGAAGAGGTCTACGAGGGCATCCTGGCCGCCTGGCGCCCGTAACCCTCCACCCGCACCCTCTCGCAGGGACGTCCCGTGCCGCCCCCTCCCACCCCTCAAAACGGGAGGCGGGCGGCACACCCATGTCGGCTAGGATTTCAAGACTCACGAAATCGACCGACCTGGGAGCATCCCCCGATGGCTCGACACCTCATCACCAGCGCCCTTCCGTACATCAACGGGATCAAGCACCTGGGCAACATGGTGGGGTCCATGCTCCCGGCGGACGTGTACTCCCGGTACCTCCGCCAGCGTGGCCACGACGTCCTGTACATCTGCGCGACGGACGAGCACGGCACCCCGGCGGAGCTGGCGGCGAAGGAGCTGGGCCTCCCCGTGGACGAGTTCTGTGCGCAGGCGCACGACGCGCAGAAGGCCGTCTACGACGGGTTCGCCCTCGCGTTCGACTACTTCGGCCGGAGCTCGTCCCCGCAGAACGTCGAGATCACGCAGCACTTCGCCCGCAAGCTCAAGGAGAACGGGTTCATCGAGGAGCGGGCGATCCGCCAGGTGTACTCGCCGACCGACGGCCGTTTCCTCCCGGACCGCTATGTCGAGGGCACCTGTCCGCACTGCGGCTACGACAAGGCCCGCGGCGACCAGTGCGAGAACTGCACCCGTGTCCTGGACCCCACCGACCTGATCGACCCGCGGTCCGCCATCTCCGGCTCCACGGACCTGGAGGTCCGCGAGACCAAGCACCTCTTCCTCCTGCAGTCGAAGCTCCAGCACGAGGTCGAGGGGTGGGTCGCGGCGCACGAGGACCAGTGGCCGCAGCTGGCGTCGTCCATCGCCCGCAAGTGGCTGACCGAGGGCCTGCACGACCGGGCGATCACCCGTGACCTGGACTGGGGCGTCCCGGTGCCCGCGGACACCTGGCCGGAGCTGGCGGCCGAGGGCAAGGTCTTCTACGTGTGGTTCGACGCGCCGATCGAGTACATCGGTGCGACGAAGGAGTGGTCGGACCAGGACCCGGAGAACCGCGACTGGAAGTCCTGGTGGTTCGACGTCGACACCGACGTGCGCTACACGGAGTTCATGGCGAAGGACAACGTCCCCTTCCACACCGTGATGTTCCCGGCCACCGAGCTGGGCGTCCGGGAGCCGTGGAAGAAGGTCGACGTCGTCAAGGCGTTCAACTGGCTCACGTACTACGGCGGGAAGTTCTCCACCTCGCAGAAGCGGGGCGTCTTCACCGACCAGGCCCTGGAGATCCTCCCGGCGGACTACTGGCGCTACTTCCTGATCGCCAACGCCCCCGAGTCGGACGACTCGTCCTTCACCTGGGAGCACTTCACCGCCACGGTCAACAAGGACCTCGCCGACACCCTCGGCAACTTCGTCAACCGCGTGCTGTCCTTCTCCCGCAAGCGCTTCGGCGACGAGGTCCCGGCGGGCGCGGCGGCCGGCGAGGCCGAGGCGAAGCTGGGCGAGGAGATCGCCCGCCTCCTCGCGGAGTACGAGGAGCACATGGGGGCGCTCCAGTTCCGCAAGGCGGCGGCCGCGCTGCGCGCGCTGTGGTCGGCGGGCAACTCCTACCTGGAGGAGAAGGCGCCCTGGCTGGAGATCAAGACCGACCAGGAGGCCGCGGCCCTCACCCTCCGCACCGCCATGAACCTCATCCACCTCTACGCGGTGGTCTCCGAGCCCTTCATCCCGACCTCTTCCGCCGCCATGCGCGGCGCCTTCGCCCTGGAGGACGACACCGCCACCTGGGTCACCCCGGAGCAGGCCAGGTCCCTGACCGCCGTCCCCGCCGGCACCGCCTTCACCGTCCCCCCCGTCCTCTTCGCCAAGCTGACGGAGGACGACCTGGAGGCGTACAAGGAGCGCTTCGGCGGTCAGGCCGAGTAGCGCAGCGTGGTCGGGAGGCAACCCTGGAGGCCCGGGCGGGCGTCTTCCGGGGCATGGCACTGTTCGGAAACGCGCACACCGTCAATCCCGGCAAGGCCCAGCAGGACTACGCACGTCTGCTGGGCCACGGGGAGCAGGTCCACGCCGCGTTCCTGCTCATCCGCGACACCATCCTGTTCACCGACCGCCGTCTCATCCTGATCGACAAACAGGGCATCACCGGCAAGAAGGTGGAGTACCACTCCGTCCCGTACCGCAGCATCACGCACTTCTCGGTCGAGACGGCCGGTCACTTCGACCTCGACGCCGAGCTGAAGATCTGGCTGTCCGGCACCCACGAACCGATCGAGAAGACGTTCACCAAGGGCGTGGACATCTACGAGGTCCAGGCGATCCTCACGCAGTTCGTCGCCGGGTAGACGCACGCGGGGGCCGGGGAACCGGGAGGTCAGCCGAGGTTCGACTTGACGTGCCCGATGACCTCCTCGAACTCCTTCCGGGGCGAGAAGTCCACGTACTCGCAGTCCTCCAGGGCCTCCGGCGCGTGGCCGGGCGCCCAGTAGAAAGCCTGGCCCGCCTCGTAGGTCTTGTCGCCCTCCTTGGTGTGCATCACCAGCCGGCCCTTGAACATGTAGCCCCAGTGCGGGACCTGGCAGAGGCCGTCGGGCTCGTCCTTCAGGGCCGGGCCCATGTCCGCTCCCTTGGGGAGCCGGACGAAGGCGACCTCGGTGTCCCCACCGATGTCCTGCATGCGCAGTTCGACGCCGTCGCCCTCGATCTCCACGGGTACGTCCGTCCGCGTGACTGCCCTCATCTCGACCTCCACGAGCTCGGGCGGGACCTTCCGGAAGCTCCGCCACTCCTTCCAGTCTGGCCCCACCCGTCACAGAGCGCCCGGCCGAGCACATCCCCGGTCCGCCGGGTGAGGCGGGGGAAATCCGGGGGAAAACCGGGGGAAAGTCCGACTGCCGTGATAATCCATGTCCATGGCCCCACCCCCCACCCTTGCGCAGGCCCGCGCGTGAACGACCTTCCCGAGCCGGGTCCCCCCGACCCGGGTCCCCCCGACCCGGTCCTCGGTCTCCTCTCGGACATCCTGGCCATCGGCGCCCCCTACGCCCTGGCCGTGACCGGCGACCACGCGGTACGGGCCCACGGCCTCACGGAGAGCCGCCCGCCGCACCGCGTGCTGGAAGTGGCGACGGAACACCCCGCCGCGATGGACGAGATCGCCGGCGCAGTCCGCACCGGACTGGCGGAACGCGGCTGGCTGGTGGAGGGGGCGGAGGCCACCCCGCTGTCCGCCCGCCTCCTCGTCACCGACCCGACGACGGCGGAGGAGCGCACCCTGGACATCCTCAAGGAGTCCCTGTGGCGTCCGGCGGTCGAGACGTCGCTGGGTCCGACCCTCTCGCTGGAGGACGTGGTCGGTACGAAGGTCCGTGCCCTGGCCGACCGGAACACCGCACGCGACCTCGTCACGGTCCACGCGGCCGCCGCCCACTGGACCATCCCCGAGCTGGAGGAACTGGCCCGCCGCCACACCTCCGCCACCGCCTCGACCTTCGACCTCGCCGACCTCCAGTCCCGGCTGGAGGCCACCGAGTGGCTCGACGACAGGGAATTCGCTCGCCAGGGCCTCGACGAGCAGGCGACCATGTCACTTCGCCGATGGGCCCAGTCCTGGGCCGCCGACATCGCCGAACGCCTGCTGGAGGAGGAGGCGTTGACACCCCCATCGGAGGCCGAGTGAGCAAACGGCGCTACGTCGCCCGAGGCGTAACGGGCGGCTACCGCATCTATGACCACCGCCGCCGGGGCTGGTGGGGCGACCTGTACGAACTCTGTCCCGACGACCTCCTGAGGGAGCTGAACGGGGGCAAGGACCCGCAGAAGCTGTCGGCCTTGCTCAAGCGGTACCGGGCGCTGAAGCGATAGCCCGCGCGGGGCGGGGGTGCCGTTGGAACCGAGGGCCCCCCGTCCGGCGTTCCCGACCTACGGGGACCGAGGGAAGTGCCCGGTGCCGACGCGTACCCGAGGCAGGGAGGGGCTGAGGATGAGCACGGAGATCGCCGAGTTGGTGGGCCGGGCGGGCCCGTATCTGACGGCGGCCGTGGCCGCGTACGGCGCCGGGGCGCTGACCCCGGCGGAGAGCGCGGCGGTGGAGACGGCGGCGGACATCGGCCGCCGGATGCTGACGGCGGCCTGGCACCGCCGGGACCAGCGGGGGCGAGCCGAACTGGAGTCGGCGGTGGCGGACGCGGCAGCGGAACCGGACGACGAGGACGCGTCGGCGGCCCTGCGCCAGCAGATCAAGCGCACACTGCGCGAGGACCAGGACCTGCGGCGTGAGCTGACGGCACTGCTGCCGTCCACGGAGAACCGGGGCGTCACGGTGACGGCCTCGGGCACCCGGTCGATCGCCGCCGGCGGCAACATCGGCGTGGCGATCAGCGGCGACGGTCACACCGCGCCCGAGCGGTGACACACGAACAGGGCGGCGCACTCCGACGCCCTGTCGGTGTACGCCGCCCTGGGTGGGACGGGATGCGGGTGGGACGGGATGCGGGTGGGACGGGGTGCGGGTGGGACGGGGTGCGGGTGGCTGCCCGCGCTGTCACGGCGGGGTTACTTCGGGTCGCTGTTGAACTTCGAGGTGGACCAGAAGTAGCCGAGCACCGCGAGACCGAGGCACCAGCCGACGGCGAGCCATCCGTTGTGGCCGATCTCCGTGCCGAGGAGCAGCCCGCGCAGGGTCTCGATGGCGGGGGTGAACGGCTGGTACTCGGCGATCGGCTGGAACCAGCCCGGCATGGTGTGCAGCGGCACGAAGGTGCTGGAGATCAGCGGGAGGAAGATCAGCGGCATCGCGTTGTTGCTGGCCGCCTCGGCGTTCGGGCTGACCAGGCCCATCCCGACCGCGATCCAGGTGAGCGCCAGGGCGAACAGCGTGACCAGTCCGAAGGCCGCGAGCCACTCCAGGACGGTGGCGTCGGTGGAGCGGAAGCCGATGGCCACGCCGACGGCGCCGACGAGGACCACGCTCATCAGGCACTGCGCCACGCTGCCGACGACGTGCCCGATGAGCACCGACGCGCGGTGGATCGCCATCGTGCGGAAGCGGGCGATGATGCCCTCGGTCATGTCGTTCGATACGGACACCGCGGTGCCGATCGTGGTGGAGCCGATCGTCATCAGCAGCAGTCCCGGCAGCAGGTAGGCGATGTAGTCGGAGCGGTCGGCGCCGCCGCCGAGGCCCGCGCTCATCGCGTCGCCGAAGATGTAGACGAAGAGCAGTAACAGCATGACCGGCGTGAGCAGCAGGTTCAGCGTCATCGACGGGTAGCGCCTGGCGTGCAGCAGGTTGCGGCGCAGCATGGTCGTCGAGTCGCGGACGGCGAGGGAAAGAGAGCTCATCGCAGGGCCTCCTTGGCCTGGGCGGGGATGTCGGTACCGCCGGTGAGGGCGAAGAACACGTCGTCGAGGTCGGGGGTGTGCACGGTCAGTTCGTCGGCCTCGATGCCGGCGGCGTCCAGCCGGTCGAGGACGGAGCGCAGATCGCGCTGGGAGCCGTCGCTGGGGATCCGCAGGGTGAGGGCGTCGTCGTCGGCGGTCCCCCCGCGCGGGCGAAGAGGGGCGTCGGGGAGGGTGCCCTGGATGAGTGCGGCAGCGGCTGCCCGGTGGACGGCCGGGTCGGAGAAGCGGAGCCGGACGTGGCCGCCCGGAATAAGCCGCTTGAGCTCCTCGGCGGTGCCCTCGGCGGCGATCCGGCCGTCGTGGAGCACGGCGATCCGGTCGGCGAGCTCGTCGGCCTCCTCCAGGTACTGGGTGGTGAGGAAGACGGTGACACCGCCCGTGACCAGCTCACGGATGATCTGCCACATGGTGTGGCGGGAGCGGGGGTCGAGGCCGGTGGTCGGCTCGTCGAGGAAGATGACGCGCGGGCCGCCGACCAGCGTCATCGCGATGTCGAGGCGGCGCTTCATGCCGCCGGAGTAGGTGGAGGCGGGCTTCTTCGCGGCCTCGGTGAGGTCGAAGCGTTCCAGCAGTTCGGCGGCGACCCGTCGTCCCTCGCTCCTGGACAGGTGGTGCAGGTCCGCCATGAGAAGCATGTTCTCCTCGCCCGTGATCAGCCCGTCGACGGCGGAGAACTGCCCGGTGACACCGATCGCGGCGCGGACCGCCTGCGGGTCGGCGGCCGGGTCGTGCCCGGCGACCCGGATCTGGCCGCCGTCGGCGGTGATGAGGGTGGACAGGATCTTGACGGCGGTGGTCTTGCCGGCCCCGTTCGGGCCGAGCAGGGAGAAGATCGTTCCCTCGGGGACGGTCAGGTCGACACCGTCGAGCACGACCTTGTCGCCGTAGGACTTGCGCAGGCCGTTCGCCGCGATGGCCGGGGTGGTCATGGTGGGTGCTCCTTCGGGAGGCCGGGGTTCAGAGGCTGCGGGCGGTGATGTCGCCGCAGGCGGTGGTGGCGCGGATGTCGAGTGCGGTGGTGCCGTCGTTCTTGAGGGCGTTGCTGACGCGGCCGTAGGAGGTGCCGGCGTCCAGGGCGGCCGAGACGCCGGGGGCGGCGGCGACCGAGATGTCACCGGACTCGGTGCGGAGCACGACCGTGCCGCCGATGGCCTCGTCGATGCGGATGTCGCCCTGCTGGGTGCTGATCTCCGCGGGTCCGCCGAGGCGGCCGACCGAGATGTCCCCGGCCAGGACGGCCAGGCGAGCACGGGCGGTCTCGTCGAGCTTGACCTGGCCGAGGGCGCCGTCGATGGCGACGTCCCCGAGCCGTCCGACGCCCCGGAACTCGACGCCGGCCGATGTGGCCTCGACATGGGAGCCGGCGGGCAGCTGGACGGTCACCTCGACCGAGCCGGCGGGGCCCACGAGCCGGTTCCTGGCCGGCGCCGTGGCGGTGATCCGCAGGGTGCCGTCGGCGTACTCGGCGGTGGTCTGCTCGGCGAGCTGTACGTCCCGGCCCTTGGAGGGGTCCACGGGCCGGATCTCGACGGTGGTGTCGGCACGGTCGGCGGCGATGACCTGCACCCGCCCGGCCTGGATGTCGAGGACGGCGGCGATGGGGGCCGGGGTGGTGAACTTCTGCATTGTTCTCTCCTCTGCGTCGTCGTTTCCAACGAGAGAAAAGCTACGTTGCATTCACGATCCCAGCAACCATTTCGTTGCGACCTTTTGCCATCACCGCAGGTAGAAGCAGACTAATCGTTGCAACGGCTTCGAAAGTAACGCAACGATCCCACCTGCAGTTCGTTGCAATGAATGGAAGTGAACGCTATAGTGGGCGCACGCGCTGCACCACGAAGGAGACCCCCATGCCGGGAGGCAGGCTCACCCAGCCCGAACGTCAGCAGATCGCCCTGGGCCTGGCCGACGGTCTCGCCTACGCCGAGATCGCCCGACGCCTCGGCCGCCCCACCTCGACCATCACACGCGAGGTCATGCGCAACGGCGGCCCCACCGCCTACCGCGCCGACCTGGCCCACCGCGCCACCGAACGACGCGCGCAGCGGCGCAGGCAGGCCGCGCCCCGGGGGGCGGTGACATCCCCACAGGCCGACGGGCGCGACACCGAAGCCGTGCGCGAGTTCGAGGAGACGTTCGCCACCGTGATGATGGCCTCGGGCATGCCCAAGATGATGGCCCGGGTCATGGCGTGCCTCACGGTCACCGACACGGGCAGCCTCACCGCGTCCGAGCTCGTCCAGCGGCTGCAGGTCAGCCCGGCGTCCGTCTCCAAGGCCATCTCGTACCTGGAGAACCAGGCCTTCGTCCGCCGGGAGCGCGACGAACGCCGCCGCGAGCGCTACGTCGTCGACGACGACATCTGGTACCAGTCGATGCTGGCCAGCGCGCGGGCCCTGACCCAGGTCATCGAGATCGCGCGGCAGGGCGTCGGCGTCCTCGGCAACGGCACCCCGGCAGCCGCCCGTCTGGAGAACGTCGCCCGCTTTCTCGACTTCGTCAGTGAGAGCACGATTCGCGCCGCCGAGCAGGCTCGCGAGGTGCTCCACACGAAGGCCGCGAGCGCTGCGGCGGACGGCGCGGAGGCCGGGAGCGGGAAGGCCGATCGCGCGAACGCGGGGAGCACGAACGCCCAGAGCACGAACGCCCAGAGCACGAACGCGGGGGGCACGGAGGCCGCGGCCACGAGCGCCGAGGCGTCGTGGGGCGGCGCTCCCTGATCACTCCTCGGAGGGAAGCTCCCCCACGGGAACGGGGACGGCACCGCCGCGAGGGCACACCCACACGGCTGTGCCCTTCTCGACGGCCGCCTCCAGCGGATGCGCGTCCGGGTGCTCCGGGCACCGCGGCCACACCGCGGGCTCCCCGGCCGCCCACAGCGCCTCCACCGCCCAGCTCTGCACCTGGTCCGCGACCTCGGCCGGCAGCACACCCGGCCGCCCGTCCGGTTCGGCCCACACCCCCTGCCCCGAGCCGTCGGGTGCGTAGAACACGACACCGTGGCCGCCCTCGACCTCTCGCACGTCGGGGCGGACGGGACATTGCGCGCCCAGGTCCCGCAGAACGGCGGCGAGCGCTTCGGTGAACTCGGGGGAGAGACGGATCATGGGGCGGACACCTTCCGAGAGAGGACTGGAACCAGGGCTCACGTCACCGCCGTGATCACCACGACCGTCGCCGCCATCGTCGCGGCGGTGAGCGCGGCCATCGTCGCGGCGGCGGTTTCCGCCATGCGACGGAGGGCGGGGTCGGCCCAGTGGCGTTCGGCCATCTCGGACATGCGCCGCTCGACCGCCGCGGACTGCTCCTTCCCCAGGTCCGGGAAGGCCAGTTCCCGCAGGTCGGCGTGGTGGAGCAGGGTGATCAGGGCGGTGGTGCGGTGGTCGGGCTCGCTTCCCTCCAGGACGACCGCCGCGAGACGCCTGCGCAGCGCGGCCTCCACCGTGCCGTCGGCCTCCGGATGAACGGTGGTGCGGAAGACGAGGAGCAGCCGGCGCTTCTCCTCCCGGACCAGGCCCTTGTCCAGCACACCCCGCAGGGCCCTCTCGTACTCCTCGGTCCGGTGCTCGTTGATCCACTTCTCCGCGTCGTCCGGGAGCTCCGCGTGCTCCGGGTCGTCAGCGAGCGCCCGTTCCAGCAGGGCCGCCGCCGCGATCGCGTACGGCGTGCGCAGCGGCAGTTTCGCCTCGCCCGTGGAGTCGTCGAGGGAGAGGAGGAGGATCTCCTCCCCGAGGGTCGTGGGGGCCGGGACGGCGGCGGAGGGCGACATGGTCATGATCAGTAGGACGCGTCGAGGCCGTATGACAGTTCCTTCCGCTCGCCCCGCCCGCCCCGGCCGCTGGTCACCGTACGGTCCGTTCCCTGGGTGACCGGGTCGAGCCCCAGCGCCCTACGGGCCTCCCCCACGTGCTGCAGCCCCTCGGCCGCCGTGCGCACGACCACCGCGTACTGATCGGGCGTACGGGCGGCGGCCAGCCGCGTCCGGGCGGTGCGGAGGCATTCGGCGGCCCCGGCCAGGGATCGGGCCGCGTCGCCGTCCGTCCCGGTCTGCGCCCGTACGTCGACCCCGGCCAGGCTGCCGCCGAGCCGGACCACCCAGCGGTTGGCGTCGGCCTCCGCGTCCAGGTCGGACGTCGGTTCCCGCCGGTCGCCGAGGCGCCGCTGGGCGACGACCGCGACCACCGCCCCGAGGACCAGCAGCAGTACGAGCAACACGGCGAATTCCATGGCCTCCTCCACCTTCCGGCGTTTCCGTCCCCTACGGGTTCCTCACCCTCTGCGTCCCATCACACCCGCGCCCGCTGTGACCCTCCGTCGGGAAACCTGTGCGCCCCCTGATGGCTTCCCCGGCACCCGGCCCACCACGGGCATACGGCACGCCGAAAGGCCCGGAACCCGAAGAGATGGGTCCCGGGCCTCACGCCGAGCAGCCGGACAGTCCGTCAGTCGGCCGGCGTCAGCCGTCAGTACCCGTGTTCGCCGCGTCCGGAGCCGGCGTCGTGCGCCCGCCGGGGATTACGGGAAACCCCTCAGGGACGGACGCTGTCAGCACCATGGGAAGGCGCTGTGCTTTCTCCCTGTTCCGCTTCGCGCACTGCCCTGCTTCCGGACCGCGCACGGGAAAAGGGTCCCGAAATCGACGGACGATCTCAGGACCCTTCACCGTCAAGCCTCCAAGAGACTTGACCCCCCACTTCCCTACTTCGGCTGGGGCTTCCGCACCGAGAGGTGCAGCTCCCGCAGCCGCGCCTCCTCCAGCTCCGTCGGCGCGCCCATCATCAGGTCCTGGGCATTGCCGTTGAGCGGGAAGGCGATGGTCTCGCGGATGTTGGGCTCGTCGGCGAGGAGCATGACGATGCGGTCGACGCCCGGGGCGATACCGCCGTGCGGCGGGGCGCCGAAGCGGAACGCGCGCAGCATGCCCGCGAACTGCTCCTCGACGGTGTCACGGTCGTAGCCCGCGATCTCGAAGGCCTTGAGCATGATCTCGGGCTCGTGGTTCCGGATCGCGCCGGAGGACAGTTCGACGCCGTTGCAGACGATGTCGTACTGCCAGCCGAGGATGTCCAGCGGGTCCTGGGTCTCCAGGGCCTCCAGACCGCCCTGCGGCATCGAGAACGGGTTGTGGGAGAAGTCGATCTTCCCGGTGTCCTCGTCCTTCTCGTACATCGGGAAGTCGACGATCCAGCAGAACCGGAAGACGCCCTCCTCGAAGTGGCCGGCGCGCTTGGCGGCCTCGACGCGAACGGCGCCCATGATCTTCGAGACCTCGTCGAACTCTCCGGCACCGAAGAACACCGCGTGCCCCGGGGCCAGCGACAGACGCTTGGTCAGCTCGGCGACGTTCTCCTCGGTGAGGAACTTGGCGATCGGGCCGGACAGCGCACCGTCCTCGCCGACGCGCACCCAGGCCAGGCCCTTCGCGCCCTGCTCCACCGCGTACTCGCCGAGCTGGTCGAAGAACTTCCGGGGCTGACCGGAGACGTCCGGCACCGGCAGCGCGCGTACGTGCTTGCCGGCGAACGCCTTGAACTCCGAGCCCTCGAAGATGTCGGTGATGTCGACCAGCTCCAGCTGGGCGCGCAGGTCCGGCTTGTCGGAGCCGTACTTGAGCATCGCCTCGCGGAACGGGATGCGCGGGAACGGCGAGGTGACGTGACGGCCGTTGCCGAACTCCTCGAACAGCTCGGTCATGAGCTTCTCGATGGGCTGGAAGACATCCTCCTGCTCCACGAAGCTCATCTCGACGTCGAGCTGGTAGAACTCGCCCGGCGAACGGTCCGCGCGCGCGTCCTCGTCCCGGAAGCAGGGCGCGATCTGGAAGTACCGGTCGAAGCCCGAGATCATCAGCAGCTGCTTGAACTGCTGCGGAGCCTGGGGGAGGGCGTAGAACTTGCCCGGGTTCAGACGCGAGGGGACGACGAAGTCGCGGGCGCCCTCGGGGGAGGTGGCGGACAGGATCGGCGTGGCCATCTCGTTGAAGCCGAGGGCCGTCATCTTGTGACGGATGGCACTGATCACAGCCGTACGCAGCATGATGTTGCGGTGCATGCGCTCACGGCGCAGGTCGAGGAAGCGGTACTCCAGACGCCGCTCCTCGTTGACGCCGTCCTCGGCGTTGATGGTGAAGGGGAGCGGGGCGGCCGCGCCGAGCAGCTCGACCTCGCCGACCTCGACCTCGACCTCGCCGGTGGGCAGGTCGGGGTTCACGTTCTCGGCGCCGCGGGAGACGACCTTGCCGTCGACACGAACGGTCGACTCCTTGGAGATCTTGTCCAGGGCCTCGTACGCAGGGGTGCCCGGACGGGCGACGAGCTGCGTGATGCCGTAGTGGTCGCGCAGATCGATGAAGAGAATGCCGCCCAGGTCGCGCCGATTGTGCAGCCAGCCGCTCAGCCGGACGTCGCTGCCGACGTCAGAGGCGCGGAGCTCGCCGCAGGTGTGGGACCTGTACCGATGCATCGTCGTTCATCCAGTCTTCGCTGATCGGGGATCTCGGACCGTGCCACACGGTTCACCGTCCGTGTTTCACGTGAAACACAGCCAAGGGTACCGGGCACCCCAAGATCGCCTCCCCACCATTTACCGCCGCCCGCATGGGTAACCGCGTCCTACGGCTTCTCGGACACCGCTCTCCTCACCCCGGAAACCTTTTCCCGCACGGACACGCACCGTCACAGCCATAGCCAGGACCGCAAGCGGTTTCTGTCGATAACGTCAACCGCTGTCACCTCCGTCGCCGCCGATCGCGGTTACCTGGGGTACCGCTCGGTGCCCGGTACAGCTTCGGTGGCACGGTCCGATCGGCTGTTCTTAGAGTGGGTCAATGCGCACTGGTGAGCCCCCGCCCACCGTGGAGGACGTCCTGTCCGCCCTGGCGACGGGACTGTGGACCTGGGACAGCGCTGCCGGAACCGTCACCGTCGACGCCGAAGCAGCCCGGCTCCTGGGGCTGCCCCCGGAACCGACCGCCCTCACCCAGGCCGGCGCGCGGTCGAGACTTCACCCCGTCGACTGGAACGAGATCGTCTCCGTCGTCCAGCTCGCCATCGCCGAGGACACCCTGGCCGAGGTCCGGATACGGATCATGGACGAGCAGGGCCGCGTCATCCGCACCGTCCGCAGCCGTTCCAAACCGACCTTCGACCCGGTGCGCAGATCGGTCGAGCTGATCGGCACCATCCAGGAGGTCACCGAGCCCACGCCGCAGACCGCGGCCCGCGCCCCGGCGGCCGTCACCGGTGACTGGCGGCGCTCCCGCGAGGCGTTCCTGCTGGACGCGGGGCGTGCGCTGGCCGAGGCGCGGTCGACCGAGGAGGTGCTGAGGGTCGCGGCCGGCCTGGCCATGCCGGGCTTCTCGCCGGACGGGCTCGCCGTGTTCGGGGTGGAGGGCGACCGCCTCACCGTCATCGGGCACCACGGGCACAACCACGGCGACGAGGGCCCGTTCACCCATATGCCGCTGGAGACGGACTACCCGGCCGCCGATGTCGTCCGCACCGGCCGCGCCGTCTATCTCTCCTCCCCCGAGGACTACAAGTCCCGCTACCCCACCGCCTGGCCGCTCGCGGAACAGTTCAACCGCCAGTCCTGGGCCTTCCTGCCGCTGATCGTCGCCGGCCGCACCATGGGAGCGTGGATGGCCGGCTTCACCTACCCGGTCACCTTCACCCCTGACGAGCGCTCCGTCCTGACCACCGTCGCCCGGATGCTCGCCCAGGCGCTGTCCCGCGCGGGCGCCGCCGAGACCGAGCGCGAACTGACCGACGGCCTCCAGCGCACGATGCTCCCCACCCTCGGCCCCGGGATACCCGGCATGAGCGTCGCCGCACGCTACGTCCCCACCGGCGGCGGCCTCCAGGTCGGCGGCGACTGGTACGACATGATCGCCCTGCCCAGCGGCCGCTTCGCCCTCGTCATCGGCGACGTCCAGGGACATGACGTACGCGCCGCCGGACTCATGGGCCAGCTCCGCATAGCCCTGCGCGCGTACGCCTCCGAGGGGCATCCGCCGGACGCGGTGCTCTCCCGCGCCTCCCGCTTCCTTCACGGCGTCACCGCGGACTCCTCCGGCGAGTTCACCGACCTGCGCTTCGCGACCTGTCTGTACGTGGAGGTGGACCCGGTGACCGGAGTGCTGGACATCGCCCGCGCCGGGCACCCCGACCCGGCGATCCGCATGGCCGACGGCACTGTGCTGGTCCGGCCGACCCCGGGCGGTCTGCCCCTCGGCATCGACCCCGACGCCGACTACCCCACCACCCGGCTCGTCCTCGAACCCGGCGAGACGATGCTCCTGTGCACCGACGGTCTCATCGAGACGGGCGGCCACGACCTCGACACGGGCTGGCGGCGCATCAGAACGATCCTGGAGTCCTTCGACACGGCCCCACCTGATCCGGATGGCAACGCTGTCGGGGGTGACAGCCCGGCCAAGGGCCTGGCCCCGGTTGCACGGGACATGGCGAGCTGGGCGTCCCTGCCGGGCGGCCCGGCGCCCGCTGAGGCTGTTCCGGCGGCCGTGGCGGCCGGCCGGGCGTCCGCGGTGGGAGACGGTGCGGCGTCCGCGGGGGCGAGCTCGGCCTCCATGGCCCTGGACGAGGTGCTCCCCGTGGTGAACGGGCTCGCTCCCGGGCGGCTGGAGGCGCTGGCCGACGCGCTGGTCCAGGGAGTGCACGGCCCGTCCTCCCACCACACCCCCGGCCCGCTCGCCGACCGGCGCGAGGACGACATAGCGATGCTGCTGTTGTCCCGTGCGGCCGAGGGACCGGGCCGCGGTGACACCGTCGCCGTACGGCCTCCCGTACGCCGCACCGCCCTGACCGTCGCCCAGGCCGAGCCCGAGCGCATCGCCGGCGCCCGTCAGCAGGTCCGCGAACTGCTGCACGACTGGACCTGCGACGACCAGGTCGACTCGGCGGTCCTCCTCGTCTCCGAGATGCTCACCAATGTCCTCGTCCACACCGACACCGACGCACTCCTCGTCGCCGAGATGACCGGCGACGGCGGCAAGCGCCGGATGCGGATCGAGGTGACCGACGCCAGCGACGACCTCCCCCACAAGCGCCGCCCCGGCGAGCTGGCCTCCTCGGGACGCGGTCTCGTCCTCATGGACATGCTCGCGGACGCCTGGGGCGTCGACCCGCGCGGCGAGGGCAAGAGCATCTGGTTCGAACTCCACGAGCCCCCCGCACCGGCGGGCCCGCCCGGCGAACCGGCGGGGTGAGCCGGCCAGCGCCCCCGCGCCACCCGAGGACCGTTCCAGTGCGGTGACCGGACAGGTGAGCCGGTGAACCTCTCCGGTCACCGCACTGGGCAGGCGGCTACGGCACCCCGCCCTCCCGGCCGCGGACGCCCCGGCCGGGTGACAGGACCGGCCGCAGGAACGGGGCAGGTCAGCCGCGACCGATCAGGAACAGCTGCGCGTCGCCCGCCTCGCCACCGTCGGCCGGATCGACGCAACCCTGCGCCACCGCGACCGCCCCCTTCTCCTCGGGCCCGCCGCGCATGCCGACGCACACGTCCGCGTCCCCCCGCCCCGGCCGCAACCGCCATACGCCCTTCGCGCCCTCGCCCGTGCCCTCGGCCCGTTCGATACGGAAGAGCTGGGAGGCGCCGCCCACCTTGCAGTCGTCCCACGGCTCGAACATGTGCTGGAAGTCGCTGTCGCTCAGCAGGGTGAGGCACCCCTTGCCGTGCTGCGGGTGGTCCCACTGAATGCGGTAGTACCCGTCGTCCGTCCTCACCAGATACGTCTTCGGCGGCACGGCCTGCCCGCACGGCCGCTGCATCGCCACCACCTTCGACTCACCGCTGTCCAGCCGTACGTCCCCGTCGGTGAGACACAGGTCGGGAGCGCGTAAGGGACGAATCCGGGAAAGTCCGGGGGTGGGGCCGGGCGGCACGGGAGTGTCCGCGCCCCCGCTCGCCCCCGACGCCTCCGAGGTCCCGGATGCCTCCGAGGTCCGCGCCGTCCGCCTGCCGTCGCCGTCCCCTCGGGTGCTCGACGAGGTCCCGTCCCGCGGCAGCAGCACCAGCACGCCGACGACGAGCAGGGCGACGGTACCGAGCGAGGCCACGGCGGCGAGCGAGGCCGTACGCATACGATTCCCGGCTTCCCGACCGGCTTCCCGACCGGCTTCCCGACCGGATCCACGACCGGATCCACGACCGGATTCGTGGCCTGCCTCACCACTGGATGGGTGTCCCGCTTCACCGGACACCCGGCCGGCCTCACCATCCGACTCGCGGTCGGCCTCCCGCGCGGCGTCCGCCATAGCGACCAGTCGTGCCCTGACGGCCAGCCACGTCGGCACGTCGGCCTCCGGAACCCCGCACGCCCGGACGAGCGCGGAGACGACCTCGGCACGCGGCAGCGCGTCCCGCCGCAGGACATCGGCGAGGGTGCTGCGGGCCAGCACCTCACCCCGCTCGGCGGCCCGCTGCTCCAACTGCCGGAAGGTCAGGCCGCTGCGCTCCTTGAGCCGGCGCAGCAGAGCGACGTACTCGGCGGAGGTGCGCGCGGCTTGGGGCGTCAACTCCCCACGGTCCTCAGGCTTGCCCGTGCTCCCGCGGTCCCCCGTGCTCGCCATGCGGTCATTGTCTGCCCGGGGGTATACGGCCGACAACGCCTGTCCCGGCCATGTCGGACGCCCCTTCCGCACCGTCCGGACAAGCCGCCGACCAGCCCGGACCGACGTAGCTCCGAGGACCCTGGCCACGGCGGCGGTGGGCAGCGCGCTGGTTCTGACCTGCCTCGCCGAACCGAGCTGGTCCGCGCCGGCCTCAGCCGCCGCCAAGTACCCGGGGCAGGGCCCGTGCCCTCCGGGCGACTACCAGCTCTGCAGCAACGGCGGTCCCGGCGGACGCCCTCGACCCCACCCCCGTCCAACCCGCCCCGACCACTGGAACCGAAGGTCGGGGCGGGGGCCTCGCGGCATCGCGGGCGGAGCGGGGCTCAGATGCCGCCCTCGGTCATCCCGTGGACCGCCGGGATCGTGCCCAGCCGGCCCTTCTGGAAGTCCTCGAACGCCTGCTGCAGCTCCTCGCGGGTGTTCATGACGAACGGGCCGTAGTGCGCCATCGGCTCACGGATGGGCTGCCCACCAAGGAGGACGACCTCCAGGTCCGGCGTGTGGGAGTCCTGCTTGTCCTCCGCGCGGACGGTCAGCGAACCGCCGGCGCCGAAGACCGCGGTCTGGCCGAGGTGGATCGGACGGCGCTCGGCACCGACCGCGCCCCGGCCTGCGAGGACGTACGCCAGGCCGTTGAAGTCCTCGCGCCACGGCAGGGTGATCTCCGCACCCGGCGCCAGCGTCGCGTGGATCATCGTGATCGGCGTGTGCGTGATGCCGGGACCCTGGTGACCGTCCAGCTCACCGGCGATGACGCGCAGGAGTGCGCCGCCATCGGAGGACGTCAGCAGCTGGACGTTGCCGCCGCGGATGTCCTGGTAGCGCGGGGGCATCATCTTGTCCTTGGCCGGCAGGTTCACCCACAGCTGGAGCCCGTGGAAGAGACCGCCGGACATGACCAGGTGTTCCGGCGGCGCCTCGATGTGGAGGAGACCGGAGCCGGCCGTCATCCACTGGGTGTCGCCGTTGGTGATGGTGCCGCCGCCGCCCTGGCTGTCCTGGTGGTCGAAGATGCCGTCGATGATGTAGGTGACGGTCTCAAAGCCGCGGTGCGGATGCCACGGGGTTCCTTTCGGCTCCCCAGGCTGATACTCCACCTCACCCATCTGGTCCATCATGATGAACGGGTCGAGGTGGCGGTAGTTGATCCCGGCGAACGCTCGGCGGACCGGGAAGCCCTCGCCCTCGAAACCGCTGGGCGCGGTCGTCACGGCGAGCACCGGACGGGCCACCGCGTCGGTCGGCGCGACGACACGGGGCAGGGTCAGCGGGTTCTGGACGGTCACTGCGGGCATGTCGGTACCTCCTTGTACGCTCACTTTAGTTGATTATTGAACTTTCTGCCAGACCTAACGACGAACGCCCGGAGGGCATTCCCTCCGGGCGTCCCACACGCCGACCGGCGACCATCAGTCCCACATCAGGACACGGCGCCACCTCAGCCGTACATGCGCCGCATCGCGAACTCCACCATCTGCTCCACCGCCTTCGCGTCGAAGACCATCCGATGCTCCCCCTCCATGTCGAGGACGAAGCCGTAGCCGGTCGGGA
Organism: Streptomyces sp. NPDC030814; assembly: GCF_055572155.1. Classification (NCBI taxonomy): domain Bacteria; kingdom Bacillati; phylum Actinomycetota; class Actinomycetes; order Kitasatosporales; family Streptomycetaceae; genus Streptomyces; species Streptomyces sp. NPDC030814. Next base: position 250,164 of record NZ_JBVIDX010000004.1, read on the forward strand.
GCAGGTCGATGACCTCGGCGCCGGTGATCACGAAGTACTTGGACTCCTTGCCGGCGTACCGGCGCAGCTCCTTGAGCGAGGTGAACATCGGGATCACCGGCTGCTGCGTGTTGTGCAGCGCCAGGAACCCGGGGTTGTCACCGCGCGGGCAGTAGACCTTGGACGTCGCGAAGACCTGCTGGAAGTCCTCGGCGGCCATCTGCCCCGTGGTGAAGGCGCGCACCGCGTCCGCGAGGGACGGCGGGGACGGCTCGGGATACAGCGGCGGCTGCTGCCCGTAGCCCCCGCCCATCGGGCCGCCGGGCATCTGCCCCGGCATCTGCCCGGCCATGGGCTGCTGCGGCGGGGCGTACTGCTGCTGAGTGCCAGCGCTCTGGTCGTAGCCGTACATGCGGCAAAGCGTAACGAGTCACAGATGACCCAATCGGGGTTGCTTCTTATTACCGGTGGGTAGCATCATCAATCAGAAGCTACTTGTTGGTATGTGAACTAGCGCGAGGATCCAGTGCCTCGCCGATCTCTCTTCTACGGAGCCGTCGCCATGGGGCACTACAAGTCGAATCTCCGCGACATCGAGTTCAACCTCTTCGAGGTGCTCGGGCGCGACAAGCTGTACGGCACCGGCCCGTTCGCGGAGATGGACACGGACACCGCCAAGAGCATCCTGGAGGAGCTGACCCGTCTCGCCGAGAACGAGCTGGCGGAGTCCTTCACGGACGCCGACCGCAACCCGCCGGTCTTCGACCCGGAGACGAACACCGCCCCGGTCCCGGCCTCCTTCAAGAAGAGCTACAAGGCCTTCATGGAGTCGGAGTACTGGCGGCTCGGCCTGCCCGAGGGCATCGGCGGCACGACCGCTCCCTCCTCCCTGATCTGGGCCTTCGCGGAGCTGATCCTCGGCTCGAACCCGGCCGTGTGGATGTACTCCTCCGGCCCGGCGTTCGCCGGCATCCTCTACGACGAGGGCAACGACGTACAGAAGAAGATCGCCCAGATCGCGGTCGAGCGGACCTGGGGCTCCACCATGGTGCTCACCGAGCCGGACGCCGGTTCGGACGTCGGCGCGGGCCGCACCAAGGCGATCCAGCAGGAGGACGGCTCCTGGCACATCGAGGGCGTGAAGCGCTTCATCACCTCCGGTGAGCACGACATGGAGGAGAACATCCTCCACTACGTCCTCGCCCGCCCCGAGGGCCACGGCCCCGGCACCAAGGGCCTCTCCCTCTTCCTCGTCCCGAAGTACCTGTTCGACTTCGAGACCGGCGAGCTGGGCGAGCGCAACGGCGTCTACGCCACGAACGTCGAGCACAAGATGGGCCTCAAGGCGTCCAACACCTGCGAGATGACCTTCGGCGACCGCCACCCCGCCAAGGGCTGGCTGATCGGCGACAAGCACGACGGCATCCGCCAGATGTTCCGCATCATCGAGTTCGCCCGCATGATGGTCGGCACAAAGGCGATCTCCACCCTCTCGACGGGCTACCTCAACGCCCTCGAGTACGCCAAGGAGCGCGTCCAGGGCCCCGACCTGGCGAACTTCATGGACAAGACCGCGCCCAAGGTCACCATCACGCACCACCCCGACGTCCGCCGCTCGCTGATGACGCAGAAGGCGTACGCGGAGGGCATGCGCGCGCTCGTCCTCTACACCGCCTCCGTCCAGGACTCGATCGCGGTCAAGGAGGCGGCCGGCGAGGACGCGTCCGCCGAGCACGCCCTCAACGACCTGCTCCTGCCGATCGTCAAGGGCTACGGCTCCGAGAAGGGTTACGAGCAGCTCGCCCAGTCCCTGCAGACCTTCGGCGGCTCCGGCTTCCTGCAGGAGTACCCGATCGAGCAGTACATCCGCGACGCCAAGATCGACACCCTGTACGAGGGCACCACCGCGATCCAGGGCCAGGACTTCTTCTTCCGGAAGATCGTCCGCAACCAGGGTGCCGCGCTGAACAGCCTCGCCGAGGAGATCAAGAAGTTCCTGGCGCTGGGCGAGGGCGGCGAGGAGCTGGCAGGCGCCCGTGAGCACCTCGCCAAGGCCGCGGTCGAGCTGGAGGCCATCGTCGGCCTGATGCTCACCGACCTCGCCGCGACCGAGCAGGACGTCAAGAACATCTACAAGGTGGGCCTCAACACCACCCGACTGCTCCTCGCCTCCGGTGACGTCGTCGTCGGCTACCGGCTCCTCAAGGGCGCCGCCGTCGCCGCCGAGAAGCTCCCGAACGCGTCCGCCAAGGACAAGGCCTTCTACACCGGCAAGATCGCCGCGGCCAAGTTCTTCGCCGCCAACGTCCTGCCCGGCGTCACCCTGGCCCGCAAGGTCTCGGAGGGCGTCGACCTCGACCTGATGGAGCTGGACGAAGCGGCGTTCTGACCGCCCGGCCCCGGCCCCGGGCGGCGTTGCCGCCGGGGGCCGAGGTCGCCCGCGGACAGGGTCGGGTGGTGGACGGGCCCTGCCCGTCCGTCCACCACCCCCGTCCCCCGCGCCTCACACCAGGGCCCGCTCCCAACGCCGGGAGCGGGCCCTCGTACGTCGTTAAGGTGAACCCCATGAGCACACCCCCACGCTTCGATCGCGGCCACACCGACGACCTGATGACCTTCCTCGCGGCAAGCCCGTCCCCGTACCACGCGGTGGCGAACGCCGCGGAGCGGCTGGAGAAGGCCGGCTTCCGCCAGGTCTCCGAGACGGACGCGTGGGACGGCTCCCTGGGCGGCAGGTACGTACTGCGCGGCGGCGCGATCATCGCCTGGTACGTGCCGGAGGGCGCCGAACCCCACACCCCGTTCCGCATCGTCGGCGCCCACACCGACTCGCCCAATCTGCGGGTGAAACCGCGCCCCGACAGCGGCGCCCACGGCTGGCGCCAGGTCGCCGTCGAGATCTACGGCGGCCCGCTGCTCAACTCCTGGCTGGACCGCGACCTCGGCCTCGCCGGCCGGCTCTCGCTGCGCGACGGCACCAACCGCCTCGTGAACATCGACCGGCCCCTGCTCCGGGTGCCCCAACTCGCCATCCATCTCGACCGTTCCGTCTCCTCCGAGGGGCTCAAGCTCGACAAGCAGCGCCACCTCCAGCCCGTCTGGGGCCTCGGCGACGATGTCCGCGACGGCGACCTGATCGCCTTCCTCGAACAGGAGCTGGGCCTGCCCGCCGGCCAGGTCACCGGGTGGGACCTGATGACCCATTCCGTCGAGCCGCCCGCCTACCTGGGCCGCGACAAGGAACTGCTGGCCGGCCCCCGTATGGACAACCTCCTCTCCGTGCACGCCGGTACGGCGGCGCTCGCCGCGGTCGCCACCTCCGGTGACGGCCCGTCGTACATCCCCGTCCTCGCCGCCTTCGACCACGAGGAGAACGGCTCCCAGAGCGACACCGGCGCCGACGGACCGCTCCTCGGCGGCGTACTGGAGCGCTCGGTCTTCGCCCGCGGCGGCTCGTACGAGGACCGGGCCCGTGCCTTCGCCGGCACGATCTGCCTCTCCTCGGACACCGGGCACGCCGTCCACCCCAACTACGCGGAGCGGCACGACCCCACGCACCACCCGCGGGCGGACGCCGGCCCGCTCCTCAAGGTGAACGTCAACAACCGCTACGCCACGGACGGTTCGGGCCGCGCGGTGTTCGCCGCCGCGTGCGAGAAGTCAGGCGTGCCGTTCCAGACGTTCGTCTCCAACAACTCCATGCCGTGCGGCACGACCATCGGCCCCATCACCGCGGCCCGGCACGGTATCCAGACGGTCGACATCGGCGTCGCCATCCTGTCCATGCACAGCGCCCGCGAACTCTGCGGCGCCAAGGACCCCTACCTTCTGGCGAACGCCCTGGCCGCGTTCCTGGAGGGCTGACCGGCGCGCGCCCCGCCCCCGCCTGTTACTGGCAAGCCAGTCCGGGTACCCGGAGTCCACCGGTAGGACCGAACGACCGGAACGACCGGCCGACCCAACCGGACTGGGAGGGAACACTCATGGGTTTGGGCGGGTGCATCATTCTGATCGCCGTGGGCGCCATCCTCACGTTCGCCACCGACTGGGACATGCAGGGGGTCAACCTCGACCTGGTCGGCGTCATCTTCATGATCGTCGGACTGATCGGCGTCGCGACGTTCAGCAGCATCGCCAGGCGCAGGCGGGTCGTGGTGCCGTCCGCGACACCCGTCATCGACGAGGAGCGGCACCACCACCGGGACGGGTACGGCGGAGTGTGACCGCTCCCCGGGTGATGGTGCGGGCGACGAGGGCGAACGGTCTCAGCCGAGGCCGTCCGCGTCCTCGTCCATTCCCGCGAGCACCAGCGGCAGCCGGTCCGCGCCACCGGGTACGACCCGTACCGGCACACCCCAGTCCTGCTGGTGGACATGGCAGGCCGGGTACTCGTTGGCCGGGTCGTCGTCGCAGGAAGCCGCCATCGCCGAGACGTGCAGGACCCCCTCGGACAGGGAGGGGCTCAGGTCCAGCGTGCGCGACAGGGCCGTGTCCGCTCCCGCACCCCTGAGCAGCAGCTCTGGCGGGGTGGAGGAGACCAGCAGACGGGTCGACGGGCCGTACCGTTCGTCGAGCTTCTGCCCGGCCGGCGCCCGGAAGACGACGTCCAGCCGGAGGCTGCCGGGGGCGACCTCGGTGGCGGCGCGCCGTGTGCGGTGGGCGACGGCCTCGACCTTCACCGTCTCCTCCGGCAGCCGCAGCCGGGTCAGCCGGTGGCGGGCGGATTCGACGACCACGATGTCGTCCCCGACGAGCACCGCGTCGCTCGGCTCCCGCAGGTCCGTCGCGAGGGTCGTCACCTCGTCCGTTGCCGGGTCGTAGCGGCGCAGCGCGTGGTTGTAGGTGTCGCTGATCGCCACCGAGCCGTCGGGCAGGGCGGTGACCCCGAGCGGATGCTGGAGCAGCGCCTGCTCGGCGGTGCCGTCCCGGTGCCCGAAGTCGAACAGGCCGGTGCCGACCGCGGTGTGGACCGCGCCGTCGGAATCGATCCAGCGCAGCGCCGAGGTCTCGGAGTCGGCGAGCCACAGCCGGTCGGCGGTGGCCGCGAGACCCGAGGGCTGTGCGAACCATGCCTCGGCGCCCGGCCCGTCGACGAGCCCCTCGTTCGTCGTGCCCGCCGCCACGGTGACGGTGCAGTCCTCCGGGTCGTACGTCCACAGCTGGTGGACACCCGCCATCGCGATCCACACCTTGCCGCCGAAGACCGCCACGTCCCACGGTGAGGACAGGTCGACCTCCCAGGCGAGGCCCGAGGTGGGCGAACCCTGCCACCACTGGCGGCCCGTGCCCGCGAGGGTGGAGACCTCGCCGGTGGCCGGGTCGAGGCGGCGCAGCGCATGGTTCACGGTGTCGGCGACCACCACGGCCCCGCTGTCCAGCAGCGCCAGACCCTGCGGCTCGCTGAAGCGGGCGTGCTCGGCACTGCCGTCCACGAAGCCGCGCTCACCGGCGCCGTACCGGCGGACGACCGTCTCGCCGTCGGGGGCGAGCCGTACCAGTTGGTGGCGGGTGGTGTCGCTGACGAGGAAGTCCCCGTCGGGCAGGAGCAGCGCCTTGCCGGGGAAGCGCAGCACCGTCGGTTCGGGGTCCGGCGCCACATACGGTCCGTCGCCGCGCCGCAGTGTGCCCTTCGCCGCGTGCTCGGCCTCCAGCTCGGCGACGAGCCGCTCGATGGCGTGCGCATGGCCCTCGCCCGCGTGCTGGGCGACGACGTACCCCTCCGGGTCGATCACCACGAGGGTCGGCCAGGCCCGTACCGCGTACTGCTTCCAGGTGGCGAGCTCCGGGTCGTCGAGGACCGGGTGTTCGACCCCGTATCTCTCGACGGCGTCGACCACCGCCGCGTGCTCCGCCTCGTGCGCGAACTTCGGCGAGTGCACCCCGATGACGACCACGGTGTCGCGGTGCTTCTCCTCCAGCTCGCGCAGTTCGTCCAGGACATGCAGACAGTTGATGCAGCAGAACGTCCAGAAATCAATAACAACGCACTTACCTCGCAGGTCAGCGAGGGTCAGGTCCTTGCCTCCGGTATTGAGCCAGCCGCCCTTGCCGATCAGCTGGGGGGCACGGACACGGGCACGTCGTCGGGGCGTGGGGGTGTACGCCGGGGCCGCATCGTTCATGCTTCAAGCTTGCCATTTGCGCGAATGTCGGGTCACGCCCGTCCGACGCGGGCAGGCTGGAGGGCTGCACGCGGGAGGCCGTACGTCGTGCTGATCGGTACCGCTGGCCGGGGCGGGCGCGAGGTTTGCCCGGGGATCAGCGGCGCGGTGCTTCCAGGCCCAGCAGCCGGTCCTTCAGGGCCGGGAACTGCGCGCGGGTCGTCGCGACCTTCGCCGGGTCGAAGTCCACGGTGAGGACCTCCTCGTCGGCGCCCGCCTCGGCCAGCACCTCTCCCCACGGGTCGACCACGATCGAGTGACCGGCCTGCGGAACCCCCGCGTGCGTGCCCGCCGTTCCACAGGCGAGGACGTACGACTGGTTCTCGACGGCCCTGGCCCGGGCGAGCAGCGTCCAGTGGCCGCGGCGGCGTTCGGGCCAGCCGGCGGGGACGACGAAGGTCTCGGCGCCGGCGTCGACGAGGCCGCGGAAGAGCTCGGGGAAGCGGAGGTCGTAACAGGTGGCCATGCCCAGTGTGGTGTCGGGCAGCCGGACCGTCACCAGTTCCGCGCCCGCGCCCATCAGCACGGCCTCGCCCTTGTCGAAGCCGAAGCGGTGGATCTTGCGGTAGGCGGCAGCGAGCTCTCCGGCGGGGGAGAAGACGAGAGACGTGTTGTAGAGGGTGCCTTCGCCCGCGGTGGAGCCGCTGTCGGGTGCGGCGCGCTCGGGGATCGAGCCGGCGTGCAGCCAGACGCCCGCGTCACTCGCCGCCTTGGCCATCGCCTCATGGGTCGGCCCGTCGAGCGGCTCCGCCTCCGCGGTGAAGGATTCGAACGCGAATGCGCCGGTGGTCCACAGCTCCGGGAGGACGACGAGATCGGCACCGGCCTGCTCACGGACCAGTGAAGCCACCCGACGCCTGCGTGAATCGACCGATTCGTCCTCGTCTACACCGATCTGAAGGAGCGAGGCGCGCACACTACCACCGTCCTGGCATTCGAGCCGTCAAACACGGGCCTACGATCGTCACACGAAAGCACTGCCGGGGTGCCTCGCAGCAGCGTAACTTAACGTTCCACAGCACCCACTGACCGCCGCCGACGCCCACCCCCCGCCGTCAACGCCGACGCCCCTACTGAAGACCACCCGCCACGTAGCCGACACGTACCGACCGTACTGACACGTACCGACCGCCCGAGGGGTCCCGTTCCGTGAGTCTGCATCCCACTCTTCAGCCCTACGCCGACGCCTGGACCCACGCAGTGGATGCGATAGCCGAATTGGTGGCACCGCTCGTGGAGGGCGAGTGGAACAGGCGGACGCCGTGCCCCGGCTGGTCGGTACGCGACGTGGTCTCCCATGTCATCGGCATGGACTGCGAGATGCTCGGCGACCCTCGCCCGATCCACACCCTGCCGCGCGACCTGTACCACGTGCGCACCGAGCACCAGCGGTACATGGAGATGCAGGTGGACGCCCGTCGCCACCACACGGCGCCGGAGATGACGTCCGAGCTGGAGTACACGATCATCCGCCGCAACCGCCAGCTGCGGAACGAGTCGCGGCAGCCCGACCACAAGGTGCGCGGCCCGCTCGGCACGGAACTGACCCTCGAACAGGCGATGCGCAATCGCGCGTTCGACACATGGGTCCACGAGCAGGACCTGCGGGCGGCGCTCGGCCGGCCGGGGAACCTGGACTCGCCGGGCGCGTACATCGTCCGTGACGAGCTGCTCTCCGTCCTGCCGAAGGTCGTCGCGGAGGACGCGCAGGCCCCGCGCAGCTCGGCCGTCGCCTTCGACGTGCACGGCCCGGTGGAGTTCATCCGCACGGTCCGCGTCGACATCCAGGGCCGCGGCACCCTGGAGACCGCCCCCGCGCTCGGCCCCGCCGCCACCCTCACCCTGGACTGGGAGACCTACGTCCGCCTCGCCTGCGGCCGTGTCACCGCCGACGCGGTCGCCGACCGCATCAAGGCGGAGGGCGATCCCCACCTCGTCGCGGCCATCCTCCACGCCTTCGCGGTGACGGTGTAGGGCCGCTCTTCCGGAGGCCGGTCACGCGAAGTGGTCGTAGGCCCTCTTCTTCACCATGCCCGTCACCACACCACCAGGACGACGCGCGCGAAGCCGGAGCCTCGCTCGAGCGCGGTCCGTGAACCGAGCACGGCCCTGGCGACGTTCCCGACGGCCATGCCCAGGCCGAGGGTCCACAGCACGTTGCCCTGCCACGCGATCACCGCGAGTGCGCCCGGCTTGGACGCCGCGTCGACGACCTTCGCCATGGCCGCGCCCTCGAGGAACCATGTGGCCAGGAGCGTGGTGAACGAGAAGACGGGGAAGGTGCCGACGCCGGGGCCGAAGACACCGTCGTGGAAGCCGATGCCGCCACCGGCCAAGAGGACGGCGGTGACGCGCCGCCGCCGGGTCACGACCAGGGCACCCTGTCGCACGCCGAACGAAGGCCGGCGGGCGACGCGGAGCGCCACCGTGACGAGCGGCGCCATGATGACGGGACGGAAGTAGTCGGCGGGCACGCTCGACGCGGACAGGGCGCCCAGTGCGCCGAAGGCGCCCCGAGCGCCGCGGCGGGGACGAGGCCCGAGCGATCCGGCCGCGCGCGCCGCTGGTACATCCATGCGGCCCTCCGTAGCCCCGCTCAGCTCGATCGAGCCACGGGAAGGCGATCACCTCGACGCTAGGGCCAGAAAGCGCCGGCACCCCTGACACTTTCGGTCAGGGGTGCGATGGCCATCAGCCCATCCATCAACCCATCACTCTGCCCATGACGCCGGACGGGTCCTTACACCGGTACGTGCACCGTCTCCACCCGGCTGGCGACCAGGCGTTCGCGTTCGCGGCGGGCGGCTCGGGCGCGCAGGCGGAGTATCTGGGTCAGGCCCAGCGCCTGGAGGACGAAGACGACGGAGAAGGCGATGCGGTAGTTGTCGCCCGTGAGGTCGAGGAGGACGCCCACGGCCAGCAGAGTCGTCATGGAGGCGACGAAGCCGCCCATGTTGGTGATTCCGGAGGCCGTGCCCTGACGCTCCGGCGGGTTCGCGGGACGGGCGAAGTCGAAGCCGAGCATCGAGGCCGGGCCACAGGCGCCGAGGACCACGCACAGGACGATCAGCAGCCACATCGGCGCGTGCTCGCCGGGGTGGATCAGCGTGGCCGCCCAGACCGCCGCCGTCGCGAGCACCGTGCCCAGCGCCAGCGGCAGCCGCGCCGCGTGGTGCCGGGCGACGACCTGGCCGTAGACCAGTCCGACCACCATGTTGGACAGGACGACGAGGGTGAGCAGGTCACCGGCGGTGGCCCGGCTCAGCCCCTGTGCCTCCACCAGGAACGGCAGCCCCCACAGCAGCAGGAACACCATCGCCGGGAACTGCGTGGTGAAGTGCACCCACAGCCCGAGCCGGGTGCCGGGCTCCCGCCAGGACGCCGCGATCTGCCGCCGCACGTACGCCGCCCCCTGGTGCGGGAACGGCTCCGGCTCGTGCCCGTCCGGGTGGTCCTTCAGGAACAGCACGGCGAGAACGAGGACGACGAGCCCGGCGACCGAGCTGCCCGCGAACGCCGCCGTCCAGCCCACCCCGTGCAGCAGCCGGGCCAGCACCAGCGTCGACACCAGGTTGCCCGCCATGCCGACGAGCCCCGCGAACTGCGCGATCAGCGGCCCGCGCCGGGCCGGGAACCAGCGGGTGCCGAGCCGCAGCACGCTGATGAACGTCATCGCGTCACCGCAGCCCAGCAGCGCCCGCGAGGCCAGCGCCATGCCGTACGACGGTGCCAGCGCGAAGCCGATCTGGCCGGCCGTGAACAGCACGACCCCGAGCGTCAGCACCTTCTTGGTGCCGAGCCGGTCCACCAGCAGGCCCACCGGTATCTGCATGCCCGCGTACACCAGCAGCTGCAGGATCGAGAACGTCGACAGCGCGGAGGCGCTCACATGGAAGCGGTCGGCGGCGTCGAGGCCGGCCACCCCGAGCGACGTACGGAAGATGACGGCGACGAAGTAGACCGAGACACCGATGCCCCAGACGGCGAGGGCACGGCGGCCACCGGGCGGGTCTCCGGGCAGCGCGGCGGACCGGGACAGGGCGGGGCGGCTCAACGGACCTCCCCCCGCGCCAGGTTGGAGAACCAGCTCACATGCCGGTGGACGAGGCTCACGGCCGCCTCGGCGTCGCCCGCGCGCAGCGCCCGGAGGATCTCCTCGTGCTCGGTGAGGGTCTTGGTGATGCGGTCGGGGTGCGCGTGCATCACGGCGACACCCATACGCAGCTGCCGGTCACGGAGTTGGTCGTAGAGCCGGGAGAGGATCTCGTTGCCGCCGCTGCGGACGATCTCCGCGTGGAAACAGCGGTCGGTCACCGCCGCCCCGGCCAGGTCACCGGCGGCGGCCTGCGCCTTCTGCTGTTCGAGCAGTTCCTCGAGCCGGGCGATGAGCCGCGGTGAGGCGGGGACGGTCTTGCGGACCGCGTGCTCCTCGACGAGCTGCCGGGTCTCCACGACGTCCGCGATCTCCTGCGCGGAGACCGGCAGGACCAGCGCGCCCTTCTTCGGATAGAGCCTGATCAGGCCTTCGACCTCCAGCCGCAGCAGCGCCTCCCGCACCGGCGTCCGGGACACGCCGACCGCCTCGGCCAGCTCGCCCTCGGTGAGCAGCGTGCCGCCCTCGTAACGGCGCTCCAGGACGCCCTGTTTGACGTGCGCGTACACCCGGTCGGCGGCCGGGGGCTGCTTCACGGCCGGGACGGCGGACGGACGGGGCTTCGAGGGTGCTGCGGAGGCCATGCCCACAGCATAGATACAACACGTACGCATGGCTCGCCTCGTCCACGATCCGGGACGAACCCCCTCCGAAGCCCACCCTCCGACCCCCGGGGGGCTGTGACATGGACTTGAATTGACCCTCGCGCCACCCGCAGCACAACCTTTTGTGCTACTCACTTGTCACACGAGAAGCGGCCCTGCTGTGCCTGCAGACCCGGCTCCAAATGGCCGCACTCCACAGACATTTGACGCAATCGGGGTACTTGACTTGATTACCGCCATAAAGGGCGCACGTGTTCGCAGAGCCGCTGCTGTAGTCGTCACCACCGGCGCGATGACCGTGACCGGGGTCATCGGCTCCGTTCCCGCGCAGGCCGCTCCCGCCAAGCCGACGATTGCCGCCAAGGGCGGCTTCGCGATGAACAGCGCGACCGGCACGACGCTGTACACGAAGGCTGCTGACACCAGACTCTCCACTGGTTCCACCACCAAGATCATGACCGCCCTCGTGGTGCTGAAGCAGTCGAACCTGAATCTGGAAGCGAAGTACACCGTCCCCAAAGCGGTGAGCGACTACATCGTCGACGAGGGGTTCCCGTCGTCGGCCGGCCTCTACGTCGGCGACAAGGTGACCGTCCGTCAGCTGCTGCACGGCCTGATGCTGCCGTCCGGCTGCGACGCGGCATTCGCCCTCGCCGACAAGTTCGGCAGCGGATCGACGCGGTCAGCCCGTCTGAAGTCGTTCATCGGCAAGATGAACGCCACCGCCAAGAGCCTTGGCCTGAAGAACACGCACTTCGACTCGTTCGACGGCCTCAGCAACGGTGCCAATTACTCCACGCCGCGCGATCTGACGAAACTGGCCAGAAGCGCAATGAAGAACTCCACGTTCCGAACCGTCGTCAAGACCAAGACGTACACGGCGAAGACGATCGCCAAGAGCGGCGGCACGCGCAAGACGACCTGGACGAACACCAACCCACTGCTCGGCACCTACACCGGCGCCATCGGCGTGAAGACCGGTTCGGGTCCGCAGTCCAAGTTCTGCCTGGTGTTCGCCGCCACCCGCAACGGCAAGACGGTCATCGGCACGGTCCTCGCCTCAACCTCCAAGGACCAGCGCGCCGTAGACGCGAAGAGGATCCTGGACTACAGCTGGAAGGTCTGACCTTCCGAGTCGACGAAGGGGGTCACCGCCCGACAGCGGTGGCCCCCTTGGCCGTTCCGCCCGCAAGCCGATCCTGCGATCTTCGCTCGCGATAGTGAACATCACCCAGTCAGCTGGCATATTCGATTTCCTCCGCCCTACGTTCCGCAGCGGAGGTGGTTCACATGATCGAGCCCAGCAAGCAGCAACCCGACCCCCGGACGTGGCACGACGCCATCGACGCCGGCGACTTCGTGTACGCGGCCACCGGCGCCCGGGTCCGACGGCTCACCATGCCGGACGGGACGCATTGGTTTCCGGCGGTGGATGTCTGCAGGCAATTGGGGCACACCAACTCACGACAGGCACTCTCGGACCACGTGCCCAACGAGCACCGAGACATTCTCGAGACCGTAACCGGAGCTTACGGTCTCGGCATTCCCGCAGGTAGAGAGTGGCGCCGAGACCTGAACGTCATCTCTCTCCAAGGTCTCATCCTGCTTGTCGGCGCCTGCACCAAGCCGGAGTGCGCCCCCTTCAAGCAGTGGGTCGCCGAGGTGATCGAGACCATTCAGCGCGAAGGCTCCTACACCCTGGAGGAGGCCGAGGTACAGCCCGCCGGGCCGGGCGCACCCATCGCGTACGCCATGCCCGAGCAGATCGCCGAAGCCATCGTCCGGCTCGAAGAGCGCAACCTCCAAGCGGACGAGCAACTCGCCATCGCCCAGCAGAAGTCCCTCTCGCTGCAACAGCAAATGGTGGAGACGCAGCAGACGATGCTGGAGACGCAGCAGACGATGCTGGAAACGCAGCAGCAGATGGTGGTGACGCAGCAGCAGATGGTCGAGATGCAGCGCCTCGGTCTCGCCGCCCAGCAGGCCATGGCCCAGGCGATGGAACGCATCGCCAACCGGCTCGACGTCCTCTCCGTCGAGCGGTCGGCGCCCGCCGAGGACGCCCTTGAAGCGCACCCCACCATCGAGTCCGTGCTGGCCGACTGGCGGGAGCGCTTGTCGGTGACCGCGGATGTGTGGACGGTGGCCGTGGTGATCGCGCCGGTGCTCGTCGAGAAGGGCGAGCTGCGTCAACCGCTGGAGGCGATCGCCGCCCGTACGGGGCTGTCGGTGCACCGCGTCAACGACTGCCTGCGGCTGCTGCGGAAGCACGCCTGCATCCGCCCCCGGGGCGCGGCTGAGGACGGAGCGCCGGTGTACGTGCTCAGCCAGCGCTGACCGGCCCTGAGCGCAAACATGAACGAAGGGGCCGGTCGCATGACGAAGTTGCGACCGACCCCTTCACGGTGAGCCTATCCGGTGGAACGCGGTCTCACGCCCAGGTGATCAGCCTCTTCGGCTGCTCCAGGATGGCGGCGACGTCCGCCAGGACCTTGGAACCGAGCTCCCCGTCCACCAGCCGGTGGTCGAAGCTGAGCGCCAGGGTCGTGACCTGACGCGGCTTGACCTTCCCCTTGTGGACCCACGGCTGCGGCTTGATGGCGCCGACGGCGAGGATCGCCGACTCACCGGGGTTCAGGATGGGCGTACCGGTGTCGATGCCGAAGACACCGACGTTCGTGATGGTGACCGTGCCACCCTGCATGGCGGCCGGGGAGGTGCGGCCCTCCTTCGCCGTGGAGACGAGCTCGCCCAGGGACTCGGCGAGCTGCGGGAGCGTCTTCGCGTGCGCGTCCTTGATGTTCGGCACGATCAGACCGCGCGGAGTGGCGGCGGCGATACCCAGGTTCACGTAGTGCTTGACGACGATCTCCTGGGCCGCCTCGTCCCAGGAGGCGTTGATGTCCGGGTTGCGCTTGATCGCGACCAGCAGGGCCTTGGCGATCAGCAGGAGCGGGTTCACCCGCAGGCCCTGCATGTCCTTGTCCTGCTTGAGCTCCTCGACCAGCTTCACCGTGCGCGTCACGTCGACGGTGACGAACTCCGTGACATGCGGCGCGGTGAACGCCGAGCCGACCATCGCGGCGGCCGTCGCCTTGCGGACGCCCTTGATGGGGACACGGGTCTCCCGGACGCCGTCGTACGACACCGCCGGCGCCGGAGCGGCGGCGGGGGCCGCGGGTGCGGCGGGCGCCTCCACGACGGGCTCGGGCGCCTTCGGCGGGGCCACCGCCGCGTGGACGTCCTCGCGGGTGATGATGCCGTCCGGGCCGGACGGGGTGACCGTCGTGAGGTCGACGCCGAGGTCCTTGGCCAGCTTGCGCACCGGCGGCTTGGCCAGCGGGCGCGGCGCTGTGACGCCGTGCTGGCCGTGTCCGTTCAGCTCGCCCTGGACGGCCTGGAGGGCGGTGGCGCCGTACAGGGTGTCCTCGGCGGGCGGCACGGCGGCCGGGACGCCCTTGCGCGGGCGCCGCTTGGTGGACGACTCTGCGACGCCGTAGCCGACGAGGACCGGCTTGCGGCCCTCCGGCTTGGCCGGAGCGGGCGCCGGCTTCGGCTCGGCGACCGGTTCGACGGCGGGCTTCGCGGGCGCGGCCTCCTCGGCCGGTGCCGGGGCGGCGCCGCCCGACACGTCCACCGCGATGATGGACGTGCCGACGTCGACGGTGGTGCCCTCGGGAAAATGCAGGGCGCGTACGACGCCGTCGTACGGGATGGGCAGTTCGACTGCGGCCTTGGCCGTCTCGACCTCGCAGACGATCTGGCCGTCGGTGACGGTGTCACCGGGCTGGACGTACCACTTGAGGATCTCGGCCTCGGTGAGTCCCTCGCCCACGTCGGGCATCTTGAACTCGCGCAGAGACGTGTCTGTCATCGTCGTCACGGACCTCTCCCTCAGTACGCCAGCGAGCGGTCGACGGCGTCGAGCACCCGGTCCAGACCCGGCAGGTACTCCTCCTCGAGACGCGCCGGCGGATACGGGGCGTGGTAGCCACCGACCCGGAGGACGGGGGCCTCCAGGTGGTAGAAGCACCGCTCGGTGATACGGGCGGCGATCTCGGCGCCCGAGCCGAAGAAGACCGGGGCCTCATGGACCACGATCAGCCGGCGGGTCCGCTCCACGGACGCCTGGATCGAGTCGAAGTCCAGGGGGGACACCGACCGCAGATCCAGGACCTCCAGGGACTTGCCCTCCTCGGCGGCCGCGTCGGCGGCCTCCTGGCAGAGCTTCACCATGGGCCCGTAGGCGGCGAGGGTGAGGTCGGTGCCCTCACGGACCACGCGGGCCTTGTGCAGGGGGCCGGGGATCGCGTCCGGGTTGACCTCGGCCTTGTCCCAGTAGCGGCGCTTCGGCTCGAAGAAGATCACCGGGTCGTCGCTCTGAATGGCCTGCTGCATCATCCAGTAGGCGTCCGACGCGTTCGCCGGGGAGACCACCTTCAGACCCGCCACATGCGCGAACAGCGCCTCCGGGGACTCCGAGTGGTGCTCGACGGCGCCGATGCCGCCGCCGTACGGGATGCGGACGACGACCGGCAGCTTGACCTTGCCCAGCGAGCGGGCGTGCATCTTGGCCAGCTGGGTGACGATCTGGTCGTACGCGGGGAACACGAAGCCGTCGAACTGGATCTCGACCACCGGGCGGTAGCCCCGCAGGGCGAGTCCGATGGCCGTGCCGACGATGCCCGACTCGGCGAGCGGGGTGTCGATGACCCGGTCCTCGCCGAAGTCCTTCTGAAGGCCGTCCGTCACCCGGAAGACGCCGCCGAGCTTGCCGACGTCCTCGCCCATGACGAGGACCTTGGGGTCGGCTTCGAGGGCCTTGCGCAGCGATTCGTTGATCGCCTTGGCCAGCGCCATGTTCTTCGGCGCCGAGATCGACGCCGATGTCGCGGTCTGCGTGGTCATCGCTACTTGCCCTCCTCTACGTCCACGTCGGCGAACGACGCCTGGTACGCGGCGAACTGCGCGCGCTCCTCGTCCACCAGCGCGTGCCCGTCCGCGTACACGTTCTCGAAGATGGCGAAGTGATCGGGGTCCGGCATGGCACGCACCACTTCGCGCACTCGCCTTCCCAACGCCTCGCTCTCCGCTTCGAGTTCCGCGAAGAATCCCTCGTTCGTGTCCGTTTCGGACTCGAGGTAGCTGCGCAGGCGCGCGATCGGGTCCTTCGCCTCCCAGGCCACCCGCTCGTCGTCGTGGCGGTAGCGGGTCGGATCGTCGGAGGTGGTGTGGGCGCCCATGCGGTACGTGTACGCCTCCACCAGGGTGGGGCCCTCGCCCCGGCGGGCGCGCTCCAGCGCCCACTTGGTGACCGCGAGGCAGGCCAGGACGTCGTTGCCGTCGACGCGGACGCCCGGGAAGCCGAAGCCCTGGGCGCGCTGGTACAGCGGGACGCGGGTCTGCTTCTCGGTGGGCTCGGAGATCGCCCACTGGTTGTTCTGGCAGAAGAACACGACGGGGGCGTTGTAGACCGCGGAGAAGGTGAACGCCTCGGCGACGTCGCCCTGGCTGGACGCGCCGTCACCGAAGTAGGCGATGACCGCCGAGTCGGCGCCGTCCTTGGCGATGCCCATGGCGTAGCCCGTGGCGTGCAGCGTCTGGGAGCCGATGACGATCGTGTAGAGGTGGAAGTTGTTGCCGTTCGGGTCCCAGCCGCCGTTGTTCACGCCGCGGAACATGCCGAGCAGGTTGGTCGGGTCGACACCACGGCACCATGCGACGCCGTGCTCGCGGTAGGTCGGGAAGACGTAGTCGTCCTCGCGGGTGGCCCGGCCGGAGCCGATCTGGGCGGCCTCCTGGCCGAGCAGCGACGCCCACAGGCCCAGCTCGCCCTGGCGCTGCAGGGAGGTGGCCTCGGCGTCGAAGCGACGGGTCAGCACCATGTCGCGGTACAGGCCGCGAAGCTCGTCGTCGGTGATGCCGGCGACGAACGGGTCGTACTCCGCGTTCTTGACGCGCTTGCCCTCGGGCGTCAGCAGCTGGACGAGCTCGGGCTCGGCGCCGCCGGTCGTCTTCTTCGCAGTGGCGCGCCTGGTGCCGGTGGTGCCGGCCGCCTTGCTGCCGGTGCTGCCGGTCTTGCCTGCGGCGCTGCGTCGCGTCGTCTTGCGCGCGGCAGTGCTCTCCACGGTCACGTGTGCTCCTCCGTCGGTCCGGCCCCCGGGATTGCCGGAAGACCAGTGCGGCTCGCCTGATCCCGGAATCCGTGCACGGGGTGGGTGCCCTTGGCCGGGAACAGACGTGACAGGTGCCCCGGCGAGCGCCCTGCACGAGGCACGTTACCCAGTGCGCGACATTCCTGTGAAACCCCTACTGACCTGCGATTTTCCTTGGATTTCCAAGTATTTCGGTACTAGGGGATCCAAGTAAGTCGTGTCGGTGGGGAACACCTGCTGGTCACAGCACTGGTTACAGCCTGGCAGGGGGCCGGAACACCGGCACGTTATCCCGGCCACCCCGGCCACGGGAAGACTTCTCTTTCGAGGGCCGTTAGGGGTGGGTCGCCCGTCCCCGTACGAACCTCGTACGAAACCCCCCAACGGAAGAGGCCCCCGTGAAGGGGGCCTCGATCCGTCACTGCTCGTCGCCGCCGGTGACACCGCTCGTCAGACCGCCGGAGTCGGCGCCGCCGCTTTCCTCGTCCGGCGGCGGGCTGTCCGTGGGCTCCGGTTCCTGCGGAGTCGTCGGCTCATCCGGCGGGGGTTCCTCGCTCGTCGGGTCCTCGGCCGGCTCGCTCTGTGTGGGCTTCTCGCTGAAGCTCGGCGTCTGGGGGACCGACGGCGAGTAGTTCTGGTTGTTGCCCGAGTCGGTGCTGCCGCCCGAGTCGTCGTGGGTCTCCTCGGCGCTCGGCGTCTCGTCGTCCTTCTTGTCCTTGCTGGACGAGGAGGCCGACGGCGACTTGGTGATCTCGGTGTCGTTGCCGGACTTCTTGTCGTTGCCGTTCAACGCCAGAGCGACGCCCGCAGCGATGGCGATCACCGCGAGGACCGCGAGGATCCACAGCTTGCCGCGGCCGCTGCCCCGGTTGCCGTTGCCCTCGAAGCCGCCGTCGTCGCGGCCGCCGCCGTAGCCGGGCAGGATCGGCTGCGGGATCTGCGAGGTGCCCATGTCGCCGGGGTGGGGCATGGCGGTCGTACCGGCCATACCGCCCGGCGGGGTGTGCCGGCCCTCGTGCATGGTCACGGGCCCGGTGTTCCAGGTGCCGGTGTGGCTGCCCTGGTCGTACAGCATCTGCAGGCCGTACTGGACGAGGCCGCGCATCTCCTCGGCCGTCTGGAACCGGTCGTCGGGCTCCTTGGCGAGGGAGCGCATGACGAGGCCGTCGAGCTCCGGCGGCGCCGCCTCGGCGACCTCGGAGGGCGGGACCGGGATGTCCTGGACGTGCTGGTAGACCACGGACAGCGGGGTCTCGCCGACGAACGGCGGGCGCAGCGCCAGCAGTTCGTAGAGCAGGCAGCCCGTGGCGTACAGGTCGGAGCGGTGGTCGACGGCCTTGCCGAGCGCCTGCTCCGGCGACAGGTACTGAGGCGTGCCCATGACCATGCCGGTCTGGGTCATCGTGGTGGACGCGCCGTGCAGGGCGCGCGCGATGCCGAAGTCCATCACCTTCACCGCGCCGTTGGTGGTGATGATGACGTTGGCCGGCTTGATGTCACGGTGCACGATGCCGTGCTGGTGGGAGTAGGCGAGCGCCTCCAGGACACCCGAGACGATGATCAGCGCCTGCTCGGGGCCGGGTGCCTCCGCGTTGAGCAGCAGGTCGCGGATGGTGCGTCCCTCGACCAGCTCCATGACGATGTACGGCACGGGGGTGCCGTTCACGACGTCCTCGCCGGAGTCGTAGACCGCCACGATGGAGTGGTGGTTGAGGCCGGCCACGGACTGGGCCTCGCGCGTGAAGCGCGCCTTGGAGACGGGGTCCTCGGCGAGATCGGAGCGGAGCAGCTTGACCGCGACCGTACGGCCGAGGCGTACGTCCTCGGCCGCGAACACCTCGGCCATGCCGCCCCGGCCGAGTCTGTGGGTCAGCCGGTACCGACCGTCGCCGACAAGCCCGCCGTTGCCCCACAACTCCGGCGCATCTGACATTCCGCCGCCAGTCGCCTCGGGGTCGGACGGGCCCTGAGAGCGCTGCTGCTGTGCCATCAGTCCTCGCCGTCGTTTCTGCCCGCGGTCCGCGCGGTTCTTGTTACGGTCTCCGTCGGCCACGCTACAGCCTTCACGCAAGGGCCCGGTCCGACTTGGACGCGCGAGCGGCGTCCAGGGGCTCGCGACGGATTCAAGGTCAGTTCAAGGGTTGATCGGCCATGAAACCCGCCGCGCGCGCACTCGTGCAAGTTCTGTGTACCGGGCGTACGCCCGCTGTAACGCTTCCGCGACGCTTCTTTCGCGTACGGTCACGGAACGGGCACCGCGCTTGACGTGTCAGTGCCCTGGGGCAGACTTGGCCGGGAATAGCACAAAGGATCACCAGGATCACCGATCGCGGGCGCCCCGTCGAAGGGCTCCGCGCGCGCCGATGGGGGACGCAGGAAGATGAGCCAGGACGCCGCACAAGGCCGGTATGCGGGGCGTTCGCTCGCCGGCGGCCGCTATCAGCTGCGTGACCTGCTCGGCGAGGGCGGCATGGCATCCGTCCACCTCGCGTACGACTCGGTGCTCGACCGACAGGTCGCTATCAAGACACTTCACACGGAGCTCGGCCGCGAACAGGCCTTCCGTGAGCGCTTCCGCCGCGAGGCGCAGTCCGTGGCGAAGCTCACCCACACCAATATCGTCTCGGTCTTCGACACCGGCGAGGACGAAGTCGACGGCATGGCGACGCCGTACATCGTCATGGAGTACATCGAGGGCAGGCCGCTCGGTTCGGTCCTCGACGCGGACATCCAGCAGCAGGGTGCGATGCCCGCCGACAAGGCGCTGAAGATCACCGCGGATGTGCTGGCGGCCCTGGAGATCAGCCACGAGATGGGGCTGGTCCACCGGGACATCAAGCCGGGCAACGTCATGATGACCAAGCGCAATGTCGTCAAGGTCATGGACTTCGGCATCGCCCGCGCCATGCAGTCCGGTGTCACGTCGATGACGCAGACCGGCATGGTCGTCGGCACCCCCCAGTACCTCTCGCCCGAGCAGGCCCTGGGCCGCGGGGTCGACGCGCGCTCCGACCTGTACTCGGTCGGCATCATGCTGTTCCAGCTGACGACCGGGCGGCTGCCCTTCGAGGCGGACTCGCCGCTGGCCATCGCCTATGCCCACGTCCAGGAGGAGCCGGTCGCTCCCTCCTCGATCAACCGTTCGCTGCCGCCGGCCGTGGACGCCCTCATCGCCCGCGCGCTGAAGAAGAACCCGAACGAGCGGTTCCCGAGCGCCGAGGCCATGCGCGACGAGTGCCTTCGGGTCGCCGCGTCCCTCCAGCCCGTCGCGCCGAGCATCGTGCCGGGCGCCCAGACGTCGAACGGCGCCGGGGTGTCCTCGGCGGTCTTCCCGCCCGTCGACCAGTCGGGTACGCCGCATTCGGGCGGTGTCCAGACCCCGTACCAGCCGCCGGCGACGGGCGGCTTCGGCCACCCGACGCCCGCGCCCGCCCCGTCGTACGGCTATCCGCAGCAGGGCGGGTACGCGACGCCGCCGCAGACCGCCGCGTACTCACCCCAGCAGGGTGCGGCCACCCCGCCGCCGTACAACATCACGCCGCAGCAGTCCTCCCTCTCGGCCGGGCGTTCGGGGGGCGGCAAGAGCAACAAGGGTGTCGTCATCGGCGCCATCGTCGTGTCGCTCATCGCGATCGGCGGTCTGATCACGGCCCTCTCGCTGAGCGGCGGCAGTGAGTCCGAGGGCGGCGGCAACGACGCGAAGGCGTCCTCCTCGCCGAGCGTGGTCGAGGGGCACAAGGGCCCCGACACGTCGAAGGTCATCGAGACCTCCGAGTGCACGGACCCGTCCGAGTCCTACAACGACCCCGCGAAGGTCGAACTCCCGGACTTCACCTTCAAGAACATCGACTCGGTGAAGAAGTGCCTCCAGGCCGCGGGCTGGGAGTACGACACCAAGGACGTCGACGAGAACACCTACGGCGAGGGCACCGTCATGGAGCAGTACCCCGCGGCGAGCGAGGACGTCGACCCCAAGCAGATGCCGACGATCATCCTCAAGGTCTCCTCGGGCAACCCGGCCTGACACCGGCCGCCCACCGACGGGGAAGGGCCCGGCACTCGGCGTGCCGGGCCCTTCTCGTGCGTTCGGTGGAGGGGGTGCCGGGCCTCAGGGCCAGGCTCGCGGGCCGGCGAGGCCAGTGCTGTGACCGGAAAGGTTTGCCGGACGGCTCGCGGCGTCCGGTGCCGGGGGCACCTCCCACGCCGTTCAGGCAGTGGGGGAGCATCGCAAGGCGGAGTATCACCCGCGTACGGGACGTACGCGGGTGATGCGACAACGCGGCTGGGTGCCGGGCGTCGCGAGCCGGTGAACCTTTCCGGTCACCGCACCAGGGGCTGTGTGAAAGTCCTGTGCGGTGCCCGCGGTGTTCGGTGCGTGCCCTCGGCGCGCCGGACGAAGGCCCTCGTAGCGGCGCTACTTGGGCCTTTGGCCGGTGCGCCGAGGGTGCGTGCCGGGCGCCGCGGGTGCTGTGCGGGACTTTCACACAGCCCCTAGAGGTACGGGCCGCCCGAGCGGCCGACGGTACGGGGGTCGTCGCCGTCCTCGTGGCCGCCGACGCCGGGGGGCAGGGCGCGGCGCATCTGCTCCAGCTGGGCGCGGGCGGCCATCTGCTGGGCGAACAGCGTGGTCTGGATCCCGTGGAAGAGTCCTTCGAGCCAGCCGACCAGCTGGGCCTGCGCGATCCGCAGTTCCGCGTCGCTGGGGATCGCCTCGTCGGTGAAGGGCAGGGAGAGCCGCTCGAGTTCCTCGACCAGCTCGGGCGCCAGCCCGTCCTCCAGTTCCTTGACCGAGCTGGCGTGGATCTCCTTCAGCCGGGCCCGGCTCGCCTCGTCGAGGGGTGCCACCCGCACCTCCTCCAGCAGCTGCTTGATCATGCTGCCGATGCGCATGACCTTCGCGGGCTGTTCCACCATCTCCGTCACCGGAACCTCGCGGGAGTCCTCGTCTCCTCCGCCGCCCACCGCCATTCCGTCCTGGCCCACGACCAGGATCTGGGGCTGTTCGGGCGACCGTTCGTTCCTCGGCATCTCCATGCCGTCATTCTCTCGCACGTGTACACCTCACCACCGTGGTGCCCCCGACACGGGCTGATCCACCGATTGCGTACGAGGTCCAGGCGTCTCGCGGCAATGCCCGACGGCTCGTCCCAGGGGGTTCTCGCCGGTTACCGGCGGGCGGGGGCCGAGGTGCCGGGATGCGGGCGGCGTGTGACGCTGAGTTCGTGATCCCTCGGCTCTGCGCGTCGCGTGTGACGGGACTGGTCCTCGTCACGGGGCTCCTCACGGTCCCGGTGGCGGGCACGGTGCCGCCCGTACACGCGGCCGTCGAGCCCGACCCCGCCTCCTCCCGGGCCGGCAGCCGCGCGGGAGAGGGGCGGGAGCGGCCGGGGCGCCAGGAGGCGGAACTGACGGACCCGGAGGACCTGTACGAGGCCTCCGCGGAGCCGGACGGCACGGAGGACGCCGTCGTCCCCGAGCCGCCGCAGAACGCCGAGCCGCCCGCCGCGTCACCCGTCGGCAGGCCGGGCGCCGAAGCCGCCGAGGGCCCCGTGCTGGAGGTCCTCGCCCTGGGCGGCGGTCTCATGCTGATGGGCCTCGGCCTGGGCCTGGCCTTCGTGGGCCTGCGGCTCCGGAGGGGCTGACGGGCGGTCGGGGGAGCCGGGGTGGAGCGGCGCCCGGGGCTGTGTGGGGCTGGGGCGCCCGGCCGCGACCACCGCCGCCGTACGGCTCCTCGCACGGCGTTCGAGTGGCTCGTACGGTCACTCGTACGGGGCATCCCGGGGCGCGGCCCGGCCTTCGTCGTGTCTAGGGCACCACCAGCACCACCTTGCCCACGTGGCCGCTGTCCTCCAGGACCCGGTGGGCCGTGGCCGCGTCGTTCATCGGGATCTCCCGGTCGACGACGGGGCGTACCCGGCCACCGGCGACCAGCGGCCACACGTGCTCGCGTACGGCGGCGACGATGGCCGTCTTCTCCTCCGGGGGCCGGGCGCGCAGCGAGGTCGCGCTGATGGCGGCCCGCTTGGCGAGGAGTGCCCCTATGTTCAGCTCTCCCTTGACGCCGCCCTGCATGCCGATGATGGCGAGACGGCCGTTGACGGCGAGCACCCGGACATTGCGGTCCAGGTACTTGGCCCCCATGTTGTCGAGGATGACGTCGGCCCCCTTGCCGTCCGTGGCCTTGCGGACCTCCTCGACGAAGTCCTGCTCGCGGTAGTTGATCAGGATGTCCGCGCCGAGCGCGGCACACCGGCGCAGCTTCTCCTCGGTGCCCGCGGTGACGGCGACCTTGGCTCCGACCGCCTTCGCCAGCTGGATGGCCATCGTGCCGATGCCGCTGGAGCCGCCGTGGACGAGGAGGGTCTCGCCGGGACGGAGGTGGGCGATCATGAAGACGTTCGACCAGACCGTGCAGACCACCTCGGGCAGCGCCGCCGCCTGCTGGAGGTCGAGGCCGGAGGGGACGGGCAGCAACTGGCCGGCCGGGACGACGACCTTCTCCGCGTAGCCGCCGCCCGAGAGCAGCGCGCACACCTCGTCGCCGACGCCCCACCCGGACACGCCGGACCCGATTGCCGCGATGCGTCCGGAGCACTCAAGGCCGGGGTAGGGGGAGGCACCCGGCGGTGGGTCGTAGAAGCCCTGCCGCTGAAGCAGATCGGCGCGGTTCACCGCGCTCGCCGCCACCTCGATGAGCACTTCGCCCTCGCCGGGCACCGGGTCGGGGACCTCGTCCCACACCAGGGCCTCGGGTCCACCGGGTTCGGGAATCGTGATCGCATGCATGAGGGGACGCTACTCCCCGCCGCTCCGCCTCTCCCAGAGCGCCTGCCGCAGAGAGTCCGAGGCCGCTGCGTCGTCGGACCCCTTAATCGGGTGCGCCCGATCTCCGCGGGCGAGACCCTGGAGAAATCACGCCCGCACGACCGATGAGTTTCGCCAGACCCGGCGGTCTCCCTTTGCGCAGCCCCGGACACGGGCCCCGCACGCGGAAGGATCTCAGACATGAGCGCACAGACATCCGGCCTCGCCATCGAGACCGCGGGTCTGGTGAAGACGTTCGGCGAGACCCGGGCCGTCGACGGCGTCGACCTGGCCGTGCCGGCCGGTACGGTCTACGGCGTCCTCGGCCCGAACGGCGCCGGCAAGACCACCACAGTGAAAATGCTGGCCACACTGCTGCGACCCGACGGCGGCGAGGCACATGTCTTCGGTCACGACGTCGTCCGGGAGGCCGACGAGGTGCGCGGCAGGGTGAGCCTGACGGGCCAGTACGCCTCCGTGGACGAGGATCTGACCGGCACCGAGAACCTGGTGCTGCTGGGCCGGCTCCTCGGCCACGGCAAACGGGCGGCACGGCTGCGCTCCGAGCAGCTGCTGGAGGCGTTCGGTCTGAGCGAGGCCGCCGGGAAGCAGGTCAAGCACTACTCGGGCGGCATGCGGCGCCGGATCGACATCGCCGCGTCCATCCTGAACACCCCGGACCTGCTGTTCCTCGACGAGCCGACGACCGGTCTCGACCCGCGCAGCCGCAATCAGGTGTGGGACATCGTGCGCGCGGTGGTCGCCCAGGGCACGACAGTGCTGCTGACCACGCAGTATCTGGACGAGGCGGACCAGCTGGCGTCCCGGATCGCCGTCATCGACCGCGGCAAGGTGATCGCGGAAGGCACGAAGGGCGAGCTGAAGGCGTCCGTGGGCGCCGGTTCCGTCCATCTGCGGCTGCGTGACGCGGCCCAGCGCCCGCAGGCCGAGGAGGTCCTGCGGCTCGCGCTCGACGCCGATGTACAGCGGGAGCCGGACCCGGTGGCCCTGACGGCGCGGGTGGGCGGCGGATCCGCCAACGGCCGGGGTGCCGCCGAGTCCGCGGCCCGTGCCCTCGCCGAGCTGGCCCGCGCCGGCGTCGTCGTCGACAACTTCTCGCTGGGGCAGCCCAGCCTGGACGAGGTGTTCCTCGCCCTCACCGGACACGACACCAAGGCCCATGACTCCCGATACGTCGACAAGAAGGACGAGGCGGCGGCATGAGCACCGCGACCAGCACCGACAACAAGGAACTCGCCCCCGTGAGCACCGAGTCGCTCGCCGCGCTGCTCATCGCCAAGGAGCGGCCGCCGAGGCCCAGCGCCCTGTCGGCGTCACTGACCTTCGGCTGGCGGGCCATCCTCAAGATCAAACACGTCCCGGAACAGCTCTTCGACGTCACCGCCTTCCCGATCATGATGGTGTTGATGTACACGTACCTCTTCGGCGGTGCCCTGGCCGGCTCCCCGAAGGAGTACATCCAGTTCCTGCTGCCGGGGATCCTGGTGATGTCGGTCGTGATGATCACGATGTACACCGGCGTCTCGGTCAACACGGACATCGAGAAGGGTGTCTTCGACCGGTTCCGCTCGCTGCCGATCTGGCGGCCTTCGACGATGGTCGGCTATCTCCTGGGCGACGCCCTGCGGTACGCCATCGCGTCCGTGGTGATGCTCACCGTCGGTCTGATCCTCGGCTACCGCCCGGACGGAGGAGTCGTGGGCGTGGTCGCCGGGGTCGCACTCCTCATCGTCTTCTCGTTCGCGTTCTCGTGGATCTGGACGATGTTCGGGCTGATGCTGCGCACCGAGAAGTCGGTGATGGGGGTCAGCATGATGGTGATCTTCCCGCTGACCTTCCTGTCCAACGTCTTCGTCGACCCGCGCACCATGCCGGGGTGGCTCCAGGCGTTCGTCAACAACAGTCCGATCACCCATCTGGCCTCGGCGGTGCGCGAGCTGATGGCGGGTGAGTGGCCCACGGCGGAGATCGCCTGGTCGCTGGGCTGGTCCGCCCTGTTCGTGCTGGTCTTCGGACCGATCACGATGCGGCTGTACAACCGCAAGTAGCGATCGCGACATGAGGGTGCCCCCAGGCAGTACGTCCCAGGGGGCATCCTCATGATCCGACTACGGCAGATGCTTGGTCTCAGGGGTGACCTTCGTGCTCGGTGTGGCGCGGACGATGGTGATGAGCCGGTCCGTGACCTGGAGTTCGCCGACGGACGGGTCGTCGTAGCCGAGCACGCGGTGGCCGCGCAGCACGCTGACGACCAGGTCCTCCGTCTCCCGCACCTTCCGCCCCACCTCGGCCTTTATGACGGGCCGTTCGACGATGTCGAGACCGCTGCCCTGCTGAATGAGATCCTCCATGACCATGCCGGCGGCGGGACTGAGCACCGAAAGACCGAGGAGGCGTCCGGCCGCGCTGGCACTGGTGATGACGACATCGGCCCCGGACTGCTTCAGCAGCGGCGCGTTCTCCTCCTCCCGAACGGCGGCCACGATCTTCGCGCCGCGATTCATCTGGCGCGCCGTCAGCGTGACCAGCACGGCGGTGTCGTCCCGAGCGGTGGAGATGATGATCTGCCGTGCCTTCTGCGCCTCGGCCCGTAGCAGCACATCGCTCCGGGTCGCGTCCCCCACGATCCCCGCGTATCCGTCGGCCATCGCCGCCTCGATCACCTTGGAGCTGGGGTCGACGACGATGATTTGCTCCTTCTTCAGCCCCGTCGCACAGACGGTCTGGATCGCCGACCGCCCCTTCGTCCCGAAGCCGACGACAACGGTGTGCTCCCTCAAGGCCGCCCTCCAGCGGTTCAGTCGCCATTCCTCGCGCGTGCGCTCCGTGAGGACCTCCAGCGTGGTGCCGACCAGGATGATCAGGAACAGCACGCGCAGCGGTGTGATCACGAAGATGTTGGTGAGCCGGGCGGCGTCGCTCACCGGCGTGATGTCGCCGTATCCGGTGGTCGAGAGGGTGACCGTGGCGTAGTAGAACGCGTCCAGCAGGTCGACGCTGCCATCCGAGTTGTCGTGGTAGCCCTCATGGTCGGCGTAAACGATGAAGGCCGTCGCGACCAGCACGAACAACGCCATCGCCAGTCGCTTGCCGACCTGACGGATCGGGCGCTCGACCTGTCTCTTCGGCAGTTTCACCGGATGGGTCACGTGACGCTCTTCCGCAGTGCGGGCGATCACGTCATAGCCCGGAAGTTTCACGTGAAACACTCCCCGTTTCCCCGTACATCCCCTGGCTGTACTACATCCACGTGTGCCCGTTGTTTCACGTGAAACCCCCTCGCCCGCAAGGCCGGTTGGGCATATGGACGTTTCACGTGAAACACACCTGGATCCCCGCGGTCGTCCAGGGCAGATCCAGCAGTTCCAGCTCCTGACCGGGACGGGCGCCGCCGGGTGGGACGACGGCAAGGGCATCCGCGGTGGCGATGCCGCGGAGCATGGCGGGGCCGTTGTAGTGCAAGGGGACGGCATCGTCCCCACGCAGGGCGACAGGGATGAGCCGGGTGTCGTACGGGTGCCCGTGCACGGCCTCCTTCAGCGGCATCCCGTACGGCTCGGGCGCGGCCCGTCCGGCCAGGGTCCGCAGAAGGGGCTCGGCGAGGGTGAACAGCCCCGAGACAGCGGCCAGCGGGTTGCCCGGCAGACCGACGAGATGCTGGTTCGCCTTGGTGCGGGCCAGCAACATGGGGTGGCCTGGGCGCACCTTGACGCCGTCGACGAGAAGTTCGGCACCGATGCGGCGCAGCGTCGGGTGGACATGGTCGACGGGTCCGGCGGCCGTGCCGCCCGTGGTCACGATCAGGTCGGCGGAGGAGGACCGCACGGCCTTGTGCAGGGCGTCGGCGGCATCTCCGAGTCGGCGTACGGCGGTGACCTCGGCGCCGAGGGCCCGGAGCCATGACGGCAGCATCGGACCGAGCGCGTCGCGGATCAGGCCGTCGCGCGGAAGTCCCTCGGTGAGCAATTCGTCGCCCAGGACGAGCAGTTCGACGCGGGGGCGCGGCAGCACGGTGAGGGTGTCGTATCCGGCGGCCGCAGCGAGTCCCAGTGCGGCGGGGGTGAGCAGTGTGCCGAGCGGCAGCAGTTGGTCACCGCGGCGGCACTCCTGGCCCCGGGGACGGATGTCCTGACCGTGAGCCATGTCCCTGATGGCGTGCAGCCGGCCCTTCTCGTCGGTGCGGCCGTGTTCGCTGCGCAGGACGGCGGTGGTGTCGAGCGGGATGCGTGCGCCGGTGGCGATCCGGACCGCCTCGCCGTCGGTGAGCCGCTCGGGTTCGGCGTGCCCTGCCAGCACGCCGTCCTCCCGTACCTCCCAGGGACCGGGCCCCGCGACGGCCCAGCCGTCCATCGCGGAGGTGTCGAAGGAAGGCAGGTCCGTGAGTGCGGTGAGGGGTGCGGCGAGCACCAGACCGAGAGCGTCCTCGACGGTCACGGAGACCGGGGAGCGGCGTCCGGACGAGCGGGCGGCGCGCTCGGCTGCGGCGCGGGCCTCGGGCCAGGAGGTGGCCCGGTGGTGAGCGTCCTCCTTGGCCCGGCGCGCGCCGGGACCGCCCTCGGCCGGAGTCTCGTCGGCGGGGCGGGGTTCGCGGGGCCCTCGGACGGGTCTGTCGTTGGCCACGGCCAGCGCCTCCTCCACATCCACGTCGAGTTCCTCGGCGTCCTGGGCGGTCATCCGGCGTCCGGGGCGGAGTCGGAGGCTCCGGACTTGCCGTCGGGGGCGCCGGACTTGCCGCCGCTTGCCTCGTCGGCCCAGCCGAGAGCCAGGGCCGTGGCCTTGCGGGCGGCCTCGGCGACCGCTTCGGGGCCTCCCCCGGCCTTCGCCGCCGCGTAGCCGACGAGGAAGGTGGTCAGCGGAGCCGCGGGCCTGGCCACGCTGTGGGCGGCGTCACGGGCGAGGTCGAGCAGTTCTCGGGTGTCGACGTCGAGGTCGATGCCCAGCTCGTCCTTGACTGCGGAAATCCATTCATCCAACACGTGGCCATGCTCCCTGATCCGTGCGCGGGCGGCGGCGATGTCGTCCCAGGTGTCGCAGTCGAACGACGCGACGGGGTCGGTGATACGGGTGAGGCGCAGTGCCCCGACCAGGCGCCGCAGCGGCAGCCCGGCCGTCCCCCCGTGCTCGACACCGAGCCGCGCCAGCTCCCGGCGCAGTGCGTCGGCCCGGTACGCGGCCACGAGGGGCTGATCACGGCCGTCGGGGTCGGTGACGAGGACGCCGTCGGCCGGGGCGGTGGGGAAGCCGTCGGGCGCGACGGCGCTGCCCCGGAGGGTGCCGAGCAGCCGCCGTACCGTCTCCTCGGCAAGGAAGGGCAGGTCGGCGGAGAGGACGACGACGTACAGGGCGGTGGTGTGGCGGAGGCCGGCGTCCAGCGCGGCGAGGGGGCCGCCACCCGGGGGCTCCTCGCGGGCCCACAGCACGGGCCGGGCGGTGGGGCGGGGATCGGCGACGACGACGGTCGTCCGGGCTCCGGCGCAGGCGGCCAGTACCCGGTCGAGCAGGGCACGTCCGCCGACGCGCACCCCGGGCTTGTCGGCGCCGCCGAGCCGCCGGGCGGCACCCCCGGCGAGCACGACGGCGTCGTACGCCTCGGTACCGGGGCCGTCCGGCGGCTCGTACGCGGTCATCCCCCGAGTATGCGTGTCCCGGCGATCACAGGGAACGCGGGGATGCCGCGCGATCCCGGGGACGCCATGCGATCAGGGCCGCTCGCGAAGGCCGGCCCGGAGGGTGAGGACGACGGTCGAGGGCCGCCGACGCCGGAGGCGAAGTCGGCGGCCCGGGACCCGGCGACGCGCTTGGTCAGAGGCTGCGCAGCAGCACCGCGGGCTGTTCGACGCAGTCCGCGACGTAGCGCAGGAAGCCGCCCGCCGTACCGCCGTCGCACACCCGGTGGTCGAAGGTGAGCGAGAGCTGCACCACCTGCCGTACCGCCAGCTCCCCCTGGTGGACCCATGGCTTGGGAACGATGCGGCCGACGCCGAGCATGGCCGCCTCGGGGTGGTTGATGATCGGCGTGGAGCCGTCGACACCGAACACGCCGTAGTTGTTCAGCGTGAAGGTGCCGCCGGTGAGTTGGGCGGGCGTGAGCGTCCCGGTCCGCGCGGCGTCGGTGAGCCGGGCGAACTCCGCGCTGAGCGACTCCGCGTCCCTCGCGTGGGCGTCCCGTACGACGGGCACCACGAGCCCTCGTTCGGTCTGCGCGGCGAACCCGAGGTGCACCTGGTCGAGGCGTACGACCTCGCGGGCCTCCATGTCGACCGTCGAGTTGAGCTCCGGGAAACGGACCAGCGCGGCGGTGCAGATCCGGGCGAGCAGCGCGAGGAGGGAGATCTTCGGGCCGCCGGCCGCGTTCATGGCCGCGCGGGCGTTCATCAGTTCCGTCGCGTCGGCGTCCACCCAGCAGGTGGCGTCCGGGATCTCACGCCGGCTCCGGGAGAGCTTGTCGGCGACAGCGCCGCGTACGCCCCGCAGGGGGACCCGGGTGCCGGAGGAGATCTCCGCACGCGCGGGCCTCGTGAGATGCTGCGCGGCGGCCGTGGCGGAGGTGGAGACGGCCGACGCCGACGGTGTCGCCATGCCGACGGTGGTGACGGCGGACGTGGTGCCGGTGGCGGAGGCGGCCCGCAGGGCCTGCTCCACATCGGCCCGCATGATCAGCCCGTCGGGGCCCGATCCACGCAGCTTCCGCAGATCCAGACCGTTCTCGCGGGCGAGACGGCGGACGAGAGGGGAGATCACGGGCACGGGCCCGTCACCACGCACCGGGTCACCAGCGAGCGGCCCGGCGCCGGCAAGCGACCTTTCAGCGACTGCGGCGGTCACACCACCGTTCGCCGCGGCGCCGGCAGCCCCCGTGGCAGCCGTCGGACGTGTCGGACGCACCCTCCTGCGCCGCTTGGGTGCCTCCGAAGTGCCGTAGCCCACCAGCACGTTCCCGGAGCCCTCGGCCTTCCCGGCGGAGCCGGAGCCCTGCGCGGCGCCCGTGGTCTCCCCGGCGCCCGAGGCCCCCGCCGAACCGCCGCCGACCGGAGCCCCCACGGCCACCGTCAGCAGCGGCGCCCCCACGGGAAGTTCCGTGCCCTCCTCGCCGAAACGGGCGGTGACGACACCTCCGTACGGGCACGGCACCTCGACCATCGCCTTGGCCGTCTCGACCTCGACGACGGGCTGGTCGATGGCGACGACGTCGCCGACCTGGACCAGCCAGCGGACGATCTCCGCCTCGGTGAGCCCTTCACCAAGGTCGGGCAGCTTGAACTCCAGGACCTGGGCCATCAGTTCTCCGCCTCCCACTGCAGACGCCCGACCGCGTCGAGGATCCGGTCGACGCCGGGCAGGTGGTGCCGCTCCAGCATCGGCGGCGGGTACGGGATGTCGAACCCGGCGACGCGCAGCACGGGCGCCTCCAGGTGGTGGAAGCAGCGTTCGGTGACACGGGCCGCGATCTCGCCGCCCGGCCCGCCGAAGCCTCCGGACTCGTGGACGACGACGGCCCGCCCGGTGCGCCGTACGGACGCGGCGACCGTCTCGTCGTCGAAGGGCACCAGTGAGCGCAGGTCGACCACTTCGAGGTCCCAGCCCTCGGCCGTGGCCGCCTCGGCGGCCTCCAGGCAGACGGGCACGGAGGGGCCGTAGGTGATGAGCGTGGCGCTGCGGCCAGCGCGGCGCACGACCGCACGGCCGATCGGCTCGACGGACTGCGGTTCCTCGGGGTTCCAGGAGTCCTTCGACCAGTACAGGCGCTTGGGCTCCAGGAAGACCACGGGGTCGTCGGAGGCGATGGCGGCGCGCAGCAGCCCGTAGGCGTCCGCGACGGTGGCGGGGGTGACGACATGCAGGCCCGGGGTCGCCATGTAATACGCCTCGGAGGAGTCGCTGTGGTGCTCGACGCCGCCGATGCCTCCGCCGTAGGGGACCCGGATGGTGATCGGCAGCGGCATGGCCCCGCGGGTGCGGTTGCGCATCCGGGCGACATGGCTGATGAGCTGCTCGAACGCCGGGTAGGCGAACGCGTCGAACTGCATCTCGACGACCGGCCGGAGCCCGTACATCGCCATGCCGACGGCCGTGCCGAGGATGCCCGCCTCGGCGAGCGGGGTGTCGGTGACCCGGTCCTCGCCGAACTCCTTGGCGAGTCCGTCGGTGACCCGGAAGACGCCGCCGAGGGTGCCGACGTCCTCGCCCATGACGTGCACCGTCGGGTCGGCGGTCATGGCGTCCCGGAGGGCGCGGGTGAGCGCCTGTGCCATGGTGGCGGGCTTGAGAGCGACGGTGGTCATCAGTGCGCCCCTTCTTCTTCCGCCGCCAGCTCGGCCCGCAGCAGGGCCTCCTGTTCGCGCAGTTGGGGGGTGGGCTCGGCGTAGACATGGGCGAAGAGGTCCATGGGGTCGAGCACCGGGTCCTGGTTCATGCGCTCGCGCAGATCGGCGGCCATCGTCTCGGCGGCGTCGCGCGCGGCCTGTATGGCGGCCTCGTCGAGGAGTCCGCGTTCGGTCAGCTCGCGCTCCAGGAGCGTGATCGGGTCGTGCGCGCGCCAGACCTCCACCTCGGAGTCACCGCGGTAGCGGGTCGCGTCGTCGGCGTTGGTGTGGGCGTCGATGCGGTACGTCACCGCCTCGACCAGGGTGGGGCCGCCGCCCGCGCGGGCGTGGGCCACGGCCTCGCCGAGCACCTGGTGCACGGCTGCCGCGTCGTTGCCGTCGACCAGGCGGCCCGGCATGCCGTAGCCGACGGCCTTGTGGGCGAGGGAGGGAGCGGCGGTCTGCTTCTCCAGCGGCACGGAGATCGCGAAGCCGTTGTTCTGGACGAGGAAGACGACCGGCGCCTGCCAGACGGCGGCGAAGTTGAGCGCCTCGTGGAAGTCGCCCTCGCTGGTGCCGCCGTCGCCGACCAGGGCGAGTGCGACCACGTCGTCGCCCTTGAGGCGGGCGGCGTGCGCGAGGCCCACGGCATGCGGGAGCTGGGTGGCGAGCGGGGTGCACAGGGGCGCGACCCGGTGCTCGTGCGGGTCGTAGCCGGTGTGCCAGTCACCGCGCAGCAGCGTGAGCGCCTGCACGGGGTCGAGGCCGCGGGCGACGGCGGCGAGCGTGTCGCGGTAGCTCGGGAAGAGCCAGTCGCGCTCCTCGAGGACGAGCGCGGCGGCGACCTCACAGGCCTCCTGGCCGGTGCTGGAGGGGTAGACGGCGAGCCTGCCCTGCTTGGTCAGGGCCGTGGCCTGGGTGTTGTACCGGCGACCCCGCACCAGCTCCGCGTAGAGGCGGCGCAGCAGCGCGGGGTCGACGTCAGCCGCCGAGTCGGTACCGAGCACGCGGTACGGACGCTCGTCGGGCAGCAGGGGCGCAGGGTCGGTGCGAGGCTGCCAGGCGGGGGGCGGTGTCGGATGGTACGCACCCCGCTGCTCCATGACCGTCATACGGCACCTCCTCGTGGGAGTGGCTCTGGGACGCGGCACGGTTGTGACGCGTCTCACCTACCGATTGTTCGGTCGATGGCGCATTTTGGCTACAGGCACCCCGAGGCTGTGGACAAACGGTTCTGCACAGCCTCAAATGAACGCAACACGTCCATAGCAGAGAGGCGGGGGCACATGGCATCTGAACAAATGGCCGAGCCGCCGGAGCACGACCCCGCCCTGCCGCCCCCCAGACCGCTGGACGCCATAGATCAGGACATCCTGCGCATGCTCCAGGCCGACGGCCGCGCGTCGATACGGTCGGTCGCCGAGCGTGTCCATGTCTCCCGCGCCAACGCCTACGCCCGGATCAACCGCCTCATCGAGGACGGCGTGATCCGCGGTTTCGGGGCGCGCGTGAACCACGAACGCGCCGGAAAGGGCACGTCCGCCTACATCACGCTGAAGATCGTGCAGAACTCCTGGCGCACCGTCCGCGAACAGCTGCGCCAACTGCCCGGCGCCGCCCATATCGCCCTGGTGGGGGGCGACTTCGATGTACTCCTGCTGGTGCACACGGCGGACAACAGGGCCCTGCGCGAGGTCGTCCTGACCAAGATCCAGGGCATCCCGGAGGTTCTCAGCACCCGCACTCTGCTGGTCTTCGAGGAGGAGCACGTCGAGCCGGAGGGGTGACCGGCGCACCCCCGCGAGGCCGGGTGGATGCCCGGCACGCGTCGGCGGGAGCCGGAAGGGGAACCGACACGCACCGGCGAAAGCCGGAACGGCCGACCGGTACGCTGCGGCGGAATCCGGACGGATGACCGTCAGTGCTGGGCGCGCAGTCCCGAGAAGACCAGGTGCGCCACCGCTTCGGACACCTCGCGCTCGCCCATCCCCCGTCCGTCCGGCCGGTACCACTCCACGATCGAGTTGATCATCCCGAACACCAGCCGGGTGGCCAGCCGCATCTCCACGTCCCCGCGCATGTCCCCGTCGGCGGCCGCTGCCTTCAGCAGCTCGGCGACCCGGTGGTCGAAGTCGCGGCGCCGCTCCAACGCCCAGCGCTCGGTGTCGGTGTTGCCTCGCACCCGCAGCAGCAGCGTCACGTACGGCAGTTCGGCGATGAGCACCTCGACCATGCGCCGGACGACGTGCTCCAGCCGCTCCACGGCCCGCCCCTCGCGGGCGGGTTCCTCGTCGAGGATCCCGAAGAGCTGGTCCAGCGCCCGGCTCACCGCCCGCCGCAGCAGCTCCTCCTTGCCGCTGACGTGGTGGTATATCGACGACTTGGAGATCCCGGCGGCCCGGGAGAGGTGCTCCATGGACGTGCCGTCGTAGCCACGCTCGTTGAAGACCTGCACGGCGACGGAGAGCAGCGTCTCCGGGGTGTACGTGTCGCGCTTGGCGGTGGTCATGAGGAGGTCCCCTCCCGCTTGTCGGAGGCGTAGGCATGGCGGTACAGCGCGAGGGACGGCGCGTAGCGCCCGGAGGGGTCGCGCAGATGCAGGTCGTCCAGGAGGGCGTACGCCCAGTTCCGGCCCAGCTTGCGGCCCCATTCGAAGGGACCGAGCGGGTAGTTGACCCCGAGCCGCATCGCGGTGTCGATGTCCTCCTCCGTCGCCACCCCCTTGGCCACGGCGTCGTGCGCGAGGTCGACGATCCGGGCCACCGTGCGGGCGACGATCATGCCGGGGGCGTCCCCGATGACGCTGACGTCCTTGCCGAGCGCCTGGAAGAGCCCGATGGCCTCGGTGAGCGTCTGCGACGAGGTGTCCTGGGACGCCGACAGGGCGATCCGGGTGGCCCGCCGGTAGTCGAGTGCGAGGTCGAAGTAGACGACGTCGCGGAACTCCACGGAGGTCTGCCCGTCCGCGAGGGCCAGCTGGCCGCCGCTCGGCAGAACCAGCCGCGTGCCGTGGTCCTCCTCCTCCTCGCGCACGCCGATGCCGGCCTCCCGGATCAGCCCGAGCAGCTCGGATGCGGGCCCCAGGTCGCCCTCGGCGACGACGTACGCGGGCGCCGGTGCGGGCTCGGCGGTGTGCGGCTCGGGGCGCTCGGCGCCGTCCGCGTAGTCGTACCAGCCCTGGCCCGTCTTGCGGCCGAGCCGGCCGGACTCGACGAGCCGCCGCTGGGCCAGCGAGGGCGTGAACCGCACGTCCTGGAAGAACGCCTGCCACACGGAGTGGGTGACGGACTCGTTGACGTCCTGACCGATGAGGTCGGTCAGCTCGAAGGCGCCCATCCGGAAGCCACCGCATTCCCGCAGCACCGCGTCGATGGTGGCGGGGTCGGCGGCCTGCGACTCGTACACCGCGAAGGCCTCGGCGTAGAACGGCCGTGCGATGCGGTTGACGATGAAGCCGGGGGTGTCGGCGCAGGCGACCGGCGTCTTGCCCCAGGCGCGCGCCGTCTCGTACGCGCGGGTGGCGGAGCTGACATCGGTGGCGAACCCGGACACGACCTCGACCAGCGGAAGCAGCGGCGCCGGGTTGAAGAAGTGCAGGCCGACGAGGCGTCCCGGGTTGCGCAGGGCGCCGCCGATGGCCGTGACGGACAGGGAGGAGGTGTTGGTGGCGAGCAGGCAGTCGTCGTCGACGACGTCCTCCAGCGCCCGGAACAGCTCCTGCTTCACATCGAGGCGCTCGACGACGGCCTCGACGACGAGGGCGCAGTCCGCGAGGTCGGCGAGGTCCTGCGCGGCGTGCAGCCGGGCACGGGCGGCGTCCCGGTCGGCGGCGGTCAGACGGTTCTTCGCCACGAGCCGGTCGAGGCGCGCGCCGATGGCCTCGGCCGCCTCCCCCGCACGGCCGGGCACAGCGTCGTACAGGCGTACGGGGTGGCCGGCCACCAGCGCGACCTGGGCGATGCCCTGGCCCATGGTGCCGGTGCCGACGACGGCCACGAGGCTGCTGAGGTCGAGTCCTGTCATGTGCGCGATCCTCCCGCACGGGGTTGTCCACAGATGCGGCGGACCCCCTTGTCCCGACCGATCGTTCGGTTACTCTAACTCTGTCCTCCTGTCGCTGCCCAGGTCAGGGCTCGACGCAGAGCCTCTGACGTGAGGAGTTGGTCACGCATGGCCGCCGAACTGTCCGCGCACGACCTGATCGCCAAGCACCGGCCCACGCTCGACGAGGCGCTGGAGGCGATCCGCACACGCGCGTACTGGTCACCCCACCCCGAGCACCCCAAGGCGTACGGCGAGAACGGCAGCCTGGGCATGGCCGAGGGCAAGGCCGCCTTCGACGCGCTGCTCGGCACCCGCCTCGACCTCGACCAGCCCGGCACCGACGACTGGGTGGGCGGCGAGACCTCCCCGTACGGCATCGAGCTGGGCGTCACCTACCCGCACGCGGACATCGACACGCTGCTGCCCGCCATGAAGGCCGGCCAGCGCGCGTGGCGCGACGCGGGCGCCCAGGCGCGCGCGGTGGTGTGCCTGGAAATCCTCAAGCGGATCAGCGACCGCACCCACGAGTTCGCCCACGCCGTCATGCACACCAGCGGCCAGGCCTTCATGATGGCGTTCCAGGCCGGCGGCCCGCACGCGCAGGACCGGGGGCTGGAGGCGGTGGCCTACGCGTACGCCGAGCAGGTTCGCACCCCGGACGAGGCGGAGTGGACCAAGCCCCAGGGCAAGCGCGACCCGCTCAAGCTGGACAAGCGCTTCAAGGCCGTCCCCCGCGGCATCGCCCTGCTCATCGGCTGCAACACCTTCCCGACGTGGAACGGCTACCCGGGCCTGTTCGCCTCCCTGGCCACCGGCAACGCGGTCCTCGTGAAGCCCCACCCGCGCGCGATCCTGCCGCTCGCGCTCACCGTGCAGGTGGCCCGTGAGGTGCTCGCCGAGACCGGCTTCGACCCGAACCTGGTCGCGCTGGCCGCCGAGCGTCCCGGCGAGGGCATCGCCAAGACCCTCGCGACGCGCCCCGAGATCCGGATCATCGACTACACGGGCTCGACGTCGTTCGGCGACTGGCTGGAGGCCAACGCCCGCCAGGCGCAGGTCTACACGGAGAAGGCCGGCGTCAACACGGTCCTCGTGGAGTCCACCGACAACTACAAGGGCATGCTCTCCAACCTGGCCTTCTCCCTGTCGCTGTACAGCGGCCAGATGTGCACCACCCCGCAGAACCTGCTGATCCCCCGCGACGGCATCACGACCGACGAGGGCCCCAAGTCCTACGACGACGTGGTCACCGACCTGGCCGGGGCGGTCGGCGGCCTGCTGGGCGACGACGCCCGCGCGAACGCCCTGCTCGGCGCGATCGTCAATCCCGATGTGAAGGCCCGCCTGGAAGCCGCAGCCGGCCTCGGCGAGGTCGCCCTCGCCTCCCGCGAGATCGTCAACCCGGAGTTCCCCGACGCCGTCGTCCGTACGCCGGTGATCGTCAAGCTCGACGGCGCAAAGCCCGACGACGAGGCCGCGTACATGAGCGAGTGCTTCGGGCCGGTGTCCTTCGCCGTGGCCGTCGACTCGGCGGCGGACGGCGTCGAGCTGCTGCGGCGGACCATCAGCGACAAGGGCGCGATGACCGTCGGGGCGTACACCACGTCCGGCGAGGTCGCCGGCGCCGTCGAGGAGGTCTGCCTGGACGAGTGCGCTCAGCTCTCGCTGAACCTCACGGGCGGGGTCTATGTGAACCAGACCGCGGCGTTCTCCGACTTCCACGGCTCCGGGGGCAACCCGGCGGCCAACGCGGCGCTGTGCGACACGGCGTTCGTGGCGAACCGCTTCCGGATGGTCGAGATCCGGCGCGAGGCGTAGCGCACCGCTGCTCGGCCCGTGGCCCGGCGCCCCCTGGGGAGGGCGCCGGGCCACGCGTGCTCAGCAGGCGCCCGCGCTCCAGTGGTAGAGCGTCATCGCCACGCTCGTCGCCAGGTTGTAGCTGGACACCTGGGGGCGCATCGGCAGGGACACCAGATGGTCGGCACGCTCGCGCAGTTCGGCGGAGAGCCCGCTGCGCTCGGAGCCGAAGGCCAGCAGCGCGTCGTCGGGCAGCTTCAGCGCCCGGATGTCGTCACCCTCGGGATCGAGGGCGAAGAGGGGACCCGACGGCAGATCGGCCACGTCCAGCCGCTCCACGGCGGTCGCGAAGTGCAGTCCCGCCCCGCCGCGTACCACCGTGGGGTGCCAGGGGTCCAGGGTGCCCGTGGTGACCACCCCGGTCGCACCGAAACCGGCGGCCAGCCGGATCACGGCTCCCGCGTTGCCCAGATTGCGCGGGTTGTCGAGCACGACGACGGGCGCGGTGCGCGGGGTGTGCGCGAGCGCCGCGAGATGGGCCGCGCGCGGGGGGCGCACGGCCAGGGCGGCGACGGCCGTGGGGTGCGGGCGCGGCACGAGCGTGCGGTACGTCTCCTCCGCCACCTCCACGAGCAGCACGGCCAGCGGCTCCCGCACGTCCGGGGCAAGATCGGCGGCGAGGGCCAGCGCCGCCGCACGGTCAGTGGTGACCGCCACCGGGACCTCGGCCTCGAAGCGCAGGGCGTGCTTGAGGGCGTGGAAGCCGTCGAGCAGGACGGAGGTGTCGGCGAGACGGCGCCACGTCCGTACCGGATCGCCACTCCCGTGCGCCGGTTCCGCCACGGGCGCGCTCATACCGCGCTCACCGCATCGTTCATGCGGTGAAGCCTACGTGCGCCTGCCCGGCCGTCTCCTTCTCCGGAGGCGGCGGCCCCTGCTCGGGCCGGTCCGGCCGCGTACGGCCGCGCCCCGGCAGCACCCGACGCACCGCACCGTCACGCGCGCGTGCCGCCCAGCCGCCCAGGCGCTTCAGGAACGACGTCGGCAGGAACACGGCGTCGGCGGCGATCATCGCGAGCGAGAAGAACGGCAGGCCCAGGATGACGGCGATCGCGGCGTGCTCGGTCATCATGACCGCGAGCAGGACGTTCTTGACGCGCCGGTTGAACAGCGTGAACGGGAAGGCGACCTGGGCGGCGACCGTCCCGTACGTCACCAGCATCACCATGGTGCCGCTCGACGTCATCAGCTCGGACAGTGCGGGCCACGGCGAGAAGTAGTCCAGGTGCAGCGGGTAGTAGACGGCCGTACCGTCCTGCCAGCGGGAGCCCTGGATCTTGTACCAGCCGGCCGTCGCGTAGATCAGACACGCCTCGGCCATGATCACGGCCAGGGCGGCGTTGTGTGCGAGGTTGCCCACGATGCCGAGCAGGACACGGGGCCGGACGTCCGCCTCGACGCGGCATACGGCCCACCACACGCCGTGCACGGCCCACAGCCCCCAGAAGACCGTCAGCCAGCCGCCCCAGAAGCCACCGGGGATCAGACCGCCGAACGTCGCCACCAGCAGCAGAAAGCCGAGCACGCACCACAGGGAGGGGCCGACACGGTCCGCCGGCGCCTCAGCCCCGCGCTCCAGGCGCTCGCGCGTGCGCCGTTCACGCCGGGCGTCCAGGGACCAGACCTGGCCGCAACGGAGGAAGACCAGATAGATCGCCATGAGGTGGATGACGTTGTCACCGCCGTCACCCATGAACACGCTGCGGTTCTGCAGTGACAGCACACCCACCATGAAGAGCACGCTCGCGGTGCGGGTGCGCCAGCCGAGCAGCAGCATCAGGCTCGACAGCACGCCGAGGGCGTAGACGAGCTCGAACCACACCACGCTCTCCGACCACATCAGGACCGTGAACGCGCCGTTGTCCGCGATCAGCTGCTGCGCCAGGTCCCAGCTCCAGGGCCCGTGCGGCCCGTACAGCTCACGCCGCTGCGGGAACTCCCGCAGCAGGAACAGCAGCCAGGTCCCGGCGAAGCCGATACGGACGATCGCGCTCTGGTAGGGGCCCAGCGCGTTGTCGGTGACCCTGGTGATCCCGGATCCGATGAAGGCGGAGAGACGCGCCAGGGGACCGCCTGCCGGGTGGGTCCCTCTGGTCGGGCCAGTGGGGCCGGTCGGAGTCATGGAGCTCATTCGGCGCTCGCTCCCGTGCGGTCGCGGTCGGTCACCGACCACCAGGACAGCTCCCGGACGACGGGCTTGTCTGACACCTGTTCCTCGCTCCACTCGGGCGCCGGCACGTTGGTGGTACGGGACCGGACCTGTATCCGCTGGACGACCCCGCCGGAGCCCCCGGCCTGCTCGGCGTCGAGTTCCCGGTCGAGGCGCATCACCACGATGCGGCGCAGATAGCGCTCGGACAGCTCGCCGCGTGAGCTCGTCGCGCGGTTCTCGGTGTCGTGCGTGGAGACGTAGAAGTCCCAGGCCCGGCGCAGTTCGTTCTGCTGGGTGTGGCTGGGCATCAGATTGCCGTCGATGGCGGCGCCGTCCAGCGCGGAGAGGTCGTACCAGCCGGTCTCGCGAGAACCGCCGCCCGGCTTGCGGACCTCAGCCCTGACCTGCACGGCGATGTTCTGCTGCAGCGGGTTCGGAGCGAACAGCTTCCAGTTCTGCTCGAACTCCGGGTACACCCAGTCGTCGACCGCCTGACCGTGCTGCTTCGTCATCGTGTTCGAGGGGGCCACATGCAGGAACACCATGCCGACGTGCACACAGGCCACCACGGCGACCACGGCCAGCACGAGCGCCACGACGATCTGATACGGCAGTGAGAGCGCGGCTATGCCGGACGCCGAAGGTGCCGGCTGCGGCGGGGCGGGGGCGCCGGGGGAAGGGGGCGGGGCGTGGGGATTGGGCCTCGCCGCCCATACGGGAGCACGAGCCGGGGACGGGGACGGGGCGGAGTCGCGGTCGGCTGGCGCCACACCTGCGCAAACCGGCACGGCGTCGGACTCGGGGCCCTGGTCGGAAGCGGCTTCCGACGCGGCCGCGGGTGCGGACGCGGGAGCAGGCGCGGACGCGGGAGCCGACGCGGACGCGGGAGCCGACGCGGACGCGGGAGCAGGTTCGCCGGCGTCGCCCCGGGCGCTGTCACCCCCTCCGGCGACCTCATCTCCCGGGTCTGTGGAGGCGGAGCCCTCGGGCTCGTCCGGCCCGCGCCGGGCGTTCGAGACCTCGTCGTACGCGTCCATTCCGCCCCGCTCCCCGATTCCCACTCCCGGTCCGTTTCCCCACCGGAACTTACTCAGCCGCGCGCATCCGGCACAGTCCCGGTGGTCACAGCAGTCACATCGTCACACCGCTCGCACGGCACCCATGAGGTTATCCACAGCCTTGGACACCTTACGGCGCAGTGCTGCACCAGTGAGGTGAGTGGCCGAGCAGACCCGACGCCTCACCGGGCCCCGGGGCAGGCCCCCCTCTCCGGACCGCCACGTCATTCCCTTCTTCTAGAACCTGTTCTATCTTGACGCCCCGTCATCGCCGACACGGAAGGGCGGAACCGTGGACTTCACCTTCACCGAGGAGCAGCAGGCGGCGGCCGAGGCGGCGAGGGCGGTGTTCGCCGGGGTCGCGCCGGACGGGGTACCGAGCCCCTCGCTCGTACCGGGGGCCGTGGCCGACGACTTCGACCGGACGCTGTGGACGCGGCTGGCCGACTCGGACCTGCTCAGTCTCCTGCTGGACCCCTCGTACGGCGGGTCGGGGCTCGACGCGATCGCACTGTGCCTGGTGCTGCGCGAGTCGGCGAAGGTACTGGCCCGGGTGCCGTTGCTGGAGACCAGCGCGGCCGCCGTGACCGTACAGGCGTACGGCAGCGAGGAAGCGCGGACGGACCTGCTCACTCGGGTCGGCCGCGGCGAGGTCGTCCTGACCGTCGCCGCGCACGGCCGCACGGGCCACGACCCGGCCGAACTCGCCGTCACCGCTCAGCGGGACGTCGACGGGACCTGGGTGCTGGACGGCGTGCAGACAGCAGTGCCCTGGGCATACAACGCCGACTGCATCGTCGTACCCGCGACGGTCGTGCCGGGTACCGGAGCCATGGGCAGCGCGGAAAGCGCGGGGACCGCAGACGCCCCGGAAGCGGCCGGAGCCGACCGCGTCCTGCTCGCGCTCGTCCCCCGCGTCCACGAGGGCGTCGTCCTCGCCGAGCAGATCTCGACGGCAGGTGAGCGGCTCGCCGAGCTGCGGCTGGACTCGGCCCGGATCGCCGCGCGGGACGTCATCGACGCGGAGGGTGCCTGGGAGGGGCTCCGCGAACTGCTGGCCACCGGCACCTGTGCGCTGGCCCTCGGGCTGGGGGAGGGCGTCCTCACCATGACCGCCGAATACACCGGTAAGCGGGAGCAGTTCGGGCACCCGATCGCCTCGTTCCAGGCCGTCGCCGTCCAGACCGCCGACCGCTACATCGACCTCCGCGCCATGGAGGCCACCCTGTGGCAGGCCGCCTGGCGCATCAGCTCAGGGGCCACGGGCGCGCTGCCCTCGGCCGGGGACGTCGCCGTGGCGAAGATCTGGGCCTCGGAGGGCGTACGACGGGTCGTGCAGACCGCGCACCATCTGCACGGAGGTTTCGGCGCCGACGTCGACTACCCGCTGCACCGCTACCACGCCTGGGCCAAGCATCTCGAACTCTCCCTCGGCCCGGCAGCGGCGCACGAGGAGGCCCTGGGAGACCTGCTGGCAGCACACCCGCTGGGCTGAGCGCCGCACACAACGACGAAAGGGGCGCGCGAAGCAACCCGCACGCCCCTGAGCCGGAAGGTTCTCCGAACCTAGAGAACGAACCCGCTCTGGCCCTTGTCGTCCACCACCGGCCGGCCGGCGGCCGCCCAGACCTGCATACCGCCGTCGACGTTCACGGCGTCGATGCCCTGCTGGACGAGGTACATGGTGACCTGCGCCGAACGCGCGCCCGAGCGGCAGATCACATGGACCCTGCCGTCCTGCGGCGCCGCCTCGGTCAGCTCGCCGTACCGCGCCACGAACTCACTGATCGGGATGTGCAGCGCCCCTTCGGCATGACCCGCCTGCCACTCGTCGTCCTCCCGGACGTCGAGCAGGAAGTCGTCGTCCTTGAGGTCCGCGACCTCGACCGTGGGCACACCAGCTCCGAATTGCATGGCTACGACGCTACCCGACCGCACGCCCACGCAGCGCCGACGTGACCCGCCTATTCGACCCGGCCGGCCGCTCCGGCCTGGCCGCCCTGTTCTCCCGGGTGGCCCTGCCCGCTCTGGGTGTCCTGCCCGAGCAGACCCGCCAGTTCCGCCTCCCGCTGCGCGACCTCCGCCAGCAGCTGTTCGGCGATCTCGTCGAGGAGGCGGTCGGGGTCGTCCGGGGCGATGCGGAGCATGGAGCCGATGGCGCCCTCCTCCAGGTCGCGGGCGACCAGGGTGAGCAGTTCCTTGCGCTGGGCCAGCCATTCGAGGCGGGCGTAGAGCTCCTCGCTGCGGCTGGGCCTGCGTTCCTCGGGCACGGGACCCGCGGCCCACTCCTGCGACAGCTCCCGCAGCAGCGTCTCGTCACCCCGTCCGTACGCCGCGTTCACCCGGGATATGAACGCGTCGCGCCGCTCGCGCTCCTTGTCGTCCTGGGCAAGGTCGGGGTGGGCCTTGCGGACCAGTTCGCGGTAGAGCCGACGGGCCTCGTCACTCGGCCGCACCCGCTCCGGAGGCCGTACGGCCTGGTCGGTGAGCATCGCCGCGGCCTCGGGGAACAGCCCCTCCGAGTCCATCCAGCCGTGGAACAGCTCTTCCACGCCCGGCATGGGCATCACCCGCGCCCGTGCCTCGTGCGCCTTGCGCACGTCCTCGGGGTCGCCGGTCCGTGCGGCCTTGGCCTCGGCGATCTGGGCGTCGAGTTCGTCGAGCCGGGCGTACATCGGTCCGAGCTTCTGGTGGTGCAGCCGGGAGAAGTTCTCCACCTCG
Source organism: Streptomyces sp. NPDC030814 (assembly GCF_055572155.1). Lineage (NCBI taxonomy): Bacteria > Bacillati > Actinomycetota > Actinomycetes > Kitasatosporales > Streptomycetaceae > Streptomyces > Streptomyces sp. NPDC030814. The sequence goes on from NZ_JBVIDX010000004.1 coordinate 294,177, forward strand.
ACCCGGAAGGTCTCCACCGCGATCTCGTACTCGATCAACGCCTGCTCGGCCGCCCGCACGGCCCGCTCCAGCCGCTCCTCAGGCCGCTCGCCCCCGGAGCCGTCACCGGCCTGCGCCCGCTCGCCGGACGCGGCACCCCCGGCGGATTCCGCGCTGTCGGCGGACACGCCCTCGGCCTGCCCCGTGCCCCCAGCGGGCTCCACTGGCTCGGCGGGGTGCTCGGACTGGGTCTGATCGGCTTCCGGGCTCGTCACCCGACCCAGCCTAGGCCACGACTCCCAGCGTCACCGAGCCCGCCCGAACGGCACCCGGCCCGACCGAGGAACAACGAGATCCGACAGCTCGTGGCCGCAGCCGACGCCCGGAAAGCACCCGCACCAGACCGTTCCCGATCCGCCACCGCACCCGGAACCGGGGCGAGCCACCCGCGCCCCGCCGGCCACGGTCCGACACCGGAAAGCCCCGTGCCCCGAACCTGCATCACCCGAGGACCGCCGCACCGTTACCGCTCGCCGACCCCTGTCATACCCAGGTCTCCGGTCACACCCCGACCTCCGCCTCGATCCGCCCCGACCGGATCGCCGCCACCAGGTCCGCGTGGTCCGCCTCCGTGCGGTCGGCGTAGGTGACGGCGAACGTCGCGACGGCCTCGTCGAGCTCATCGTTCTTGCCGCAGTAGCCGGCGATGAGCCGCGGGTCGGCGTTGTGGGCGTGGGCACGGGCCAGGAGAGCGCCGGTCATGCGGCCGTAGTCGTCGATCTGGTCGGCCGCGAGTGCCGCGGGGTCGACGCTGCCCTTGCGGTTGCGGAACTGCCGTACCTGGAAGGAGTGGTCGTGCACGGTCGTCCAGCCCAGCAGGATGTCGCTGACCACCTGCATGCGCTTCTGACCGAGGACCACACGACGGCCCTCGTGCGCCACGTCCGGGACATCGAAACCAGCCGTCCTGAGATGCGGTTCGAGCGCCGACGGGCGGGCTTCCTTCACCTGGAGCACGAGCGGCTCGCCCCGGTGGTCCAGAAGCAGCACGACATACGAGCGGGTGCCCACGCTGCCGGTGCCGACCACGCGGAACGCCACATCGTGCACGGCGTAGCGGGCGAGCAGCGGGTGACGGTCCTCCGAGAGCGTGGTCAGGTACTGCTCCAGAGAGGCGGCGACCGCCGCGGCCTCCGCGTCGTCCACCCGGCGCAGCACCGGCGGGGCGTCCACGAAGCGGCACCCGCCGCCCTCCACCGTCTCGGTCGACTTGGCCGCGAAACGTCCGCTCGTGTTGGCGCGCGCCTTCTCCGAGACCCGTTCCAGCGTGCCGAGCAGATCGTGCGCGTCGGTGTGCGAGACGAGTTCCTCGTCGGCGATGGCGTTCCACGCGTCGAGGGCGGGGAGCTTGGCGAGGAGCCGCATCGTGCGCCGGTAGGCTCCGGTCGTGTCGAGCGCCGCCTTGCGGCAGGTGTCCTCGTCGGCCCCCGCCTCGCGGCCGGCGAGCACGAGCGAGGTGGCAAGGCGCTTGAGGTCCCACTCCCAGGGGCCGTGCACGGTCTCGTCGAAGTCGTTGAGGTCGATGACGAGGCCGCCGCGGGCGTCCCCGTAGAGGCCGAAGTTCGCGGCGTGGGCGTCGCCGCAGATCTGGGTGCCGATGCCGGTCATCGGCGTACGGGCGAGGTCGTGAGCCATGAGTCCGGCCGAGCCGCGCAGGAAGGCGAACGGCGTGGCCGCCATCCGGCCGACCCGTATCGGGGTGAGAGTCGGAATGCGGCCGCGGTTGGACTCCTCGACCGCGGTCACCGCGTCGGGCCGGTCGGTGGTGAGCGTCAGGTCCGCGTGCGCGCTGCGCGGCACCCGCTCCCGAAGAACCTTGCCCTCCTCCTTGGGCGAACCCTGCGAGGACCACCGCGCGAACCCGGGCACCCACGGCACCCGCGTCCGCCCCGCCCGGACCGCCGACCCCGCCGACTGCGCGGACCCCTCACCGCCCACGGGCGCGGCCGTCGCGACGGCCTCGGTCTCCGCCGCCGAACCGGCTTCGGCCCCCGTCGTCGTCGCATCGTCTTCGGTCACAGCGACCGCCTCCCCCGCACACGTCCCCGCACGAACATCAACTCGTGATGACGGTACAGCCGGTGGCCGAAACCCGTCAGACCCTGTGGACAACTCGGCGCCGGCTCTCCGTTCACCTGTGGAAAACCACCGGCCCCCCACCCGCCCAGGGCCCCGGCCCCGACCGCGCCCGACGCCCTACTCCCGCCCCGCCTCCATGCACGGCCGGCCCTGCGGCAGATGGATCTTGGCCCAGGACGCGAGTTCCTGGAGCGCCGGGTCCAGCGCGGTGCCCGCCTCCGTCAGCCGGTAGGTGACCCGCAGAGGCGGCCCCTCGTTGACCTCGCGCCGGACGAGGCCGGCCGCGGCGAGTTCCGTGAGGCGGTCGGAGAGCATGCGCTCGCTGATGCCGGGGATCGCCCTGCGCAGGTCGACGAAGTGCGCGGGGTGCGGCATCAGCGCGGCCACGATCAGGCCCGTCCATCGCTTCCCGAGCAGAGCGAACACACGCGTGATGCCCTCGCCGACCGGCTGACACGGACCGGCGCCATGGAGCCCCTGCTGCTTTTCCGCCATGCGGTCCAGCGTACTGGGCTCCCGTTCGGGGGTGAAAAAAAGTAAGTGGCTGTGTTATTCATAGTCCCGAACGGAAACGAAGCGACTTATTTGGAGTTCACCATGGCCACCCTCCTCCACGTGGATTCGTCCGTCTTCCCTGTCGGCGCCTCGGCGTCGCGCGCCGTGACGGAGGCCTTCCGCACGGCATGGGAAGAGCAGCACCCCGACGGCACGGTCATCTACCGCGACCTCGATGCCGAGCCCGTGCCGCACATCAGCGCCGACGCACACACCGCGGGCTTCGCCGATCCGGCCACGCACACCCCGGCGCAGGCCGCCGCCTTCGCCGAGCGCGAGAAGCTCATCGCCGAACTGGAGGAGGCCGACGCGATCCTGATCGGCGCCCCCATGTACAACTTCTCGATCCCGTCGACCCTGAAGGCCTGGCTGGACAACGTGGTCCTCATCGGCCGTACCGCCATGAACGAGAACTCGAAGGTGAAGGGCACCCCGGTCACCGTCGTCGCCAGCCGCGGCGGCTCCTACGCGCCGGGCACACCGCGCGAGCCCTACGAGTACGTGCAGAACTACCTGAAAGCGCTGCTCTCCGACACCCTCGGCCTGGACGTCGACTTCATCGTCCCGGAGCTCACCATGGCCCCGCACAACCCGGCGATGAGCGAGCTGATCCCGCTCTCCGAGGCCTCCCGCGCCCAGGCCCTCGACGACGCGGCCACCAAGGCGAAGGCCCTCGCCGAGCGTCTGGCCGCGTGACCCGACGGCCGGCCGGTGCACGGCGGCACACCTGCCGACCGCGCGCCGACCGGCCCCGCCACGGCGAGACCAGCGGATCAGCGCCGCCCCCTCAGGACCGGCGCACCACCGTGCAGCCCTCAGGCCTCATAGGACGCCTGCTGCGCGGTCGTGACCACCTTCTGCCCGTCGGCCTGGCTGAGCAGTCCGGCCGACACCCAGGAGTTCACGGTCGACCGCACGCACGCGACCAGCGCGCCCTTGTCGGCGAACGGCGCCCCCGCCCAGACCTCGTCGAGCAGGGTCGTACCGTCGGACGTCGCCGGATTGGCCACGCCCGAGTCGGTGTCGCCGAAGACGACCTTCGGCTCGGAGCGCCTGATGTACGCGTGCGTGGGATCCTCGGTGCCCTCGTGGAAAGGCGCGAACTCGGTCCCGTCGAGCGTGTAGTGGAGCGGCTTTCCGCTCACGGGCGTGAGGGAGGGCAGCAGGTCACCGGAGAGACCGGCGTTGCGGTACAGGCCGAACGACAAGTAGCTCGTGCTGGTGTTCCTGCCGACCAGGTTGACCGGCCCGTGGAAGAGGGTCTGCAGCGACGGGTCGTCGAGCGCCTTCTCCACCCGCAGCCGGAACGGGACCGTCACGCGTACGACGTCCCCGTTGCGCCAGGTGCGGGAGGGGACCGTGAAGTAGCTCCCGGCGGTCGGCGTCCCGCCCACCGCGCCGCCGTTGACGGTCACCCGGAACCCGTCGGTCGCCCACGACGGCACGCGCAGCTTCAGTTCGAAGGTGCCGCTGCCGCCCCCGATGGTGATCGTGGAGCCTTGCTCGCGCGGGTAGTCGGTGGTCTGGTCGACCGTCACGCCCTTGGCGGTCCAGTGCAGCGTCGTGGCGCTGTACAGGTTGACGTACAGCGCGCTGCCGTCGGCCTTCGCGAAGTACACGGAGTCCTGGTACTTGGTCGCGCTCTCCATGCCGGTGCCCTCGCAGCAGGTCGTGCCCTGCTTCGGCGTGTAGTCGCGCACATGGCCGGGCTTGAGGCCGATGAAGTACGTGACCAGCGGCTTCTCCGCGTCGGCCTTGTCCTGCTTGGAGCCGAGCACCTGGTTGAACAGGGCCCGCTCGTAGTAGTCCATGTACTTCGCGTCCTGCTCGTGGAAGAACAGCATCCGGCTCAGCTTCAGCATGTTGTACGCGCAGCAGGTCTCGGCGTTGGTGTCGCTGATCGTGCCGGAGATGACCCCGCGGGCCTTCCAGAACTCGGCCGTGCTCGTCCCGCCGATGCCGTACATGCGCTGCGGGACGACCATGTCCCAGAAGTTCTTCGCGGCGGTGAGATAGCGGATCTCGCCCGTCGCGTCGTACAGGCGGACGTACCCGGTGAAGATCGGGATGTGCTGGTTGGCGTGCAGGCCGTCGAGGGTGTCGGTGTTCGCGGCGCAGGCGTCGATGAGCCGGTCGAGGTCGAAGAGCCTGGCCAGCGCGAGATGACCGGCCTCGCCCGTGATCGTGTACAGGTCGACGATGGTCTCGACGATGCCGCCGAACTCACCGCTGGAGAAGATGCCCCACATCCGCTGCAGCGTGGCGTGGGGCAGTTTGGACAGCCGGGAGTACATCCAGTCGCACATGCCGGAAGCGAGGTCCAGCGCCCGGGCGTCGTCAGTGGCCAGATAGGCGTCGACAAGCCCCTTCAGGATCTTGTGCGCGGTGTAGTAGGGCGCCCACACCTTCGTGTAGTCACCGCTGGTCATCGACTCCAGCGCGATGAACTGCGTCTCCGGGTACGCGGCGAGGAAGCCGGGATGGCTCGGCCCGCCCCAGGTGCGGCGCAGGGTGGCGGCGAGGCCGCGCCCGGAGGCGTCGGCGAACGTGCCGCCGTTGGTGGCGGCGAAGGAGTAGGACGCCAGGTCGCCGAGCCCCGCGGAGGAGTCCTTGGCCTCGTTCGTCTGCAGCGAGGTGATCTCGGCCGCCGTCAGAGCACGTGACCAGACGTTGAACTCGTCGAAGGCGCCGGCATACACCGGGTCGCCGGAGAAGTTGGAGCGGCCCAGCCAGTTGTTCGTCAGGGTGCCCAGGACGGACGGGGCGAGCGTCATCGAGGGGTTCTGGGCGACGGCGGTGCCGTTGACGTAGAGGGTGCCCGTGGAGCCGGAGATGGTCACCGCCAGATGACTCCACTGGTTCAGCGGCAGCGCGGCCGTGCCGTTGAGCCCCTGCTCCCCTCCAGGCCCGTTGGTGGTGACGGCGAACCGGGGCACCCCACCGGCGTTGCGGGTCGCCAGGTACATGTACCGGGTGGTGTTGTCGCCGAAGTCGAAGACCCGCTGCCAGTCGGCGTTGTGCGCGGGCTTCACCCACACCGACAGAGTGATCGCCGAGGCACCGCCGAGCACCGCGGCCGGCAGGTCGATGTACTGGTACGAGCCCCGGACGTTCTCGTGCGCGCTGCCCCACTTCCCGGTGACGGCGAGCATCTTGGGATCGCCGCGCAGCGCCTCGCGCACCTCGCTCAGGGCACCCACCATGGTCCGAATCCTGTCGGCGTACGCCGTGTCCCCGGTGCCGGCGTAGGCCTGGGCGAGCATCGTCAGGAAGTGCCCGGTGTAGTGGCCCCGGAGGTTGCCGTTGGCCTCGCCGTCGAGGCCCTCCCAGCCGCCGGGGGCGACCGCGCCCTTCGTGGAGAGCCCCGCGTTGGCACGGAACACCTGGAGCAGCCGGTCCACGTCGTAGCCGCGGCCGTGGTCGAGCATCAGCTGCCGCTTGCCGGCGAACACACCGCCCGGGCCGAGCGTCACCTCGTTGAGCTCGAAGGGCCGCACCGACCAGGTGGACGGCACCGGAACGGTGGCGGCGGCAGCGCGACCGCCGCCCGTCCCGAGGGAGATCCCGGGTCCTGCCGCGGCGACGATCGCGGACTGGAGGAGAAGGCGTCTGGAGAGGGGCGGAGCCATGTGCGCCTCGTCTCTTGCTTGTGGGGGGAGGGGAACCGGACACCACATCATTCGAAATGACGAACGTTGTGCGATTTACCGACCAGAAGATAGGAACGAGGCGAGCGAGCGTCAACGGTACTGACGGGATTTCACAGGCTCACACCCAGACAGAGAGCATCCCTTTGCCCGCGCGCGCCCCGCGAACCGGCGCGAACCCGGTGTCGCGCGCCCCCAGGAGCCATGGGGAATCGACCGGCAGATGACCGCGATACACGCTGGTCAACCCCTTCACCCGCACTCCCACGCCAGCGGCGGGCGGCCTGAGCGGAGAGCAACCGGCCGATCCTGTCCGAACCATGGATAGCCCAATCGAGTTCAGCACCCTCCGGCCCCACCCCCTCCCCGAGGGGGAGCGCCAGGAGTTCCACGCGGTCATACGGCCCAACCGCGCCGGCCTGATCGCCGGCTCCGACCGCGTTCCGCCCCATTTCCCGCACGGACCACAGCCGGCCATCGCCGAGCATCCCGTCTACCTGGATCTACTGACCCGCGCGCGTCGCCTCACCAGTCACGTCCCGCACTGCTTCACGTAGAACATCACCAATACACCGCTGTATGACGTTTCACGTGAAACATGGCTCCGCCCGCGCACAAGAGACTCGGCACGCCCCCACACCGTCCCGCGCCACCAAAGGACGAAAGCCCTTACTGACTCTCCTGAGAGACTCCTCACACTTCACGGGCTCGGCGGCCGGAGCCCAGGGACCCGCAGAGCGCAAAAAGAAGCGGTCCCATCGTGATCACGATGGGACCGCTTCGCTGTGCGCGAGGGGGGAGTTGAACCCCCACGCCCTTGCGGGCACTGGAACCTGAATCCAGCGCGTCTGCCTATTCCGCCACCCGCGCATTGGGTGTGTCCTCCGGCCCTGCCCTTTCGGTGCTGGCGCCTTCCGACATCCAGAAGATTAGCACGCGGGAGAGGGTGGGTTCACATCCCTTATCCATGGCCGCGTCCGCCCCGGCTCACCGGCCCCGGACCGCCCAGCAGGCACCGCACACCTGCCCTCTTCCGCGATGTATCGACGAGTACTGGTTCACGTATCAACCTCGTACCGGTCCCGGCCATCTCCATGGGAGGAGGGCAAGGTGCACAGTCAGGTGCGGGACACTGGTCTCGCGCCCCCTCTACGATCCTTGGCAGAGTTCGGACGGGAGTAGTTCGAAGAGGAGCTCCGGTGGGAAGCCGGGAGGTGACCTCAGTGGGCATGGACACCGGTGACACCGGTCGACCGGCCGACCGGGGGAACCAGCCGATTTCCCGGCGCGTGGATACGATCAGTAAGCAGTACGGACGCAGTACGCAGAGCGGTGACGACGGAGGAGGTGCCCCATGGGAGTCCTGAAGAAGTTCGAGCAGCGTCTCGAAGGTCTGGTCAACGGCACCTTCGCCAAGGTGTTCAAGTCCGAGGTCCAGCCCGTGGAGATCGCGGGAGCGCTCCAGCGTGAGTGCGACAACAACGCGACCATCTGGAACCGCGACCGGACGGTCGTCCCCAATGACTTCATCGTCGAGCTGAGCACGCCCGACTACGAGCGCCTCAGCCCCTACTCCGGCCAGCTCGGCGACGAGCTCGCCGGCATGGTGCGCGACTACGCCAAGCAGCAGCGGTACACCTTCATGGGCCCGATCAAGGTCCACCTGGAGAAGGCGGACGACCTCGACACCGGCCTGTACCGGGTGCGCAGCCGTACACTCGCCTCCTCCACCAACCAGCAGGCCCCCGGGGGCGCCCCGGCGAACCCCGCCGGCGGCCGCCCCGGCGGCTACGGCTACCCGCCCCCCGCCGCGCCCGCAGGTGCCCCGCCCATGCCCGCCACACCGCCGCCGGGCGGCCGTCCCGGCTCGGCCCCCTACCTCCAGCGCGCCGGGGCAGCCCCGGGCGCCGCTGGACGCACGCGCTACTGGATCGAGATCAATGGCACCCGCCATCAGATCTCCCGCCCGACGCTGGTGCTGGGTCGCAGCACCGAAGCCGACGTGCGGATCGACGACCCCGGCGTCTCCCGCCGGCACTGCGAGATCCGGACCGGAACGCCCTCGACGATCCAGGATCTCGGGTCCACCAACGGCATCGTGGTGGACGGGCAACACACCACCCGCGCTACGCTCCGCGACGGCTCGCGGATCGTCGTGGGCAGCACCACCATCATTTACCGGCAAGCCGAAGGGTGAAGCGGGGGCAATGTCAGAGCTGACCCTCACGGTCATGCGGCTGGGGTTCCTGGCCGTACTGTGGCTGTTCGTGATCGTGGCCGTGCAGGTCATCCGCAGCGACCTGTTCGGTACGCGCGTCACCCAGCGGGGGTCGCGCCGGGAGAGCGCGCGGCCGCAGACCGCCGCCCGGCAGGCCGCGCCCCCGCAGCAACGCGGCCAGCAGCCCGCCGCCGGCGGCGGCCGCCGCGGGCGTAACGCCCCGACCAAGCTCGTCGTCAGCGAGGGCACGCTGACGGGGACGACCGTCGCGCTGCAGGGCCAGACCATCACCCTGGGCCGTGCGCACGACTCGACGATCGTGCTGGACGACGACTACGCCTCCAGCCGGCATGCCCGGATCTACCCGGACCGCGACGGCCAGTGGATCGTCGAGGACCTGGGGTCCACCAACGGCACGTATCTCGACCGGAACCGACTGACGACCCCCACGCCGATTCCGCTGGGCGCGCCGATCCGCATCGGCAAGACCGTCATCGAGCTGCGGAAGTAGTGCTACATCATGAATGAGCGCGAGCGGAGCGAGCACGCAGCGGCGGTCCCCACCCAGGGCCCCGGCGCGCTCCCGACCGGAGGGTGGGCACCGTGCGGATGTACCCGGAGCCGACGGGCGAGGTGCGCATGAGTCTGTCACTGCGCTTCGCCGCCGGATCGCACAAAGGCATGATCCGTGAGGGCAACGAGGACTCCGGCTACGCCGGCCCGCGGCTGCTCGCGATCGCCGACGGCATGGGCGGCCAGGCCGCCGGCGAGGTCGCCTCCTCCGAGGTGATCTCCACCCTCGTCACACTCGACGACGACATCCCCGGCTCCGACATCCTGACCTCCCTCGGCACCGCCGTGCAGCGCGCCAACGAACAACTGCGCGCCATGGTCGAGGAGGACCCCCAGCTGGAGGGCATGGGCACCACGCTCACCGCCCTCCTGTGGACCGGCCAGCGGCTCGGTCTCGTCCATGTCGGCGACTCCCGCGCGTACCTCCTTCGCGACGGCGTCCTCACCCAGATCACCCAGGACCACACCTGGGTGCAGCGTCTGGTCGACGAGGGCCGCATCACCGAGGAAGAGGCCACGACCCACCCGCAGCGCTCCTTGCTGATGCGCGCGCTGGGCAGCGGCGACCACGTCGAGCCCGACCTCTCCATCCGTGAGGTCCGCGCCGGCGACCGGTACCTGATCTGCTCCGACGGCCTGTCCGGTGTCGTGTCCCACCAGACGATGGAGGACACCCTCGCCAGCTACCAGGGCCCCGAGGAGACCGTCCAGCAGCTGATCGAGCTCGCGCTGCGCGGCGGCGGCCCGGACAACATCACGGTCATCGTCGCCGACGTCCTCGACCTCGACACGGGCGACACCCTCGCCGGGCAGCTCCACGACACCCCGGTCGTGGTGGGCGCGGTCGCCGAGAACCAGCTCCATCTCCACGACAACGGCATCATGCAGACCCCCGCCGGCCGCGCCTCCGGGCTCGGCCGCCAGGGGCACGGGCAGGGCGGTGGCGGCGAGTTCGGCCCGCCCGGCTCCGGCGACACCACCGGGTACCTGCCGGCGACGGGCAGCTTCGGGAACTACTCCGACACCGACTTCGTCAAGCCACGCAAGCAGGGCAGGTGGCTCAAGAGATCCTTCTTCGGCATCCTCACCCTCGCCGTGCTCGGCGGGGGCCTTTACGGCGGGTACCGCTGGACGCAGACGCAGTACTACGTCGGCGCCAACGACGACCATGTCGCTCTGTACCGCGGCATCAGCCAGGACCTGGCCTGGATCTCGCTCTCGAAGGTGGAGAAGGACCACCCCGAGATCGAACTCAAGTACCTGCCGCCGTACCAGCAGAAGCTCGTCGAGGCCACGATCGCCGAGGGCGGTCTGGACAACGCCACGAAGAAGATCGACGAACTGGCCACCCAGGCGTCGGCGTGCAAGAAGAACGCCGAGCGCCGCGAGGCGGCGGACAAGAACGCCAAGACCGGCGAGGGCGAGGCCGGGGGCGTCACGGGAACCACAAAGAGCTCCCTCACGTCCAAGGCCACACCGTCCCCGACGTCGACGCCATCGACGTCCCCGAGCCCGACCCAGTCCACACCCACACCGTCAGCCGGCCCCAGCCTCTCGGAGGAGGAGCAGAAGCTGGTCTCGCGGTGCGGTGAGCAGTAGGCAAGCCGCGAGGGGCCCAGTCACACGATGAGCAGTACTACCAACACGTCGACGCAGCACACGTCCACGATCGGCGCGATCGGCGCGCCGAGCCGCCGCAACACCGAACTGGCGTTGCTGGCTTTCGCGGTCGTCATTCCGGTGTTCGCCTACGCCAACGTGGGGCTCGCACTCAACGACGAGGTACCGGCCGGGCTGGCCGCCTACGGCATCGGCCTCGGGGTATTGGCCGGCATCGGCCACCTCGTCGTCCGCAAGTTCGCGCCGTACGCCGACCCGCTGATGCTGCCGTTGGCCACCCTGCTGAACGGGCTGGGGCTGGTGGCGATCTGGCGACTGGACCAGTCGAAACTGCTCCAGCAGATCGGACAGGCCGGCGGCAAGGCGACCAATCAACTGGTCTACACAGCGATGGGCATCGCGCTCCTCATCGCCGTACTGATCTTCCTCAAGGATCACCGCACCCTCCAGCGCTACACCTACATCTCCATGGTCGGCGCGCTGGTCCTCCTGCTGCTCCCTCTGGTGCCGGGCCTCGGCGCGGAACTCACCTACGGCGCCAAGATCTGGATCCAGGTCGGCAGCTTCACCATCCAGCCCGGCGAGTTCGCCAAGATCGTGCTGGCGGTCTTCTTCGCCGGCTACCTGATGGTGAAGCGCGACGCGCTCGCGTTGGCCAGCCGCCGCTTCATTGGCCTCTACCTCCCGCGCGGACGCGACCTCGGGCCCATCATCGTCGTCTGGGCGATCTCGATCCTCATCCTGGTCTTCGAGACCGACCTCGGTACCTCGCTGCTGTTCTTCGGCATGTTCGTGATCATGCTGTACGTCGCGACCGAGCGGACCAGCTGGATCGTCTTCGGTCTGCTGATGTCCGCGGCAGGCGCGGTGGGTGTGGCTTCGTTCGAGATCCACGTGCAGCAGCGTGTGCAGGCCTGGCTGGACCCCATGGGCGAGTGGGAGCTCTCCAAGACCGTCGCCGGCCATTCCGCGCAGTCCATGGAGGCCCTTTGGGCCTTCGGTTCCGGCGGCACCCTCGGCACCGGCTGGGGCCAGGGCCACTCCGAGCTCATCCGCTTCGCCGCGAACTCCGACTTCATCCTCGCCACCTTCGGTGAGGAGCTGGGACTGAGCGGCGTGATGGCGATCTTGCTGATCTACGGTCTGATCGTGGAGCGCGGCATCAGGACCGCCCTCGCCGCCCGCGACCCGTTCGGCAAGCTGCTCGCCGTCGGTCTGTCCGGCGCGTTCGCCCTCCAGGTCTTCGTTGTCGCCGGCGGTGTGATGGGCCTCATCCCTCTGACCGGTATGACGATGCCATTCATGGCCTACGGCGGTTCCTCGGTCATCGCCAACTGGGCACTCATCGGCATCCTGATCAGAATCAGCGACACCGCGCGTCGGCCCGCGCCGGCGCCCGCACCGAACCCCGACGCCGAGATGACCCAGGTGGTCCGCCCGTCATGAACAAGCCCCTGCGCCGCATCGCGATCTTCTGTGGGCTCCTGGTCCTCGCCCTGCTCATCCGCAGCAACTGGCTCCAGTACGTCCAGGCGGACTCCCTCGCCACCGACAAGAACAACCGTCGCGTCGCCATCGAGCGCTACGCCACGGCTCGCGGGGACATCATCGTCGACGGCAAGGCCATCACGGGGTCCGTCGCTTCCGAAGGGCTCGACTTCAAGTACAAGCGCACCTGGAAGAACGGCGAGATGTGGGCCCCCGTCACCGGCTACTCCTCGCAGATCGTCGGGGCCACACAGCTGGAGAACCTCGAGGACGGCATCCTCACCGGCAACGACGACCGGCTCTTCTTCCGGAACACGCTGGACATGATCACCGGCAAGAAGAAGGAGGGCGGCAACGTCGTCACCACCCTCAACGCCGCCGCCCAGAAGGCCGCCTTCAAGGGCCTCGGCAACAAGAAGGGCGCCGTCGCCGCGATCGACCCGAAGACCGGCGCCATCCTCGCCCTGGCCTCCACGCCGTCCTACGACCCGTCGACCTTCGCCGGCATCAGCAAGAAGGACAGCGAGGCCTTCTCGAAGCTGGAGAAGGACAAGGACAAGCCGATGCTGAACCGGGCGCTGCGCGAGACCTACCCTCCGGGCTCCACGTTCAAGGTGGTCACGGCCGCTGCCGCGCTGGAGAACGGCGTCGTCGACGGCATCGACAAGGCCACGGACACCCCGGACCCGTACCAGCTGCCCGGCACGAAGACCGACCTCACCAACCAGCACGGCAAGTGTGAGAACGCCACCCTGCGCGAGGCCCTGAAGGTCTCCTGCAACACCGTCTTCGCCAAGCTCAGCCACAGCGTCACCAACGAGAAGATGATCGAGCAGTCGGAGAAGTTCGGCTTCAACGAGGCCGAGCTGGACATCCCGGTCCGCGCCGCGGAGAGCGTCTACCCCGTGGACAACGCACCGCAGAACGCGCTCGACGGCATCGGCCAGGGCTCCAACCGCGCCACCCCCCTCCAGATGGCCATGGTCTCCGCGGCCATCGCGAACGACGGCGAGCTGATGAAGCCGTACATGGTCGACCAGCTGCGTGCCTCCAACCTCGACGTCATCGAGGCGCACGACCCCGAGCCGCTCTCCCAGGCCGTCTCGCCGGAGACCGCCCAGAAGCTGCAGGAGATGATGGAGACCGTGGTCAACGACCCGGGCGGCACCGGTGCTGCGGCCAAGATCGCCGCGGAGGGCGTCACCGTCGGCGGCAAGACCGGCACCGCCCAGCACGGCGTCGACAACAAGGAGCTTCCGTACGCCTGGTTCATCTCCTACGCCAAGCTCAGCGACGGCAGCTCGCCGGTGGCCGTGGCCGTGGTCGTGGAGGACGGCAGCGCCAACCGCGGTGAGATCTCCGGCGGTGGTCTCGCCGCCCCGATCGCGAAGAGCGTGATGCAGGCAGTGATCAACAGCAAGAAGTGACCCCGCTCACGTCACCTCCACATCGGTGCACGTTGCGATACCGGTCCTGTATCGGGTGACGCGGTTGGCCAGGTCATGAAAGGCGAGCCGGGTACCGTATGCCCGGAGCACAGCCGCCGGACCACACAAAGGTGCGGTCGGGACCGACGGAGAGGGCTGGTAGGAAGCTATGGAAGAGCCGCGTCGCCTCGGCGGCCGGTACGAGCTGGGCCAGGTGCTCGGCCGTGGTGGCATGGCGGAGGTCTACCTCGCGATGGACACCCGCCTCGGCCGCACCGTGGCGGTGAAGACGCTGCGAGCGGACCTCGCGCGCGACCCCACCTTCCAGGCCCGGTTCCGCCGGGAGGCCCAGTCGGCCGCCTCGCTCAACCACCCCGCGATCGTGGCGGTCTACGACACGGGCGAGGACTACATCGACGGGGTCTCGATCCCGTACATCGTCATGGAGTACGTCGAGGGCTCCACCCTCCGTGAGCTTCTCCACAGCGGCCGCAAGCTGCTGCCGGAGCGCGCCATGGAGATGACCATCGGCATCCTCCAGGGACTGGAGTACGCCCACCGCAACGGCATCGTCCACCGTGACATCAAGCCGGCCAACGTCATGCTGACGCGCAACGGCCAGGTCAAGGTGATGGACTTCGGTATCGCCCGCGCCATGGGCGACTCCGGCATGACGATGACGCAGACGTCCGCCGTCATCGGCACCGCCCAGTACCTCTCCCCCGAGCAGGCCAAGGGCGAGCAGGTGGACGCCCGGTCCGACCTGTACTCCACGGGCTGCCTCCTCTACGAGCTCCTGACGGTCCGTCCCCCGTTCGTCGGCGACTCCCCCGTGGCGGTCGCCTACCAGCACGTACGGGAGGAGCCGCAGCCCCCGAGCGTCTTCGACCCGGAGATCACGCCGGAGATGGACGCCATCGTCCTGCGTGCCCTGGTCAAGGACCCGGACTACCGCTACCAGTCCGCCGACGAGATGCGCGCCGACATCGAGGCCTGCCTCGACGGCCAGCCCGTCGCGGCCACCGCAGCCATGGGCTCGGTCGGCTATGGCGGCTACCCGGACGACCAGGGGACCACCGCCCTGCGCTCCCAGGACGCCGGCGCCACCACGATGCTGCCCCCGATGAACGGGGACGACGGCTACGGCTATGACGACCGCCAGGGCCGCCGCCGCCAGCAGAAGAAGAACAACACCTCCACGATCCTCCTGGTCGTCGCGGGTGTGCTGGTGCTGGTGGGCGCGATCCTCATCGGACGGTGGATGTTCACCGGCGGGGGTGCGGGCAACGACACCCTCAAGGCCCCGAACTTCATCGGTCAGACGGAGAAGGAGGCCAGGCAGTCGGCGACCAACGTCGACCTCAAGGTCACGACCACCCAGGCCGCGTGCGAGAACCAGAAGACGGGCAACGTCTGCAGGCAGGATCCCGCCGCCGGAGCTTCCGTTAAGAAGGGCGACACCATCGCCCTGGTGATCTCGACGGGCGCACCGAAGGTCTCCGTCCCCGATGTCACAGGGATCCAGTTCAGCGACGCCAAGGCCCAGCTGGAGGAAAAGGGCTTCCAGGTCGAGCGGAAGAACGAGGAGTCCGACCGCAAGCCCGGCGTCGTGATCAGCCAGGACCCCGACAGCGGTAAGCGCGAGAAGGGCTCCACGATCACGCTGACGGTGGCCAAGGAGGCGGAGAAGTCCGTCGTGCCCACCGTCACCGGCCGGAGCTGCGACGACGCCAAGGCCCAGATGGAGGCCAACGGCCTCGTCGGCACCTGCACCGATGTGGAGACCGACGACGACAACCTCGTCGGCAAGGTCATCGCCACCAACCCCGAGGCGGGCACCGAGCTCAACCCGGGCGACACGGTGACCATCCAGATCGGCAAGAAGGCCGAGGAGAAGAAGTCCAAGGTCCCGAACGTGGTCGGCCAGACCGTGGGCCAGGCGAAGCAGATCCTGCAGCAGAACGGCTTCACCAACATCCAGTTCGCCCCGGGCAGTGACCAGAGTGACACCGCGCTGGTCACCGATCAGGACCCGGACGGCGGCAGGGACGTGGTGCCGGGCCAGACGACGATCACCCTCGCCTCCGTGAGCTTCGGCGGCAACAACAACGGCGGCAATGACAACGGGGGCAACAACGGCGGCTTCTTCGGAGGTCTCACCGGCGCCCGGTTCGAGGACTGATCACCACCTCGTCCCGCACGAAGACCGATGCCCGGCCCCTCTCAAGAGGGGCCGGGCATCGGTCTTTCCGGACTGCTCGCCCGGTCCACGACCGGCGCACGGGCCGCTAGCGCAGTTCCTTCGGCGGGGTGCGTTCCGCGTTCACCCGTTCCACTCGCTCCAGCTCGCCCCACACGATGTACCGGTGGCGGGAGGTGTAGACGGGAGTGCAGGTGGTGAGAGTGATGTACTTGCCGGCCTTCTTCCTGCCGGACTCCCTGGGGATGCTCGACAGGACCTTGACGTTGTACTTCGACGTCTCGGAGAGGGTTTCGTAGACCTTGTAGACGTACCAGTTGTCGCGGGTCTCGAAGACGATCGGATCGCCCTTCTCGAGCTTGTCGATGTTGTGGAACTTGGCGCCGTGGCCGTCGCGGTGGGCGGCGAGGGCGAAGTTGCCGTTCTTGCCCGAGGTGGGGAGGGTCGCCTTGAGCGGGCTCGTGTAGTAGCCGGCGACACCGCCGTTGAGGACCTTGGCCGAGGTGCCCTTCTTGACCAGGACCTCGTCGTTCTCCATGGCCGGCACATGCAGGAAGCCGATGCCGTCCTTGGTGTCCAGGGCGCCCGGGCGTTCGTCCGCCGCCGCCCAGTTGTCGCGGACCTTGTCGGCTTCCTCGCCGGCCTCGCGGTCGGCCAGGACGTTCGTCCACCACAGCGAGTAGACGACGAACAGGCCCAGCACCACGCCCGCGGTGATGAGGAGCTCACCGAAGACACTGACCGCCATCGCGATCCGTCCCATGCGACGACGCTTCGGCGCGGTCTCGGACGTTTCCGTCTGCTCTTCGGTCTCGTCGGTGGTCACTGCCACAGTTCATCCGCCCTTGGTCGAGCCCCTACTGGACGAGCGCGTCGGGCTTCCCCTTGCTGCGCGGCCGTTCCTCCACCATCTTGCCCCACACGATCATGCGGTACTTGCTGGTGAACTCCGGGGTGCACGTGGTGAGCGTGATGTAGCGGCCCGGTCCGGTGAATCCCGAGCCCGGGGGCACCGGATCCAGCACACTGATGTTTGACGGCGCCGTCACCGGCAGGATCGAGGCCATGTCGTAGACGTAGTACGTGTCCTGGGTCTCCACGACAATCGGGTCGCCCGGCTTGAGCCGATTGATGTACCGGAACGGTTCTCCGTGGGTGTTGCGGTGTCCCGCGACCCCGAAGTTGCCCGTCTTGTCCTGGGGCATGGCCGTCTTGGTGCTGTTCTCGTCGTAGTGTCCGACCATCCCGCGGTCCAGGACCTTCGACTTGCTGATGCCCTCGGCGATCGGCACGACCACGTCGAGCTTCGGAATGTGCAGGATGGCGAAGCCCTGCCCGGGCTCGAACGCCCCCGGCGCGCGCTTGCCGCTCTTCCACTCCTCCTGAAGGCTCGTCGCCTCGCGGCCGGCCTGCTGCTGGGCCAGGATGTTCGACCACCAGAGCTGGTAGGTCACGAACAGCAGCATCAGCACGCCGGTGGTGATGAACACCTCGCCGATCGCCCGGCTCGCGACCACGGCCATGCTGGGCTTGCGCGCCCGCGCGGCCCGCCGGGCCTCGACACGGGAGAGAGGCGTCGGCGCCTCTCCAGCCGCGCCTAAGGGCTTGTCGAGCCCCTGAGCGGCCCCGGGGCCCGTACGGGCTCCCGGGGACCCTCCGTGCCTCCCGTGCCGTCTCGCGGCCTTACGGCGCGCGGCACGGCCCCCCGGAGCGGGCGGCGTGGGTATCGCCTCGGCCTCCGCGGCCAGGCGCCGGGCCTCCTCCACCCGGAGGGCCACCGTCTCCTCGTCGATCGGCGGGTGCTCCTGGGCGGTGTCGACCATGAGGTGCTCGTGCACGGCCGGTTCATAGGCGGTGGGCCGTGCCGTCTCGTAGGCGGGCGGTTCGTAGCTCTCGTACGGCTCTCCGTAGGGCGTCCTCGGGTGCGGTTGGTACGAGGGCTCCGCATGGTCCCGTCGGCTGTACCAGTCGCCCTGGGCGTAATCCATGTCCTGGGCCTGGGCCTGCGGCTGCGGCGGGACGTACCACTGCTGGGGCGGCTGGGCCGGGGGCTGGGTGCGGAAGTCCTCCGCCTCGAACGACTCGGCGCCCCCGTACGCGGCCTCGCCGCCGTAGGGGGCACTTTCACGCTCGGGGCGCAGGGCTGTCACGCCGTGGCCCTGCCCACCACCGGGGCGAGCCCCGCCGACCTCGCCACCGCCCCTTCGTCCCCGCATTCCACCAGCCAGTTGGCCAGCATGCGGTGGCCGTGCTCGGTGAGCACCGACTCGGGGTGGAACTGCACGCCCTCGACCGGCAGTTCACGGTGCCTGAGCCCCATGATGATCCCGTCGTGCGTGCGAGCCGTGACCTCCAGCTCGACCGGCACGGTCCGGGGCTCCGCGGCCAGCGAGTGGTAGCGGGTCGCGGTGAAGGGGGTCGGCAGGCCCGCGAAGACGCCCTTGCCCTCGTGCTCCACCAGCGACGTCTTGCCGTGCAACAGCTCGGGAGCCCGGTCGACGACACCTCCGTAGGCCACCTGCATGGACTGCATGCCGAGGCAGACACCGAAGACGGGCACCCCGGTCCCGGCGCAGTGACGGACCATGTCGACGCAGACGCCGGCCTCCTCGGGGGTGCCCGGTCCGGGGGACAGCAGGACACCGTCGAAGCCGTCCTCGGCGTGGGCGGTCGCCACCTCGTCGTTGCGCAGCACCTCGCACTCCGCGCCCAGCTGGTACAGGTACTGGACCAGGTTGAAGACGAAGCTGTCGTAGTTGTCGACGACGAGGATGCGGGCGGGTCGGGCGGCACTCACTGGTCGTTCACCGTCACATCGTTGAAGGGCAGCAGGGGTTCCGCCCAGGGAAAGACGTACTGGAAGAGGACGTAGACGACGGCCAGGGCGAGCACGATGGAGAGCAGCGCCTTCACCCATGCATTGCCGGGCAGATGCCGCCAGATCCAGCCGTACATGCCGTCCCTTCCTTCACACCACGGCACCGGACTCACGCCGTACCGCCACCAGACTAACGGCGTAGTGCCTCAGGTTTCCCTGACTCCACAGGCTTCATGGATTCGAGATGGCCCCACACGATGAGCCGATGACTGTGGCCCCACTCAGGGTCACAGGTCGTCAACGTGAGGTAGCGGCCCGCGCGCGTGTAGCCGGAGCTCTCCGGTACGGGGTCGATGACCTGGACATCCGTGGGCAAGGTCCGATGGGGCCCCTTGTCGATGACGTAGGTGAACCACTGGGCGCCGTCGGTCAGGACCACCGCGTCACCGGGGCGCAGCTTGGGAAAGTCTTTGAAGGGATCGCCGTAGGTACGGCGGTGGCCCGCGACCGCGAAGTTTCCCTTCTGTCCCAGCTGAGCGGTGTTCGCGTAATGTCCGAGCCCCTTCTTCAAGGTGCTCGTCCTGGTGCCCTCCAGAACGGGCTTGTTCCACGTGAAACCAAGACGCGGGATGTACATGAGGGCGAAGGGCGTGGCGTCCTCGTACGGCGCGGGCCGCTTCGGGGCGGCCGTGGTCCCCGGAGCGGAAGTCGGCCGCACCGGTTGCCTCGCCCACTGGTCCTGGAGCAGGTCGACCTGGCGGTCCATCTCGGTGTCGGCCTTCACTCCCGTCCAGAAGAGCACATAGACGACGAAGAGCACGATCACGGTGCCGACGGTGATGCAGAGTTCGCTGACGGTCCTGACGATCACACGCACCGACACAGGTCCCCCGGCCGCCGTTACGGGCTTCTACTCCACGGGCTTCGCGTACTGCAGATCCACTGTGCCCGAGTAACCGGGAAGAGTCACCGGGCCGTCCTCGGTGACTTTCCAGCCGAGTCCGTAGACGTTGACGTACACCATGTAGTTCTGGATCGCCTTGCTCTCGGCCAGCGCCTTCTGGAGCTTCTCGGGGTCGCCGACAGCCTGGATCTTGTACGGGGGTGAGTAGACGCGGCCCTGGAGGATCAGGGTGTTGCCGACGCACCGCACCGCGCTGGTGGAGATGAGCCGCTGGTCCATGACCTTGATCCCCTTGGCGCCGCCCAGCCACAGGGCGTTCACCACCGCTTGCAGGTCCTGCTGGTGGATGACCAGGTAGTCAGGCTGCGGCTCGGGGTAGCCGGGGAGCTTGGCGGTGGCGTCCGGCGGGGCGTCGTTGAGGGTGACGGTGATGGCGTCGCCCTTGAGCTTCTGGGTGCCGGCGTTCTTCTCCAGCGCGGTGAGCCGTGCGTCGTCGGCCTCGGTGCTGCCGTCGTCCCGCTCGGCGAGGGCCTCCACGTCGTCCCGGAGCACCGCGTTCGACTCGTCGAGCTGCCCGTTCTTGTGGCTGCGCTCCTGGATCAGGTCGGAGAGCTTGAGCAACGAGGCGTCCGTACGGATATTCGTGCCCTTGGCCGTGTCGAAGCTGGTGAAGAAGATGAGCCCGGCGAGGGCGAAGACCCCCACGGTGAGCACGCGCGCGGGCCGGAAACCGCCCCGGGCGGAAGCGTCACCGGTCGCCGGGGACGAGGCGCCGTCCGGTTCGATGGCCCCGGAACCCGTCCCGGAGGAGTTGCCGGAACCGGCCTCGGGGGAGTCGGCTGAATTGCTCAACGTACCCTTATCTCCTTAGGCGGCGCGGAAGCACTACGCTAACGGACGCCCGGGGGAGCATTCAGTGTCCCCTTGTACGCTGCCCCGGAGCCCGCCCCATTCCCTGCGCGGCCACGCAGCGCATCGACAGGAGAGACCCTCGTGCCGAAGTCACGTATCCGCAAGAAGGCCGACTACACGCCGCCGCCGTCGAAGCAGGCCACTGCCATCAAGCTGAACAGCCGTGGCTGGGTGGCTCCCGTCATGCTGGCCATGTTCCTCATCGGCCTGGCCTGGATCGTCCTCTTCTATGTGACCGACGGCTCGCTGCCCATCGACTCCCTGGGCAACTGGAACATCGTGGTGGGCTTCGGCTTCATCGCCGCCGGATTCGGTGTCTCGACCCAGTGGAAGTAGCAGTTTCCACGCCGTGTGACTAGCCCTCCCCAGAGCTATCCACGGAGTTATCCACAGGCGTTGTCCACAGTGGGGAAAAAGAACGACGATCTGTGGATAACTCATCGGGCGTTGACGCCGGTATGACTGATCCACCGACACCCGAAAGCATGTTCGCCCCCTGCCTGACCTGCAGAAACGCAGGTGAGCGGCAGGGGGCACACCTGTTCCCGCACCCTATGCACAAGATCCGCCACAGTCTGTGGACAACAGTGCTGAAGCGAGAGGCGCCAGGCCCGCCCACGGACGTTTCAGGGCTGGTCAGGTGAGCTGTGCCGTCCTGACCAGGGTCATGATCACCACGGCGGCCAGGACGAGGGCACACACCCCGAACTGGATCAGGGCCCGCCGCTCGCGGGGAGCGTGCACCATCGCGTAGCCGACCACGACACCGCCGACGAGGCCGCCCACATGGGCCTGCCAGGAGATGTTGAAGAACGGGCTGAACGTAAAGATCAGGTTGATCACCAGCAGGATGACCAGCGGGCGCATGTCGTAGTTGAGGTGCCGCATGAGAACACCGGTGGCGCCGAAGAGACCGAAGATCGCGCCGGACGCACCGAGGGACGATTGGTTCGGAGCGGCGAGCAGGTAGGTGAGGGCACTGCCCGCAAGGCCGGAGACGAAGTAGAGCGTCAGATAGCGGGCGCGGCCCAGGGCCGCCTCCAGGGGGCCGCCGATCCACCAGAGGCTGAGCATGTTGAACAGGATGTGTGTGACGCCACCGTGCAGGAACATCGACGTGACCATCCGGTACCACTGGCCTTCGGCGACGCCCTGGAGCGAGGTGCCGAACTCCGGGTCCCAGAACCGCGCGACGAGGAAGAACCGGTCGGTGAAGCGGTCGCCCAGCGACATCTGCACCAGGAACAGCAGCAGGTTCGCGCCGATCAGGATCTTGGTGAGAAGGCGGGGATCCGCGCTGACCGTGCCGCCCGCGAGAGTGCGGGGCTGGGAGGCGGAGGGCGCATGGCCCGTACCCGAGCCGTTGCGGACGCATTCGGGGCACTGGAAGCCGACGGAGGCGCTCACCATGCACTCGGGGCAGATCGGGCGCTCACAGCGGGTGCAGCGGATGCCTGTCTCGCGCTCCGGGTGCCGGTAGCAGGTGGGCAGGCTCTGCGCGTCCTGCGGGCTGCTCGGCACCTGGTCCATCGGGTCCCCTCCGTCTCGTGTGTGGAACGCATCGGCCCCGCCCATCCTTACGGATGAGCGGGGCGAATGGTTCCCTTAGGGACCTTGCGAACCTTTCGGGTTCGGCATGCGCCGGTGCCCCTGACGCCTCGGCCCGGCGGACCGTTGGCCGGCTCAGCCCTGGCGGGTCTCGACGACGACGGACTCGATGACGACGTCCTTGACCGGGCGGTCGGTGCGGGGGTTGGTCTGGGCGCTCGCGATGGAGTCGACGACCTTCTGGCTGGCCGCGTCGACGACCTCGCCGAAGATGGTGTGCTTCCGGTTCAGCCACGCCGTCGGGGCGACGGTGATGAAGAACTGCGAGCCGTTGGTGCCCGGACCGGCGTTGGCCATCGCCAGCAGGTAGGGCTTGTCGAACGCGAGATCCGGGTGGAACTCGTCCCCGAACTGGTAACCGGGGCCGCCGGTGCCGTTGCCCAGCGGGTCACCGCCCTGAATCATGAATCCACTGATCACCCGGTGGAAGACCGTGCCGTCGTAGAGCTTGTCCGTGGACTTCTGGCCGGTCGCCGGGTGGGTCCACTCCCGCTCGCCCTTGGCGAGCTCGACGAAGTTCTTCACCGTCTTGGGCGCGTGGTTCGGCAGCAGCCGCACCTCGATGTCGCCGTGGTTGGTCTTCAGGGTGGCGTACAGCTGCTCAGCCACGATCTGCCTTCCGTTGTCCTCTGTGACTCCTCCGATCCTCGCACGGACGGCGCCCGGAGTCGCCCGACGGCCACACCCTCGTACGGCATGCGCGCGGAAAACCGGTCGAGTACCCCCGGTATCGGCGCGCTTGGCGACGATCCGTGGCATTGTCGGCACTGTCGTGGACAAGCTCCCGTTGCCCCGTATTCATCCGCAATTGCACAGCACCGGATCTTGAGCGGTTCCCTGATCCCTGATCACGCGGAGTCGACACGCATGACCCGGATGCCCGCCCTCACATGCCCCAGAGCGTTCCGAGAGGCATGATCCCCAAAAGGGTGGAAAGTCGAAATACCGTACGCCACCGAGGAGGAGGATCCCGTGACCCGCATCGACAGCGTGCGCGCCGCGACCGGTTCGGCGAAGGACAGCGTGCTGCACGCCGCGGAAGTGGTGGCGCCTTACGCCGACACGGCCAAGGAGAAGGCCTCGCACTACGCACATGAGGCGCGCGTCAAGATCGCGCCAAAGGTGTCGCAGGCCGCGGAACAGGCACGCGTCCAGTACGGCGCCCTTGTCGTCCCGCGTCTGGAACAGGCACGCACGCATGTACCGCCGAAGATCGACAGTGCGGCCCATGAGGCCGCCGCCCGCACCCGCAGGGCGGCCCGCCAGGCCGCCGACTACTCCCGCCCGCGTTTCGAGCAGGCAGTGGCCGCTGCCGGCCCCATGCGGGAGGAGGCGACGGCCCGGAGCGTGGCGGCGTTGGCCGCGCTGCGCGGCCAGGTGTCGCCCGAGCAGATCCAGAAGCTGCTGCGCAAGCAGCAGCGTCGCGCCAAGGCCGGCCGCGCCTTCAAGGGTGTCGCCGTGCTCGGTGTCCTCGCGGGCGGCGCCTTCGCCGCCTGGAAGTGGTGGGACAAGCAGGCCAACCCCGACTGGTTGGTCGAGCCCCCCGCCGCCACGGAGGTCTCCGAGCCCGGTCGGCTGTCTTCCGTGGACGGCAGCGGCGAGTCCGCCCTCGACCCCGAGGTCGAGGCCAAGCAGGCCGAGGACGAGGCCGCGGACCGGGACGACCGCCGCTGAGACGAGCCTCGCCGCGACCGAGGGCCGAGGCGAGGAGCCTTTGAACAGCCCTGCGGGCCGGAAGACTTGACGGTCTTGCGGCCCGCAGGGCTGTTTCACGTGAAACACGCACGGATAACGGACTCTCGAGCACCCCGGAATGTGTCGGTCCGATTGCGAAGGGTGATGAACCCCTTCCACCTTCCGCCCCTGTGACGCAGCACACGGTTTTCGCATATGCGCACGTCGGCACATGCCTTTACCCGTCTCACGGCTCCAGGGGCAGTCCGCTCGTCCACTGCACAGATCGCGATCGCGACGAGGCCCCTCCGGAGCCCTGGATGACGGGCGGGCGGCGGGCGACAGAAAAAGGACCGGGCCGGACGTCCTACGACGTCCGGCCCGGTCCATCCACTGTGGAGCCTAGGGGAGTCGAACCCCTGACATCTGCCATGCAAAGACAGCGCTCTACCAACTGAGCTAAGGCCCCGGAAGGGAAGCGTCCGCCCGGAAGTACCGACCACCGGGTGGCGCCGCAGACCAGAGTACCGGGTCACCCCCGGTATCTCGCAAAAAGATTGGGGGTCCCCGTGAACGACCACTCTCCGTAAGATGCTCGTCGTGGTTCGCGACAGCGAACCGCAGTTTTTGGGGAAGCGATGGGGAGACGCAATGGACGCCGCACAGCAGGAAGCGACCGCAAGAGCCCGGGAGCTGCAGCGGAACTGGTACGGAGAGCCACTGGGGGCGCTCTTCCGTAGGCTCATCGAGGACCTGGGTCTCAACCAGGCCCGTCTCGCGGGGGTACTGGGCCTTTCCGCACCGATGCTGTCGCAGTTGATGAGTGGTCAGCGGGCCAAGATCGGAAACCCGGCCGTGGTTCAGCGGGTGCAGTTGCTGCAGGACCTGGCGGGGCAGGTCGCGGACGGCAGCGTGAGCGCCGCCGAGGCGACCGAGCGCATGGACGAGATCAAGAAGTCGCAGGGGGGATCTGTGCTCAGCAACACCACGCAGTCGACGACCAGTTCCGGGGCACCCACGGTCAAGCGGGTCGTCCGCGAGATCCAGTCGCTGCTGCGCTCGGTGGCGGCCGCGGGCGACATCATCGAGGCGGCGGACACCCTCGCCCCGACCCACCCCGAACTGGCAGAGTTCCTCCGGGTGTACGGCGCGGGCCGCACCTCGGACGCGGTGGCTCACTACCAGTCCCACCAGAACTGAGTTCGAGGCCCGGTCACCGAGACGGGGTCGGCGACCGGGCCGCGGCCGGAGCGGGCGAGGAACGCGGGGCCGAACAGGCCCACTGGAGTCACGAAGACGCGAACGTAGGCTCGACGAGAGCCGAGAGGGAACGGGCCGGCGGAGAGACCGGCCAGGGCGGAGAGGCAGAGACGGCAAAGGAGGCCGAGGGGAAGAGCCGCACAAGGCGACTGGGCGACAGAGGTACGGAAACGAGCTCCGTGGGAAACCGGTAGGCAGAAGCCGACTCCGCGGAGGCCGCTGGCTCGGAAGCCGTGTCCTCCGCCGACGGGCAGCCTGGGGGGGGAGCCGAAGGGGGAACGACGCACAACCATGGGTGAGGTCTTCGCCGGCCGGTACGAACTGGTCGACCCGATCGGACGCGGGGGAGTCGGCGCCGTCTGGCGCACATGGGACCACCGACGCCGTCGGTACGTGGCCGCCAAGGTCCTGCAGCAGCGCGACGCGCACGCTCTGCTGCGCTTCGTCCGTGAACAGGCCGTGCGGATCGACCATCCCCACGTGCTCGCGCCCGCCAGCTGGGCCGCCGATGACGACAAGGTCCTGTTCACCATGGACCTGGTCGCCGGGGGCTCCCTGGTCAATCTCGTCAACGACTACGGCCCCCTTCCGCCCGCCTACGTCTGCGCCCTGCTCGACCAGTTGCTGTCCGGCCTCGCCGCGGTGCACGCGGAAGGCGTCATCCACCGCGACATCAAGCCCGCCAATGTGCTGCTGGAGGCCACCGGCACGGCCCGGCCCCGCCTCCGCCTGTCCGACTTCGGCATCGCCATGCGCCTGGGCGAGCCCCGGCTCACCGAGACCAACTACGTGGTGGGAACGCCGGGTTACTTCGCCCCCGAGCAGATGCTGGGCGCGGACCCCGACTTCCCCGCCGACCTCTTCGCGGTGGGCCTCGTCGCCCTGTACCTCCTGGAGGGCGCCAAACCCGACTCCAAGGCGCTCATCGAACACTTCGCCGCCCACGGCACACCGAAGGCCCCGCGAGGCATCCCGGAGCCCCTGTGGCAGATCATCGCCACGCTGCTCCAGCCGGACCCCCATGCCCGTTTCCGTACGGCCACAGGCGCCCGCAAGGCACTCGCCGCAGCCACCGAGCTGCTTCCCGAGCCCGGCCCCGACGACGAGTTGGTGGAGGTGTTCGACCAACTGGGGCCGCTGCCCACGGGGTTCGGTCAGGAGGGCCCGCTGCAGCGGGCGTCGGGGCTGGATCCGAGTGGGCCGAGCACGGGCGCCACGTCCTCGTCGGTTTCCGGGCGGGGGACGGACTCGACGCCTCCGCCTCCCCCTGCTCCACCACTCCCCGCTCAGCTGCCCGAGGCCATGCCGTCCCAGGGTTCGCTCGCGCGGCCCGGTCCGGGCGCCGTTCCTCCGGCTCCGCCCAACGGCTCCTTGCCTCAACCTCCTTACAGCGGCTCGGTATTGCCACCGCCCATGCCTCGCACAGCGCCGCCCCGGACCAGCTCAAGCAGCAGCTCGGGGGCCGGCACCGGGCAGTGGTACGAGGGTGCGGGCTCCCCCTCTGCGGAGCGCCCAGGCCAGGCGGCCTCCGAGCCGCCCTCCCTTGCCGTACCGTCGCAGTCCGAACCCATATCGTCGCAGTCCGAACCGGTACCGTCGCAGTCCGAACCCATATCGTCGCAGTCCGAACCCATACCGTCGCGCACCGACCCTGCACCCCCACGACCCGAGCGCGATCCCGTTCCACCCCAGCCGTCCACGATGTCAGACACCGGCAGCTTTCTTCTGCCACCACCGCAGGTGCTGGCCACCCATGCTCCACCGCGTCGGACAGGGCCGCAGTACGCCGAGCCCCCGGGTGCGGAGCCGCACGGTGCGGAGCGACGGCACCACGCTCTCGGCCATCTCCAGTCGCAGGTGGACCGGCAGGCCACTCCCACCGCCGGGACGCCCCTGCACCCTCCGCTCCACGAGCCCACGCATGTGCCCTCCCCTCAGCCGCAACCGCCCCTTGACCTCTCTCAGGTCTCGCCCCCGGCGGTGCAGCCTGCATATGCTGCACATGGTTCCTACACCGCTCAGGCATCGCGGGTTCCACGCCGATCGAGGGCGATCGCGCGGCGGCGCCCCGGCCCGCCCGCGAAGGTGGTCGTCTCTGTCCTCCTGCTGGCCCTGGCCTGCTTTGTCGTGGGTTTCTGGGCGCTGAGCCAGCTCTGACCGCCGGGCGGTCATCTCCGGGAACGCGTGCTACCTCCGAGACGGCCCATGCCGCCCGCGCCGCGAAGCCCTGCCCCCGCCCGGCGGCGCCCCCGACCCCACCGGCCCCACCGACCCCGCTTGCCCCACCGGCCGCTCCGCCGCGGCGCGGCGCCGTGCCACAAGCGTCCACAGCACCAACCCCAGCACCAGCAGGCTCCCCATACCGATCCCGCCCGCGGCGACCGCCGTCATGGCAAGACGCTTGCCCCCGCTGATCGTGGCCCCCTCCGAGCCACCGGCGCTCGCCTCGCCACCGGGCCTTCCCGCGTCCCCGGCCCCTTCCGGTGTGTCCCCCACCCCCTTCTCCGCGGCCTGCTGGTCCTGGTCGGTGACGTCGAAGACACCGCGCGGTTCGGCCGCGCCCAGATATCCCGGCCCGGCCCCGGGCCGGCCGGACACCCGTATCCGCAGGGTCAGCCCGATCGGCCTGTCGCCGAAGCGTTCGGCGACCGCCGAACCGAGGTGGACCGCCAGGTAGTACCAGCCGGCGAACCGCATCCCGCTGACCTCGTCGTCCAGGGAGTACCGGTTGTCGTAGGCGACCGGAGGGAGCGGGTCGAGTGCGGCGGAGCGCTGATCACCGCCGTAGTTCACGAGGACGTCGTCCACGAGCCCGCGGCCCGGGTTGTACAGCGACATGACCAGCGCGTTGCCCACATACCCGCCGCCGCCGGTCGTGCTGCCCAGCTCGGCGGTGGCGTAGAGCTGCTGCCCCCAGTCCACGGGGACCTTGTAGTAGAGAGTGGCCCCGGCCCTGATCCCGGACTCGTCCTGCCAGATCCCCTGTGCGACGGGGCCGGCCGAGGCGAAGCCGCTCCCCCCGCGTCGACGCTCGGGATCTCCCTGCAGTGCTTCGGGCGACGCGGAGTTCCAGTTCTCGGGGGCGGCCGTCGAGCCGGCCTTCTGCACAGCGGGCTCCCACACGTAGCCGAGTTCGAGCCCCCATTCCTGCGACGACGAGCCCCTCCCGCCGGAAGCCGGCGACCCACCTGACGACCCACCTGAGGCCGCCCTCGAGGGCACACCCGACGAGGTCCCCGACGGCGCGCCCGGACCGACGCGTTCGACGACGAGGTAGTACGCCCCGGCCGCCTGGCACATGTACTCGTCGGCACCGATCTCACGCGAGGCCCAGGCGGTCACGGGGTGGGCGCTGCGGGTCGGGCCGAAGCGGGCGTTCCCGTAGGAGCAGCGGTGGGCGTCGACGTCCTCGACGGAGACCCTGAGCCCGTCGGAGGAGGCGACGGTCGCCCCCGCCGGGGGGACGGCGGTACCCGAGACATAGGCGTTGGCGGTGGCGTCGAGGTCGAGGCGGTAGTAGAGCTTCTCGCCCGGGGCGATGGAGCTCCGGTACGTCCGCCCCGGTACCAGCCGTACTGCTTGCGTGGTGCCCGTCGAGCCGTCGACCGTCGTGGCGTCCTCGGCGTAGGAGTACGGCGTCGGCGCGTCTGCCGCCATGGCGGGACCGGGCTGTGCCGTCGTCATCCACAGGGCCGCTCCCACGGCTGCCGCTGTACGCCACCAGACCGTGCGCCGCCCCATCACGCGCCACCCCTCGTCGTAGCCCGAACGCGCCCATCCTGCCGTTCCATCCGCACTTGTGCGCGCCTTCTCAGGGACGAGCGGCCGAAATCGCGCTCTCAGAAGAGCGGCAAATCACTACCGGAAGCACAATGTTCGCGGAGGCGAAGCAAAGGTGTCCGTGAGACCTCCGCCGTCTTCCGAACGACGTGCCCAGGTGACACAAAACCCCGGCCGCAAGCACGGCCGGGGTCTGCTCTGAGACTGATGTCGATGTTCACGAACCCGTGGGCACGGAGTCAGTCGCCTCCGTCCACAGATCCTGCTCGGCGCGATCCGCCTGGATCTGGCGGTACACGAGGAGCCCGCCGATGGCGGCCAGTGCGACCAGGAGAAGCTTCTTCACCGCGCGACCTCGTCTTTCCTTGACGTAGGGGACCTCTGGCGCCCGACTATACACACCGACCGATATCGATCGGTGACCTGCGTCGGCCCCTCAACTCCCGGCGGGAAGACCCCAGTAGAACCGGATGCCGCCGTTCCTATCGCAGGTTCATCACACGGGTTTCCCGCCCGGCTTCGCGGCTCCGGAGAACTTTCGCAGCCCCTTGCGTCCATCCGAGTGGTGTTGATCTGAAGATCGACGCGCCACGGGCGTCGGTCCCCCACTTCGCGGTCCACATACACATCATGAGGAAAGTACGCAAATCGCCCGACCCGAAAGTGAGGGGCCATGGCCCAGAACACGGTCATGAAGCTGTGGACCACCATCGTCACCGCCTTCCTCGCGCTGTGCGCGGCGCTCGGACTCGCCACGACCACGGCGACCGCCGCGGTACCGCAGACCGAGACCACCCGCAACTGCGCGGCCCGTACGACGACCGCGGCTCTGCCCCTCCCCTCCCGCCCCCGCGCCCACGCACTGCCACCCACGATGAAGCAGCGCATCCGCGCGGAGGCACACGGCTCCTCACCCTCCTGCCGCCATCTCACGGCCCCGAGCAGCCCTCTGAACGACGCATCGGCCCTCACCGTCCGGCCGGCCGCCCCTGCGGCCCCCTCCTCGCCCGCCGAGCGCGTCACACGCCTTCAGCGCTGATCCCGCCCGCGGAGACCGCGACCAGCCACAACCCGCGGAGACCGCGCCCAGCCACGTCCACCCGTACACCACGGCGATCCCTGCGTACGGCGCCTCGAGACCAAGAGAAAACCCCCGGCTCCCATCCGGGGGTTTCCGACATCCAGCACAACCTGTCCACACAGGCACAGACACAGGCACAGACTCCGGCGCTGTTCAGCGCGCCGGGACAGCACGCAGAAGAGCCCAGGCAGGTCCGCCTGGAGCTACTCGGGTGCGCTCACAGACACCGGCTTTCCGAAATCCTTGAACGTCACGACATTCCTTGAACGTCACGACGCTGCGCGCCGCGTTGCCGGACATCTCCAGCCACTGCTCGAAGCGCACGACGCGGCCGGATTCGTTGACCCACACATCGCAGGCGAAGCCCTTGGTGTCCGTGGCACGCATCCTGTCGTACAACCGACGGTCCACCGTCCGGAGCCGGTCCGGTGTGAGACGCCCGGAGAGCCGGTACGCCGCCGCTCCGACAGCTCCCATCCCGTCCGCCGTCGACACACACCGTGGAGCGGGCGTGGTTCCTGGCATCCAGGCGGAGCGCGCCACTGTACGAACGACCTGGACGCCAGGGGCCGTGTCTGCTCGGCTCTGCCTGGGTCGCCGGTGGGCAGGATGGGAGCTTCCCAGCGCACGCCACTACGGGCCCCCAGTCGGCGTTGGCGCCCCCTCCGTCCCGGTGCCGGCCGATCTCCCGCCGGAGGCATTGTCTTGACCGCAGGCCACGCGCCATGCGGTGATCGACTCATGGCCACTGGCCCTATCCACGAGTCAGTGAGCGCGAAGCTGTGACGATGCTCGCAGAGCTGCTGGAGGACCCGCTGATCGGCTGACCGCCGCCGTTTCACTCCCGTTGGTGTCAACCATGGGCGTCAAAAGACCCCCGGTCCTAGTGGACCGGGGGTCTTTTCGCTGGTGGGGCTAACAGGATTTGAACCTGTGGCCTCATCCTTATCAGGGATGCGCTCTAACCAACTGAGCTATAGCCCCGCCGCGCTCTGCGGTGTGTGTCCCGCGCGCTGACTCCTGAAGATTAGCGCACGACGTGGGCAGTCCCAAAATCGATACCCGGAGAGGGCCCGCGACGCAGTGGGACACCCCGCAGGAGGTTCCTTTTCAGGGTGCCGTCGCCCTTACTCGTCCTCCGCCAGCGTCAGCTCGATGCCGCCTACGAAGCCCGCGGACAGGTTGTAGATGAAGGCGCCGAGGGTCGCGAGGGCGGTGGCGAGGACGACGTCGATGACCGCGATGACCGTGGTGAAGATCAACACGTTGGGCAGCGACAGGAACGACTGCAGATCGAAGCCGTTGGATTCGTTCGAGCCGGTGGCCTCGGAGATGGTGGCGCCGACCGTGGAGAAGACGCCCATCGCGTTCATGACCATCCACAGCACCGCGGCCGCGACGATCGTGCAGATGCCGAGGGCGATGGAAAGCAGGAAGCTGACCTTCATCACCGACCACGGGTCGGCCTTGGCCACCCGCAGCCGCGCCTTGCGCGTACGCGGCACCGTACCGGCCCCTGTACGCGGCTTGCGCGAGGCGCCCTCGCCCGGCGCCGGCTGGTAGGCCTGCGGCGGGTGGTACGGCCCCGCCTGCCGCTGCGGACCGCGCTCACCGGGGAGCGCCGAGCCGGCGGCCTGCGACTGGGCGGGAGCCTGCGGCTGGGGTTGCGCCGGCGCCTGGCGCCCGCTCCCGCCCGGCGCCGCGGCCGGGCTTCCCGGCGCGGGCGGCTGGGCCTGCGCACCCCTCGTGTCCGTCACACTTCCCCCCTGCGATCCATGCTTCTCGGACGAGGGTGAGGGCGAAGCCGAATCGGTCGGGTTCGGCTTGATCGCCTTCAGCTGCGTCGTGTGCGTATCCATTGCACGCGCGGCGGAGCCACGGCCGCCGCCGTCCGCTTCCGCACCGGTCGAAGTGCCGGACGAACTACCGGACGATCCGGCGCCCGTGGCTCCGCTCACGCTGACTCACTCCTCGTGCTACTCGGCCGAGGGCGCCTCACCCTCGTCCGTGCCGGTCGTCGCGACACCTTCGGCGGTATCGTCGGCGGCGTCCTCGCCGTCGACCTCCTCCGCCTCGCGTCCCGCCTCGGCGTTACGGGCGATGCCGACCACGGCATCGCGCTTGCCCAGGTTGATCAGTTGGACGCCCATGGTGTCACGGCCGGTTTCCCTGATCTCATTGACTCGCGTACGAATCACACCGCCCGACAGCGTGATGGCGAGGATCTCGTCGGTCTCCTCGACCACCAGCGCGCCGACGAGCGAACCACGGTCCTCCACGATCTTGGCGGCCTTGATGCCGAGGCCGCCGCGACCCTGGACGCGGTACTCGTCGACGGCGGTCCGCTTCGCGTACCCACCGTCTGTGGCAGTGAACACGAACGTACCGGGTCGAACAACATTCATCGAGAGCAGCTCGTCTCCCTCACGGAAACTCATGCCCTTGACACCCGAGGTCGCACGGCCCATGGGCCGCAGCGCGTCATCGGTCGCCGTGAAGCGGATCGACTGTGCCTTCTTGCTGATCAGAAGGATGTCGTCCTCTGCCGACACGAGCTCGGCTCCGATCAGTTCGTCATCGGAACCGTCCTCCTTCTCGCGGAGGTTGATCGCGATGACGCCGCCGGAACGGGGCGAATCGTAATCCTTCAGAGGCGTCTTCTTCACAAGACCGCCCTTGGTCGCGAGGACCAGGTAGGGCGCGGCCTCGTAGTCGCGGATCGCCAGGATCTCCGCGATCGCCTCGTCCGGCTGGAAGGCCAGCAAGTTGGCGACGTGCTGTCCACGCGCGTCACGTCCGGCGTCCGGCAGCTCGTAGGCCTTGGCCCGGTAGACACGGCCCTTGTTGGTGAAGAACAGCAGCCAGTGGTGGGTCGTGGACACGAAGAAGTGGTCGACGATGTCGTCTTCCTTGAGCTTCGCGCCGCGCACGCCCTTGCCGCCGCGCTTCTGCGCCCGGTAGTCGTCGGTCTTGGTGCGCTTGACGTAGCCGCCGCGGGTGACCGTGACGACGATGTCCTCCTCGGCGATGAGGTCCTCGATGGACATGTCGCCGTCGTAGGGCACCAGCATCGTCTTGCGGTCGTCGCCGTACTTCTCGACGAGCGCGGCGAGTTCCTCACTGACGATGCCGCGCTGACGGACCGGCGAGGCGAGGATCTCGTTGTACTCGTTGATCTTCGCCTGGAGCTCGGCGTGCTCCTGGAGGATCTTCTGACGCTCCAGGGCAGCCAGCCGTCGCAACTGCATCTCGAGGATGGCGTTGGCCTGGATCTCGTCGATCTCCAGGAGCTCCATCAGGCCGGTTCGCGCGATGTCGACGGTGTCGCTGCGCCGGATCAGCGCGATGACCTCGTCAATGGCGTCCAGGGCCTTCAGCAGACCGCGCAGGATGTGCGCACGCTCCTCGGCCTTGCGCAGCCGGAAGCGCGTACGGCGGACGATGACCTCGATCTGGTGCGTGACCCAGTGGCGGATGAACGCGTCCAGGGAGAGCGTGCGGGGCACGCCGTCGACGAGCGCCAGCATGTTGGCGCCGAAGTTCGTCTGCAGGTCGGTGTGCTTGTACAGGTTGTTCAGCACGACCTTGGCGACCGCGTCCCGCTTCAGCACGATGACCAGGCGCTGGCCCGTACGGGAGGACGTCTCGTCGCGGACGTCGGCGATACCGCCGATCTTGCCGTCCTTGACGAGGTCGGCGATCTTCTGCGCGAGGTTGTCCGGGTTGACCTGGTACGGCAGTTCCGTGACCACCAGGCACTGGCGGTTCTGGATCTCCTCGACCTCGACGACCGCGCGCATCGTGATGGAGCCGCGACCCGTGCGGTACGCCTCCTCGATGCCCTTGCGGCCGACGACCAGGGCGCCGGTCGGGAAGTCGGGGCCCTTGATGCGCTCGATCAGGGCGTCCAGGAGCTCCTCGTGGGAGGCCTCCGGGTTCTCCAGGTACCACTGGGCGCCGGCCGCGACCTCGCGGAGGTTGTGCGGCGGGATGTTGGTGGCCATGCCGACCGCGATACCGGCCGAACCGTTGATCAGCAGGTTCGGGAAGCGGGCCGGCAGGACGGTCGGCTCCTGGGAGCGGCCGTCGTAGTTGTCCGTGAAGTCGACGGTCTCCTCGTCGATGTCACGGACCATCTCCATCGACAGCGGCGCCATCTTGCACTCGGTGTAGCGCATGGCCGCCGCCGGGTCGTTGCCCGGAGAGCCGAAGTTGCCGTTGGAGTCCACCAGCGGCATCCGCATCGACCACGGCTGCGCGAGGCGGACCAGCGCGTCGTAGATCGAGGAGTCGCCGTGGGGGTGGTAGTTGCCCATGACGTCGCCGACGACGCGGGCGCACTTGTAGAAGCCCTTCTCGGGCCGGTAGCCGCCGTCGTACATGGCGTACAGGACACGGCGGTGGACGGGCTTGAGACCGTCGCGCACGTCGGGCAGCGCGCGGGACACGATGACGGACATCGCGTAGTCCAGGTACGAGCGCTGCATCTCCGTCTCGAGCCCGACGGGCTCGATGCGCACGGTGGTCTCGCCTTCGGAGGGCTCAGGCGTGACTGGGGTGATCTCGTCGGCCATTGCTGGTGGGAATCCTTCCTGGTGCGGTCAGCTGAGACCGACTCAGATGTCGAGGAAGCGGACGTCCTTGGCGTTGCGCTGGATGAACTGGCGCCGGGCCTCGACGTCCTCGCCCATGAGCACCGAGAACAGTTCGTCGGCCTGGGCGGCATCGTCGAGCGTGACCTGGCCGAGGACACGGTGGTCCTGGTCCATGGTCGTGATGCGCAGTTCCTCGGCGTTCATCTCGCCGAGACCCTTGAAGCGCTGGATCGAGTCTTCCTTGATGCGCTTGCCGTTCTGCCTGCCGAGCTCGATCAGGGCGTCGCGCTCGCGGTCCGAGTAGGCGTACTCGAAGTCGTCCCGGCCCCACTTGATCTTGTACAGCGGCGGACGCGACAGGAAGACGTGTCCGGCCTCGACCAGCGGCCGCATGAAGCGGAACAGGAAGGTCAGCAGCAGGGTGTTGATGTGCTGGCCGTCGACGTCGGCGTCCGCCATCAGGATGATCTTGTGATAGCGGAGCTTCTCGATGTCGAAGTCCTCGTGGACCCCGGTACCGAAGGCGGAGATCAGCGCCTGGATCTCCTGGTTCTGCAGGATCTTGTCGATCCGCGCCTTCTCGACGTTGAGGATCTTGCCGCGGATCGGGAGGATCGCCTGGTACTGCGGGTTGCGGCCGGACTTGGCCGAGCCGCCGGCGGAGTCGCCCTCGACGATGAAGATCTCGCACTTGGTGGGGTCGTTCGACTGGCAGTCGCTCAGCTTGCCCGGCAGCGAGGCCGTCTCCAGCAGGCCCTTGCGACGGGTGAGGTCACGGGCCTTGCGGGCCGCCACGCGCGCGGTGGCCGCCTGGATGGACTTGCGGATGATGTCCGCGGCCTCGTTCGGGTTGCGGTCCAGCCAGTCGGTGAGGTGCTCGTGCACGACCTTCTGCACGAAGGTCTTCGCCTCGGTGTTGCCCAGCTTGGTCTTGGTCTGGCCCTCGAACTGCGGCTCGCTCAGCTTGATCGAGATGATCGCGGTCAGACCCTCGCGGATGTCGTCACCCGTGAGGTTGTCGTCCTTCTCCCGCAGCAGCTTCTTGTCGCGCGCGTAGCGGTTGATCAGACCGGTGAGCGCCGCACGGAAGCCCTCCTCGTGCGTACCGCCCTCGTGCGTGTGGATGATGTTGGCGAAGGAGTACACACCCTCGCTGTAACCGCTGTTCCACTGCATCGCGATCTCGACGGAGAGGTGCTTCTCCTTGTCCTCCGCCTCGAAGTCGACGACGGAGGGATGCACCACGTCCCCCTTGCGGGAGTTGAGGTGCTTGACGAAGTCGACGATGCCGCCTTCGTAGTGGTACGTGACCGTCTTGACCTCGTGCTTCTCGTCCTCGCCGGCCTCGTCCGCCCCGGCGGTGGCCTTTGCGGACTCGCGCTCGTCAGTGAGTTTGATCGTCAAACCCTTGTTGAGGAACGCCATCTCCTGGAAGCGCCGCGAGAGCGTCTCGAAGGAGTAGTCGGTGGTCTCGAAGATGTCCGGGTCGGCCCAGAAGGTCACCGAGGTGCCGTGCTCCTCCGTGGCCTCGTGCTTGGCCAGCGGGGCCGTCGGGACGCCGAGCTTGTAGTCCTGCGTCCAGCGGTGACCGTCGGTCTTGACCTCGACGGCCACCTTGGTCGACAGGGCGTTGACGACGGAGACGCCGACGCCGTGCAGACCACCGGAGACCGCGTAGCCGCCGCCGCCGAACTTGCCGCCCGCGTGCAGGACGGTCAGCACGACCTCGACGGCCGGCTTGCCCTCCGACGGGACGATGCCCACGGGGATGCCACGGCCGTTGTCCACGACGCGGACGCCGCCGTCGGGCAGGATCGTCACGTCGATCGTGTCGGCGTGCCCGGCCAGGGCCTCGTCGACGGAGTTGTCGACGACCTCCTGCACCAGGTGGTGCAGGCCACGCTCACCGGTCGAGCCGATGTACATGCCGGGCCGCTTGCGGACCGCGTCCAGCCCTTCGAGGACGGTGATGGCGCTGGCGTCGTACGCCGAGGTTGAGGCCTCGGCCGTTCCGGCCAGGGCCTCGGTGGACGGGATGTTCTCGTTGGGGTTGCCGGAATCGGCCACGAAGCGCCCTTTCTGGCACAGCACAAGCCAGGCTCCCGGCGGGTGTGCCGGAGCGGCTGCGGCATGTTGCGGTGGAAGCCTTTGTCAGCGTTGCACAGTGTTTCCGAAGCGGTCCCCACGAATGGGGCGGGATTGCTTCCAGTCTACCGGTAGCGCCGACAGTGATGGGGGTTTGCCGGTACCTGAGTCCGCATGTGCCGCCCTCAACCGGTCTCTCCCGACTCCCCATATGCGGAGCGGGGCTCCAAGAGGCTCACGGAGGCACTCAGCGCTTCCGGGTGTCAACCCTTTGCTACCCCCGGGTCAGGTCGATGTTCGCAACCGCGTGCGAATGTGCACGCCACGTCACAGGAGCGTGTGACCGAGCGGCCGACGGCCTCCGGACGAGCGTCAAAATGTGACTACGGTCACCCGTAGGTATCGCCGGGGCCGGTGCTTCCGGGGGCCCGCAGCGGGCCGTAGCGATGGGCGGAACCGCCGGGTCCGTGGACCTTGAGCAGCCGGACGGTGCCATGGCCGAGGTCCTCGTTGAGCCGGGCGACCAGCTGCGGGGCGAGCAGGCGCAGGTTCGTCGCCCAGGCCGTGGAGTCGCACCGCACGTGCAGGACCCGCTCGTCCTCGTCGTACCGCTCAGGAACGCAGCGCCTGGCCAGATCCTCCCCGACGATCTGCGGCCAGCGGCCCATCACCCCGCCGACGGCGGCCGGCGTCTCCCAGCCCCGCTCGGTGATCAGACGGTTGATGGCGGAGCCCAGGGCCATCGGGTCCCGGCCGTCGGTGCGGGCGCCGGAACGCAGACCACCGCCGCGCCGCGCCTGACTCTGCTGCTGCGCGGCGTCCCCACGCGCGCGTGCGGCCTCCTTGGCGGCGCGCAGCGCCACGCGCGCGAGATCCACACCGGACGGCTCGGGAATCCTCGGGCTCCCGTCGGATCCGCTCATACGCGCTCCACCGTCCCGTCGGCCACGGCGAACCGCGTCCCCGTCAGTACGCCCGGCACGTCGTCGTCGACCGCGGCCGTCACCAGGACCTGCTCGCCCGGAGCGACCAGCTCGGCCAGCCGCTCGCGCCGCCGCGCGTCCAACTCGGCGAACACGTCGTCGAGGATCAGCACGGGCTCGTTGCCCTCGGCCCGCAACAGGTCGTAGGAGGCGAGGCGCAGCGCCAGGGCGTACGACCAGGACTCCCCGTGGGAGGCGTATCCCTTGGCCGGCAGCTGTCCGAGTTTGAGAACCAGATCGTCGCGATGGGGGCCTGTGAGGGTGACGCCCCGCTCGATCTCCTGCTTGCGGCCCTCGGCGAGGGCGGCCATCAGCTGCTCGTACAGCTCCTCACGCGCGTGGCCGACGATCGCCGGGGAGGAGGGTCTGTACTCCAGACCGATGGGGCCGCCACCGGGTGCCAGCTGTTCGTACGCCTTGTCGGCCAGCGGCTGGATCGCGGCGACCAGGTCCTGGCGCTGGGCGAGCAGTTCGGCGCCGACGCGCGCGAGGTGCTGGTCCCAGACGTCGAGTGTGGACAGGTCCATCGTGCGACCGCCGTGGCGGCGGGCCAGCGCGGCGGTCTTCAGGAGGGTGTTGCGCTGCTTGAGAACCCGCTCGTAGTCGGAGCGCACGCCCGCCATGCGCGGCGCCCGCGCGGTGATCAGTTCGTCGAGGAAGCGCCGCCGTTCCCCGGGGTCGCCCTTCACCAGGGCGAGGTCCTCCGGCGCGAACAGCACCGTCCGTACGATGCCGAGCACGTCACGCGGCCTGACCTGCGACGACCTGTTGATGCGGGCGCGGTTGGCCTTGCCGGGGTTCAGCTCCAGCTCGACCAGCTGCTGGCGCTCGCCCTGGCGCACCTGGGCCCGGATGACCGCCCGGTCGGCGCCCATGCGCACCAGGGGCGCGTCGGAGGAGACGCGGTGGCTGCCGAGGGTCGCCAGGTACCCGACCGCCTCGACCAGGTTCGTCTTGCCCTGTCCGTTGGGACCGACGAACGCGGTGACGCCCGGGTCGAGCGGGACCTCGACCCGGGCGTACGAGCGGAAGTCGGCCAGCGACAGATGCGTGACGTGCATGGTCGGGTGCCGACCTCCCCCAGGGGTTGTGGACCGCCGCGCGGTCCTGTGGATGACTTCTCGTCGACCGTAGTGGTGTTCGTGCGTTCTGCGGGCCGTGGGGTGTGGGTTACTTCTTCTCGACCGCGTGGCCGCCGAACTGGTTCCGCAGCGCCGCGATCATCTTCATCTGCGGGGAGTCCTCCTGGCGCGACGCGAACCGTGCGAAGAGGGAGGCCGTGATCGCGGGCAGCGGCACGGCGTGGTCGATGGCGGCCT
Source organism: Streptomyces sp. NPDC030814 (assembly GCF_055572155.1). NCBI lineage: Bacteria > Bacillati > Actinomycetota > Actinomycetes > Kitasatosporales > Streptomycetaceae > Streptomyces > Streptomyces sp. NPDC030814. The sequence goes on from NZ_JBVIDX010000004.1 coordinate 333,042, forward strand.
CCACGGTCCAGCGGCCCTCGCCCGAGTCCTGCGCGTACCCCCGGAGCCCGTCCAGGTGCTCGTCCTCGTCCAGTGCGTTCACGGCCAGGTCGAGCAGCCAGGAGCGGATGACCGTGCCCTCCTGCCAGGAGCGGAAGACCTCACGGACGTCCGTGACGGAGTCGACCTTCTCCAGCAGCTCCCAGCCTTCGGCGTACGCCTGCATCATCGCGTACTCGATGCCGTTGTGGACCATCTTCGCGAAGTGCCCGGCGCCGACCTTGCCGGCGTGCACCGCACCTGAGTCGCCCTCGGGCTTCAGCGCGTCGAAGACCGGCTGGACCTTGGCCACGTTCTCCGCGGCGCCGCCGTACATCAGCGCGTAGCCGTTCTCCAGGCCCCAGACGCCGCCGGAGACACCGCAGTCGACGAAGCCGATGCCCTTGGCCGCCAGCTCCTCGGCGTGCTTCTCGTCGTCCGTCCAGCGCGAGTTGCCGCCGTCCACGACGACATCACCGGGCTCCAGAAGCTCGGCCAGCTCGTCGATGGTCGACTGGGTGGGGGCCCCGGCCGGGACCATCACCCACACGACGCGGGGGCCCTTGAGCTTGCCCACAAGCTCTTCGAGGCTGTGGACATCGGCGAGATCCGGGTTCCGGTCGTATCCGATGACGGTGTGGCCCGCGCGGCGTATCCGCTCGCGCATGTTGCCGCCCATCTTGCCGAGGCCGACGAGACCGAGCTCCATCAGTTGTTCCTTAGGTTGCGACGTGGCATGAGGGCACTGCGTACCCATGCACGAGCCTAAACCCGGACGCTCACGCACACCTGTGGGCATACCCGCTCATACGTACGCCCCGACCTGCGCTTTCGCACCGAGGGCCCGGTGATCCACCGGGCCCTCGGTGCGCTGTGGACGACCTCCGGCCGCCCGACGGCGGCTACGGCTGGTCGCTCGACGGGTCAGCCGCTGAGCCGCACCGGCATGATCAGGTACTTGTAGGCCTCGTCCGCCTCGGCGTCCACCGCCGGCTTTCCGCTGAGCAGCGCGGGCTTGGTGGACGTCGTGAAGGACAGCTGGGCGACCGGGGAGTCGATGGCGCTCAGACCGTCCAGCAGGAACGTCGGGTTGAAGGCGATCGAGATGTCGTCGCCCTCGAGCTGGGCGTCGACCCTTTCCACAGCCTGGGCGTCGTCGCTGGAGCCCGCCTCCAGGGTCAGCACGCCCTGCTCGAAACTGAGCCGCACCGGGGTGTTGCGCTCGGCGACCAGGGCCACGCGCTTGACGGCCTCCACGAAGGGGGCGGTCTCGATCACGGCCACGCTGTTGAACTCCGTCGGGAAAAGCGTGCGGTACTTCGGCAGGTCGCCCTCGAGAAGGCGGGTGGTCGTCCGGCGTCCGGCGCCCTCGAAACCGATCAGACCCTCACCCGCGCCCGAGCCCGAGAGCGCCAGGATGACGCTGTCGCCGCTGGTGAGCGCCTTGGCCGTGTCCAGGAGCGTCTTGGCGGGCACCAGGGCGACCGCGGAGGCGTCCGGGTTCTCCGGCTTCCACAGGAACTCGCGCACCGCGAAGCGGTAGCGGTCGGTGGAGGCCAGCGTGACCGTGTCGCCCTCGATCTCGATGCGCACACCGGTGAGGACGGGCAGCGTGTCGTCGCGCCCGGCGGCGATGGCCACCTGGGCGGCGGCCGAGGCGAAGACCTCACCGGGGACGGTGCCCGTCGCGTTCGGCATCTGGGGCAGGGACGGGTACTCCTCCACAGGCAGTGTGTGGAGGGTGAACCGCGAGGAGCCGCAGACCACGGTCGCCCGTACACCGTCTGTGGAAATCTCCACCGGGCGGTTGGGGAGGGCTCGGCAGATGTCCGCGAGGAGACGGCCCGAGACGAGGACGGTGCCCTCCTCCTCGACCTCCGCCTCCACGGACACCCGGGCCGAGACCTCGTAGTCGAAGCTGGACAGGCTCAGCTGGCCTTCCTCGGCCTTCAGAAGGAGGCCGGCGAGGACAGGCGCCGGCGGACGGGCCGGGAGGCTGCGCGCCGCCCAGGCCACGGCCTCCGCGAGTACGTCGCGTTCCACCCGGATCTTCACTGTTGCCGCCTCCTGCTGTTGCCGGCGCTTCTCGCCCTGCCTGGCTTCGTCGTCTGTCGCGGTGTCGCTGGCTCCTGTGAGGGGGAAGGACACCGGGGAACAGTCTGACGCACGCCACTGACACTCGGGGCCTTCCGGGGTCAAGTCGTGACGAGGCGCGGTCGGGCAGCCGAGAGCGAGTTGTGCACAGGGCCCCCTTCGAAACGAATTCCCAGCTCTCTCTAGTTGGGAGTAGTAGTAGGGCCTGTGGAAACCGTGGATAACTGCGTTTGCGCAGCTCAGGCAGGAGATTTTGTCCACGGGGCCTGTGGGCGGAGGCGGTGGACAACCACGCCTGTCTGTGGAGAACAGAAAGTTCTGCACACCCCGTGCACAGCCGGGCGGCACTTCTCCCCAACCGTGTCCCCAGGTTTACCCACCTTTCCCACAGCCCAACCGGGCAACTTCATGTGACGGCTTTCACTCGACACAGTGAGAAGGCCGGTTTCCTTGCCGAACAGTGGACAGGCATGTGGAGAAGCTGGGGATCACTGGGGACAACCAGCCACAGCCTGTGGGTTGCCGGTGGACAACTCTGTCCACAGTCTGTGGATCTTCGCTTCGTCCACAGTCTGTGGAGATCGTTCGTCCACCAATCCACAGGCTGTTGACCTGGCCTGATGATCCCTCGACGGACCGCCCTGTGGACATGATCTGCATAACTTCCCGGTCCCCAGGGTGTGGACGGGAGAAAGTCCCCGAATCTGTGGAGGACGGCCGTAACCCGGCGACTATTCGAACACCGGCTGACGACTCGGCGACGCCGGGCGCCCCGCGAAGACCCCCGGAAACGACGAAGGCGCCCTCGGGAACTCGTCCCGGGGCGCCCTCTGCGGCGTGGGTAAGGGGGCTTGTCGGCGGCGCATGACGGCGTACGACGCGCCCGTCGGCCGGTGTGCCGGCCGCCCGTGCCTCAGCCGTTCTTGATGCGGTTCGTCAGCTCGGTCACCTGGTTGTAGATGGAGCGCCGCTCGGCCATCAGCGCGCGGATCTTGCGGTCGGCGTGCATCACGGTGGTGTGGTCCCGGTTGCCGAACTGCGCGCCGATCTTGGGCAGCGACAGATCGGTCAGCTCACGGCACAGATACATGGCGATCTGCCGGGCGGTCACCAGGGCGCGCCCGCGTGAGGTGCCGCACAGGTCCTCGACCGTGAGCCCGAAGTAGTCGGCCGTGGCCGCCATGATCGCCGTCGCGGTGATCTCGGGGGACGCGTTCTCGCCGCCGGGGATCAGATCCTTCAGGACGATCTCCGTCAGGCCGAGGTCCACCGGCTGCCGGTTGAGCGACGCGAACGCCGTCACCCGGATCAGCGCGCCCTCCAGCTCGCGGATGTTGCGCGAGATACGGGAGGCGATGAACTCCAGCACCTCCGGCGGGGCGTTCAGCTGCTCCTGCACCGCCTTCTTGCGGAGGATCGCGATACGCGTCTCCAGCTCCGGCGGCTGGACGTCGGTGATCAGACCCCACTCGAAGCGGTTCCGCAGCCGGTCCTCCAGGGTCACCAGCTGCTTGGGCGGCCGGTCGCTGGAGAGCACGATCTGCTTGTTCGCGTTGTGGAGCGTGTTGAAGGTGTGGAAGAACTCCTCCTGCGTCGACTCCTTGTCCGCCAGGAACTGGATGTCGTCGACGAGCAGGATGTCCATCTCGCGGTAGCGCTTGCGGAAGCTGTCGCCCTTGCCGTCGCGGATGGAGTTGATGAACTCGTTGGTGAACTCCTCCGAGCTCACGTACCGCACCCGTGTGCCCGGGTAGAGGCTGCGCGCGTAGTGCCCGATCGCGTGCAGCAGGTGCGTCTTGCCGAGCCCCGACTCGCCATAGATGAAGAGGGGGTTGTACGCCTTCGCCGGCGCCTCGGCGACGGCCACCGCGGCGGCGTGCGCGAAGCGGTTCGAGGCACCGATGACGAACGTGTCGAAGAGGTACTTGGGGTTCAGGCGGGCCGTGGGCTCGCCCGGACCGGTCGCCGGCGCGGGCTGCGCGGCCAGCGGACCCGGGGCACCGCCGCCCGGACCGCCCCGGCGCACACCGGGGCCCCCGGGCGACGGCTCGGGAAGCTCACGCCGGTCCGGCCGCTGGTCGTAGTCGCCGCCCGGCCGGTCGTAGTCGTTACGGGACTGGTCGTAGTCGGCGCGCGGCGAGTCGTACTCCGGGCGCTGGTCGTACGGCGGCCGCTCCATCGACTGCGGACGGTAGTCCGACGACGGCGAGGCGTACGGGTCCCGCTCCGGAAAGCCGAGTCGCTGCTGCTGCCAGCCGTAGTCGTCCTGCGACGGCCGGGGCCAGGCGCCCGGCTCGGGGCGCTGGTACTCCGAGGGGTAGGCGGGGCGTGCGGTGGGGAGCTGGTCCGCGCGGCCGGCGGGCAGCTGCTCCGTGCGGGGCGGCGGCAGCTGGTCGCCCACCCCACCGTTGCCCCGGTCGTCGGCGCGGTGGCGGCCGTAACCCTCATACGGGTCGCGGCCCTGGCTCTCGTAGGAGTTCTGGTTGTCGTACGGACCGCGCGCGTCCCGCCCGCCGTCGTATGTGTCCCTGCTGTCGTAGCCGTCGCGGCTCTGGGACGGGCCCGAGGGGAGTTCGGGCTCCTCGAAGCGGGACTGGACCGGCGGCGTCGGCGTCTCGCCGACGGAGCTGTCGACGGTGATCGCGATTCGGATCGGGCGGCCGCATTCCCGGCTCAGGGTCTCACTGACGATCGGCGCGAGCCGGCCTTCGAGTACGCCCTTCGCGAACTCGTTGGGAACGGCGAGCAGAGCGGTGTCCGCGACCAGCGCGAGTGGCTGGCAGCGTCTGATCCAGCGCTCGTCCTTGACCTCGACCCCCTGGCCGCGGCCCTCACCCAGGAGTTGTTCCAGTACTCGTGGCCACACTGCGGCAAGATCGGCAGGTACGTCAGCCACAGGGCACGCTCTCTCACGGGTCCCACGAACGTGTGGTTCAGGGACGGGGGTCGGGACGGAACTCGGGTGGTGCGCTCGGGACCAGGTCTGGTGGGCGGGTCGGTCACCCAGCAGCCGGGGAAAGGGAACGAATCGAAGTTCCGTCACGGTAGTCACGGCGGCCGGTACGGTTCAAGTTGTTGTCCCCAGCCTGTGGATAGTGTCTCTCCGTGACCTCTGGTTTGACCGGACGGCGCAGCCGCGCGTACCGTAACCAGGTCGAGTTGTCGATGGCTGCTGCCGCCTGCCTCCGATGGGCACAGATCGCGTCAGGTGATCGGAAAGCGGTGCACTCGGGCGTTAATACGAGCTACTCGTGGGCGCACGGTGACAGCCAGGACGGCACCCCGCAACTACCGATTTATTTCTGGAGCCCCCGAGTGAGCAAGCGCACCTTCCAGCCGAACAACCGTCGTCGCGCGAAGACCCACGGCTTCCGTCTGCGGATGCGTACCCGTGCCGGTCGCGCGATTCTCGCGAACCGTCGTGCCAAGGGTCGCGCGAGCCTGTCCGCCTGATCCCGGTCAGGTCATGCCGTCGTGCTGCCCACCGAGAACCGGCTGAGGCGGCGCGAGGACTTCGCGACCGCGGTACGACGAGGGCGTCGGGCCGGACGCCCGCTCCTCGTCGTTCACCTACGTAGCGGTTCCATGGACCCGCACGCGCCTGGGGAGAGCGCTCCCCCGACGCGTGCGGGTTTCGTCGTGAGCAAGGCCGTCGGCGGTTCGGTCGTCCGCAACAAGGTGAAGCGCAGGCTTCGCCATCTCATGCGCGATCGAGTCGCCCAGTTTCCCCCCGGTAGCCTGGTAGTCGTACGAGCGCTGCCCGGTGCGGGCGACGCCGACCACGTACAACTGGCCCAAGACCTGGATGCCGCCATACGACGGCTGCTGGGAGGGGGCGCACGATGAAGTACCCGCTGCTGGCACTGATCAAGCTGTACCAGTGGACGATCAGTCCGCTGCTCGGGCCGGTGTGCAAGTACTACCCGTCGTGCTCCCACTACGGCTACACAGCCATCGACCGCCACGGTGCGATCAAGGGCACAGCCCTCACGGCCTGGCGCATCCTGCGGTGCAACCCGTGGTCGCTCGGCGGTGTGGATCATGTCCCGCCGCGCAAGCGTCCGCGGTGGCACGAGATGGTGCGTGGTGCGTGGCGCGCACGCAAGGGCGGGTCCTCCGCCGCCGAACCGGCCACCGAGGGGCACGTTCCTTCGAGCCCGGCCGCCGAGAGCCCGTCCCATGCCCAAGGAGCATGATTAGTGGACACGATTGCCAGTCTCTTCAGCTTCATCACGACACCCGTCTCCTGGGTCATCGTCCAGTTCCACACGGTGTACGGCGCCCTCTTCGGCGATGACACCGGGTGGGCCTGGGGCCTGTCCATCGTGTCCCTGGTGATCCTGATCCGGATCTGCCTGATCCCGCTCTTCGTGAAGCAGATCAAGGCGACCCGGGCCATGCAGACGCTCCAGCCCGAGATGAAGAAGATCCAGGAGCGCTACAAGAACGACAAGCAGCGTCAGTCCGAAGAGATGATGAAGCTGTACAAGGAGACGGGCACCAACCCGCTCTCCTCGTGCCTTCCCATCCTGGCGCAGTCGCCGTTCTTCTTCGCCCTGTACCACGTGCTCAACAGCATCGCGAACAACGACACCATCGGTGTCATCAACGAGAGCCTGCTGCAGAGCGCGCAGAAGGCGCACATCTTCGGCGCCCCGCTGGCCGCGACCTTCACGGACAGCGCGGCGGAAGCGTCGGCGCTCGACGCCTCGATCACCACGGTCCGCATCGTGACCGCGATCATGATCGTCCTGATGTCGCTGTCGCAGTTCTACACGCAGCGTCAGCTGATGACGAAGAACGTCGACACCACGGTGAAGACGCCGTTCATGCAGCAGCAGAAGATGCTGATGTACATCTTCCCGATCATGTTCGCCGTCTTCGGCATCAACTTCCCGGTCGGTGTCCTCGTCTACTGGCTGACCACCAACGTGTGGACCATGGGCCAGCAGATGTACGTCATCCACAACAACCCGACCCCGGGTTCCAAGGCCCAGGCCGCGTACCTGGAGCGTCTCGTCAAGCACGTCACGCGCCACGGCAAGACCCGCAACCGGCGTGAGCGCGCCATCGTCAAGGCGATCGTCGTCAAGGGCCGTGACCGCAACGAGTACGAGCGGAAGTTCATCAACGGTCTGAGCAAGGAGGGCCTCGCGGCCCAGGCCGACGGAACCGTGATCAAGGCCGAGGCCTCGGCCGTCGCCACAGCCGAGGACGGTACGTCGACTCCTGCCCGGCGGCAGCAGCCCAAGCGTCAGACCAAGGCCCAGCGTCAGTCCGGTGTTGTGAAGACCACCGACGACGCCGAACAGAAGAGCGCGCCCACCTCGCTCACCAAGTCCGACGAGCCCGAGGACGCCGAGCCCGCGGCTCCAGCCAAGAAGGCGGCGCCCAAGCCCGGAACCGGCGGCCGCAGCAAGGCACAGTCCGGTCAGCGCAAGGGTCAGCAGCGCCCCAAGTCCCCGTCCAAGAAGTAAGAAGGAGCCCATCCCGTGACGGAAGGCACCACCTCCGCCGCCTCCGAGGGTGGAGACACCCTCACCCGCCTGGAGCAGGAGGGTGAGATCGCGGCGGACTACCTGGAAGGTCTGCTGGACATCGCCGATCTCGACGGCGACATCGACATGGACGTCGAGGCCGACCGTGCCTCTGTCTCGATCATCAGCGACAGCGGCAGCCGTGATCTGCAGAAGCTCGTCGGCCGGGAAGGCGAGGTGCTCGAAGCGCTCCAGGAGCTCACCCGCCTGGCCGTGCACCGCGAGACCGGTGACCGTAGCCGCCTGATGCTCGACATCGCCGGCTACCGAGCCAAGAAGCGGGCCGAGCTCTCCGAGCTGGGCGCCAAGGCCGCGGCCGAGGCGAAGAGCACCGGCGAGCCGGTCAAGCTGAAGCCGATGACGCCCTTCGAGCGCAAGGTCGTGCACGACGCGGTCAAGACCGCGGGCCTGCGCAGCGAGTCCGAGGGCGAGGAGCCGCAGCGCTTCGTCGTCGTGCTGCCCGTCTGATTCGGTACGTACGTTTCTCCGGCCCCGTCTGCCCGCAGGCGGGGCCGTACTTTGTCAGCCTGTTGTTCTGGTGTCAGCGCCCAGTGCGCTCTTGCGGTACGGAAGGACGGTCCCCGTGACGGAGGCAGCGGAGCTTCCCCCTGCGCCCGAGCAGGCGCGCGACGTATTCGGTGATCGCTACGCGGACGCGGTCCGGTACGCCGAACTGCTGGCGGAAGCGGGAGTGCAGCGGGGGCTCATCGGCCCACGGGAAGTGCCTCGCCTGTGGGAGAGGCACCTGCTGAACTGCGCGGTGCTCTCGGAGGTCGTGCCCGAGGGAGTGACGGTCTGCGACGTCGGCTCCGGTGCAGGACTGCCCGGCATCCCGCTGGCGCTCGTCCGGGACGACCTGAAGATCACGTTGTTGGAACCGCTGCTGCGGCGCACGAACTTCCTGACCGAGGTCGTGGAGCTGCTGGGCCTCGACCATGTCACGGTGGTACGGGGCCGTGCCGAAGAGGTCCTCGGCACGCTGCATCCGGTCCATGTGGTGACAGCACGGGCCGTGGCACCACTGGACCGACTGGCCACCTGGGGCATCCCGCTCCTGCGTCCGTACGGAGAGATGCTGGCACTCAAGGGTGACACCGCTGAGGAGGAGCTGAAGAGTGCGGCCACAGCACTGAGCAAGCTCGGCGCAGTGGAGACCTCGATCCTTCATGTCGGGGAGGGCGTCGTGGATCCGTTGTCCACGGTCGTCCGCGTGGAAGTCGGCGAAAGCCCGGGCGGCGTGCGCTTCGCGGCGAAGCGAGCGAAGGCTGCCCGGACGGGGCGCGTGCGTCGGCGTCGTTGAGGGCAGCGCTTCACCTGATCACTGACGTCGTTGACCTGAACGTTGACTGATCCGCCCTGACGGTGAGGCATACTCCACACAAGCCCCCAAACCTGCGCATCCCGGAGTGTCGCGCGGTGGTGGCCTGAGTGGCTAGGCATCGTGTTTCACGTGAAACGTCGCTCACTGCTACACGGCATCATCGGCCGTGGCCGCGCCGCGGCCGAACCGCGCGACCGGAAGCCTCTCGGGTCACTCAGAGAGGTAGCGGAGGTTTCCACAGAGGTGGATTTCTCCACAGAACCCCAGGCCTCACTGGTTCGCGACCCCGAAGACATGGGAGGCTCTGTTCATTGCGAGCCTGAAGTCGAGGAGAGTGAATCCGTGCGGTCCGACGCCAACATCGCGGGACCGATGACCGATCCGGTCCCCGGTCCCCGTACCGAATCGATGGGGGAGGATGTTTCACGTGAAACACCGCCCCCGATGGACGACACTCCCATCGGTCGTGCTGCCCAACTGGCGGTAGAGGCTCTGGGCCGCGCCGGGGAGGGGCTGCCCCGGCCTGAGCAGACCCGAGTCATGGTGGTCGCCAACCAGAAGGGCGGCGTGGGCAAGACCACGACGACGGTCAACCTCGCCGCTTCGCTGGCTCTGCATGGCGCCCGTGTCCTGGTGATCGACCTGGACCCCCAGGGCAATGCGTCCACCGCACTGGGGATCGACCACCATGCCGAGGTGCCGTCCATCTACGACGTGCTGGTCGAGAGCAGGCCGCTGGCGGAGATCGTCCAGCCTGTTCCTGATGTCGAGGGGCTCTTCTGTGCTCCCGCCACGATCGATCTCGCCGGTGCGGAGATCGAGCTGGTGTCCCTGGTCGCCCGGGAGAGCCGGCTCCAGCGAGCGATTCAGGCGTACGAGCAGCCGCTGGACTACATCCTGATCGACTGCCCCCCCTCGCTCGGCCTGCTGACGGTCAACGCATTGGTCGCCGGCCAGGAAGTCCTCATCCCGATCCAGTGCGAGTACTACGCGCTGGAAGGCCTCGGACAGCTGCTCCGCAATGTTGACCTGGTGCGGGGACATCTCAACCCCGCGCTTCATGTGTCGACCATCCTGCTCACCATGTACGACGGCCGGACGCGCCTTGCCTCCCAGGTCGCCGACGAGGTGCGCAACCACTTCGGCGACGAGGTGCTGCGGACGAGCATTCCGCGCTCTGTCCGTATCTCGGAGGCACCCAGCTACGGGCAGACCGTGCTGACTTACGATCCAGGATCGAGTGGTGCCCTCTCTTACCTTGAGGCGGCACGAGAAATCGCGCTGAAGGGTGTCGGCGTGGGCTACGACCCGACGCACGCCCACATCGGCGCACAGAACAACCAGAGCATGGTGGAGGGGATCCAGTGAGCGAGCGACGGAGGGGGTTGGGTCGTGGTCTCGGCGCACTGATCCCAGCAGCCCCGACGGGGGAGAAGGCCGCACCGCCGGCCATCGGAGGACCCGCCTCCCCTCCACCGGCAGCGGTACCGGTCTTTCCCCAGGAACGTGGGGTGGCTGCCGCGAGGGTGGCTACGCTGCCCGATGTTTCACGTGAAACAGAGGAGTTGCCTCCGAACGGCGGCTTCGAGGCGCCTGCTGCCCCCATCGGGGCCCACTTTGCCGAGCTGCCCCTCGACTCCATCACGCCGAACCCGCGGCAGCCCCGTGAGGTGTTCGATGAGGACCTCCTCCAGGAGTTGGTCACCTCCATCAAGGAAGTCGGTCTTCTCCAGCCCGTCGTCGTACGGCACATGGGGCCTGCCCGCTACGAGCTCATCATGGGTGAGCGGCGCTGGCGCGCCTGCCGAGAGGCCGGCCTGGAGGCGATCCCGGCGATCGTGCGGGCCACGGACGACGAGAAGCTTCTTCTGGACGCGCTCCTGGAGAACCTTCACCGGGCTCAGCTGAACCCGCTGGAAGAGGCGGCTGCCTATGACCAGCTGCTCAGGGACTTCAACTGCACCCACGATCAGCTGGCGGACCGCATCGGCCGGTCACGCCCTCAGGTCTCCAACACCCTGCGTCTGCTGAAGCTTTCGCCGGCTGTCCAGCGTCGTGTGGCCGCCGGTGTGCTCTCCGCCGGGCATGCGCGGGCGCTGCTCTCGGTCGAGGACTCTGAGGAGCAGGACAAGCTGGCCCACCGGATCGTGGCCGAGGGGCTGTCGGTGCGAGCCGTCGAGGAGATCGTCACCCTCATGGGCTCGCGTCCCAAGACGGCCTCCCGCGCCAAGGGGCCTCGAGCCGGTACGCGTGTCTCCCCCGCGCTCAGCGATCTGGCGACCCGGCTCTCGGACCGCTTCGAGACCCGGGTGAAGGTCGACCTGGGTCAGAAGAAGGGCAAGATCACCGTCGAGTTCGCCTCGATGGAGGACCTGGAACGCATTCTGTCCTCGCTTGCCCCCGGTGAAGGGCCCGTTCTGCAGCGGAGTCTGCTGGATGACGACGGTGAGGAGAAGGAAGCCTGAATCTTCGAAGGGTGGGACGCCTTTCGGCTGGTCGACTGCCTGAGCGGGCTGTGTCCGATGTATACCGGACACAGCCCGCTCTTTGCTTGCGGGCAGTATCTAGGCCATCACATCGTCGATACGATGCGGTTGGGTATGGCGCATCCACCTTGTGGCACCTTCATGGGAGGCGGGGGCAATGCGAACCGTGAGCCGTTCCGGTCTGGTGACCGTGGGTCTGGGACTGGGCGCGGTCGGCGGCTTCGTCGGCAGCCTGCTCAGGGAGCGAAGCGCTCTGACAGCCGCTCGCGACGCTGCGGGCGAAGGAAGCGAGGAACAGCCTTCATGGGGCGTCGGCTCGTACCGCTCACGCTGGACAACCTTCAGGACCTTCCCAAGCGCTGCCGTTCGTGCGTCTTCTGGGAGTTGGACCCAGTCAGCGGTGAGGCAGCAGTAAAGGCCGGTACTCCCGCGCTGGAGAAGGAAGCCTGGATCTCCGCTGTTCTTCTGGACTGGGGATCCTGCGGGCGGGTCATCTATGTGGACGACGTCCCGGCGGGCTTCGTGCTCTACGCACCGCCGGCCTACGTGCCACGCTCCACGGCGTTCCCCACCAGCCCGGTCTCCCCGGACGCGGTTCAGTTGATGACCGCCTTCATCGTGCCGGGCTTTCAGGGACAGGGGCTCGGCCGGGTGATGGTGCAAACGGTGGCCAAGGATCTACTGAGGCGGGGCTTCAAGGCGATCGAGGCCTTCGGTGACGCACGCTGGAAGGAACCGGCCTGTGTACTGCCCGCCGATCATCTGACCGCTGTGGGCTTCAAAACGGTCCGTCCTCACCCCACGTACCCCCGGCTGCGGTTGGAGCTGAGGACGACGCTCTCCTGGAAGGAGGACGTCGAGTTGGCGCTCGACCGGCTTCTGGGAGCGGTCCAGAAGGAACCTGCGCTTCGACCGCTCTGAGAGCGATCGAAGCAGAGTGGTCGTGTGCAAGCGACGGGGCCGACCCCAGTGGGTCGGCCCCGTCATGTTTCACGTGAAACATCGTCGCTGTGCGACGGCAGCGGTACCTACTCGGCGATGAAGTCCTCAAGGTCGCGGACAATCGCGGCCTTCGGCTTGGCACCCACGATGGTCTTGGCGACCTCCCCGCCCTGGTAGACGTTCAGGGTCGGGATGGACATGACGCCGTACTTGGCTGCCGTGGCCGGGTTCTCGTCGATGTTGAGCTTGACGATCTCGATCTTGTCGCCGTACTCCTGGGCGATCGCTTCGAGGGACGGCGCGATCTGGCGGCACGGACCGCACCACGCGGCCCAGAAGTCCACCAGGACGGGCTTGTCGTTCTTCAGGACGTCCTGCTCGAAGGAGTCGTCGGTCACATTCTTCAGGGTGCCGGCCACGGCGGGCTCCTAACTGGTTGGTGCGGTGGGGCGGACGGGGGTCAGACGGTGGTCTTCTCGGGCTCGGCAGTCTGCTCGCCGTCCGCGAGGGCGGCGAGGAAGCGCTCGGCGTCGAGGGCGGCGGAGCAGCCGGTGCCGGCCGCGGTGATCGCCTGGCGGTACGTGTGGTCGACGACATCGCCGGCGCCGAAGACACCGGTGAGGTTCGTCCGGGTCGACGGGGAGGCGACCTTCAGGTAGCCCTCGTCGTCCAGGTCGAGCTGACCCTTGAAGAGTTCCGTGCGCGGGTCGTGGCCGATCGCGATGAACAGGCCCGTCACCGGCAGGTCGGACGTCTCGCCCGTCTTGAGGTTGCGCAGCTTCAATGCGGCGAGCTTCTGGTCGCCCTGGATTTCCGCGACCTCGCTGTCCCAGATGAAGGAGATCTTCGGGTCGGCGAACGCTCGCTCCTGCATCGCCTTGGAGGCGCGCAGGGTGTCCCGGCGGTGGACGACGGTCACGGACTTCGCGAACCGGGAGAGGAAGGTGGCCTCCTCCATGGCGGTGTCACCGCCACCGATCACGGCGATGTCCTGGTCCTTGAAGAAGAACCCGTCACAGGTGGCGCACCAGGAGACACCACGTCCGGAGAGAGCGTCCTCATTGGGCAGCCCGAGCTTGCGGTGCTGCGAGCCCGTGGTGACGATGACGGCCTTGGCGCGGTGCACGGTGCCCGCGGTGTCCGTGACCGTCTTGATCTCGCCGGTCAGGTCGACGGCGACGACGTCGTCCGGAACCAGCTCCGCACCGAAGCGCTCGGCCTGGGCCCTCATGTTGTCCATGAGGTCGGGGCCCATGATGCCGTCCCGGAAACCGGGGAAGTTCTCCACCTCGGTGGTGTTCATGAGAGCGCCGCCTGCGGTGACGGCTCCCTCGAACACAAGCGGCTTCAGCGACGCGCGCGCGGTGTAGAGCGCTGCCGTGTAGCCGGCGGGCCCGGAGCCGATGATGATCACGTTACGGACGTCGCTCACGGCTTGATTCCTCGTCTCTGGAGACTGCTGCGTACTGCCGGTGGGAGCTGCTCTCGGAACTCTCACCCCACCCAACGGATCCTAAGGGGCGTGCATTCCCGGTGTGTCCGGGCACACGCAGACGTGACACCGCACGGGGATGCCAGAGGTGGTGCGGCGCGCGGTCTCAGGGACGGGCGTAGGACTGCTTCAGCAGAACCTCTCCGGCGGGTGCGGAGGCCTTGCCCACGCAGGAGGCGTCGACCACGTAAGCCGTGACGTGCGAAGCGTCGTCCGGGACGGGCACCAGGACGAGATAGGCATCCGTTCCCTGATAGGTCCCGGGTTCCGACGCGATGGCTCCCGTCGCGTCGCCGATGCCCTTGGCGATACAGGGGGGCACGTCCTTTGTGAGCTTCGTGGTGGGGTTCGTGTCGGAGGCCTCCGGATCGCCGGGGGCCGTGTTGGCGCCGACCGAATCCCGGCCCGGTGCGTCCTTCGTCGTCTGCCTGCCGAGAAGGTCGTCCACCTTCCTCTGCAGCTTGACCCCGGAGAACACATCGGAGGCCGGGCTCTGGGCGCTCGGCGGGTTGTCGCCGGAGTCGCTGTCGCTCATCGACTGGACGATCAGCGCGCCGAGCCCCAGAGCGGCGGTCGCGAAGACAGCGGTGAGGAGCCTGATCCGGCGAGCGTGCCGCTTGGGCGTGGAGCGGCCGGGGCCGGTAGTCCCGTGTCCATGGCCGGCGGGACGATCCTTCGCGGTCGATGTTTCACGTGAAACATGCCTACGGTCGCCCGCGTGCGACGTCACACGAGACGGGCTGGATGCTCCGGAGGTCTCCGTGGCCCCCGGGTCGGATGCCGTGGCGTTCAGCAATGCTTCAGCAGCCAGCGCGGCGTCGATCCGTCCTGTCACGTCGTCCGGCATGCGCGAAGGGCCCGGCAGGGTGCCCAGCAAGCCGCGGATCTCCTCCAGCGAGGCGTACACCTCGGCGCATAGGGAGCACTCGTCCAGATGCTGTCGGACGTCCTCGGTGCGGGACGGCGGCAGGAGACCTTCGGTGAGGTCGGAGATCTCCTCGACGTCCGGGTGCCCGGCTGCGTCGGTCGTGGAAGTCACGCTCGCCCACCTCCGCCCTTCACAGCAGCTGAATCGCTTGGCCCTGCATCATGTGGTCCTGCTGCGGGTGGGACGGATGTCCCCTGCGTCCGGTTCCTTCCGCGCCCCGACTTTTCGCCGCCGTCACCCCCTCCGTCATTGCGCAGATGGGTCAGGAGCGGCAGGAGTCTGGCTCTGCCACGGGCGCAGCGGCTCTTCACTGTGCCGGTCGGGACATCAAGGATGCGTGCGGCCTCCGCCACCGGATAGCCCTGCATGTCCACGAGGACGAGGGCCGCCCTCTGGTCCTGCGGCAGTGTGCCCAGGGCTTCCACGAGCTGACGGTGCACGTCGTTGCGCTCGGCGGGCGCGGATGCCGACTCGTGCGGCTCCAGCAACTGCTCCAGGCGCTCGGTGTCGTCGACCGGGGCGGTCTTGCGGGAGGCGGCCTTGCGGGCGCGGTCCAGGCAGGCGTTCACCGTGATGCGGTGCAGCCAGGTCGTGACGGCCGACTGGCCCCGAAAGGTGTGCGCGGCCCGATAGGCGGAGACCAGCGCGTCCTGGACGGCGTCAGCGGCCTCCTCACGGTCTCCCAGGGTCCGCAGCGCCACCGCCCACAGCCGGTCCCGGTGGCGCCGCACGAGTTCCGCGAAGGCATCGGGGTCACCCTCGACATGCTGGGCCAGGAGATCCTGATCGCTCGTTCCGCTGTGATCAGCACCTGGCGCCATCGGGCCCCCTTCCTCGAAGAACTCTCAGCCCATGAACTTCACGTCGGTGATCGCCTGCTTGTAGCCGGCTCCACTGAACTGGTCGGGCCCCGAACTGGGCACGGCGGTGAGCCAGACCAGAACGTACCGGGTCTTCACCGGCTTCTTGGCGGAGATCTTCAAGTTGGTCCCGCTGGTCGTGCTCGAGGCGATCTTCGTCATCGAGTCGAGGGGGGCGGACGACGAGAGGGAGTCGGCCGCGTAGAGCGTGGCCGAGGTGTGGTCCCCGACGTAGTACAGCCCTATTGAGGCCGCCGACACCTCCTGGGCGGAGCCCAGGTCATAGACGATGCCGACACCTTGCTTGTAGGGCGCGAGTGTGGGTCCGTCATTGAAGGAGTACGTCCGCCAGTACGTGGAACTGCTCTTGTCGTAGGTCAGCTTCACGTCGTTCGCGTGCTGCGGCTTACCGTCCGGGTAGTACTCCACGGCGTCGCTGATGCTGAGCCTCGTGGGCGGCTTGGCGGGTTTGTCGCCCTTGTCGTTGTCCGTCGTCTGGCCCGTGTCCGTGTCGTCGGACTGGTCACCGCGGCTCATCAGTGCGTCTGCCAGCTGCCAGCTGCCCAGGCCGAGTGCCGCGATCAACAGCGCCGACACAGCCCACTTGAGGACCTTGCCGGTACGGCTCTGCAGGGGCGGCGGAGGAGCCGGAATGGGCTGCGTGACGCCCGGGTGGGGCGCCTGACGGCCGTACGTACCCTGCTGGTACGTCGTGCGCTGGTAGTCGGGCGGCGCGGTGAACGCCGACTCCGGCGGGCGGATGCGAGGCATCTCGCCGATCGCCTTCACCAACTCCTCCGGGGTCGTGCACGGAGACTCGTGGCGCGAGGCGGTGGCGCCGTCATTGGCGAGCGCGCGCATGGCGAGCTCCGACAGTCCTCGGTGGACGCCCGCCCGCACCTGGTCGGGAGCGATGAGCCCGACGTCCTTGGGGAGACCGGAGAGGCCGTGCGCGTCGTTCTCGTACGGCCAGCGCTGGGTGAGCGACGCGTAGAGCAGCGCGCCGATCGCTTCCGTGTCCGCGCGCTGGGGGGTGTCGGAGCCGATGCCACGCAACGCCGCGTTCACCGCGAGGCCGCGGATGCGCCATTGGCCCGCCGCGGAGCGCAGGACGGCACTGGGGTTGAGCCGGAGGTGGGACAGGCCCTCGCGGTGCGCGGCGGCCATGGCGTGCGAGACCTGGCTGACCATCTGGTACGCGTCATGCGGTTCCAGTGGACCGGAGGCGAGGAGCGTCGTCAGTTCCGTGGCGTCGGGAAGCCACTCGTGCACCACGTAGACGAGGTCGTTCTCCTCCACGGCGTCCAGCACCTGGACGAAGCGGGGGTCACCCAGCAGCGCCGAGGAACGCGCCGCCGCCAAAACGGCACGGGCGCGTGCGTGGTCGGCCGGAAGGACATGGACTCCGACCGCACGACGCAGTTTCTCGTCCACGGCACGCCAACTGCTGAAACCGTCCAGACGGGTGACGCACTCTTCGAGGCGGTAGCGCCTGGCGAGCTTGTGACCGCTGTGCAGTTCGGGCGGCGTCGTCTTGGAAGGGCTCTCGGTGCCGCCGCTTCCGTGTGCCTCTTTGCTCGCTGAGCTTTCCGTGTCCCGCTCCCGGTTCTGGGCCTCCCCGTCGGCCGTGGACTGGTCCGCCTGCGCGGTCAGCGGCTCGTCGCCACTGTTGTCTGCCACGTCGACGGCAGCCGTGCTCCGTTCCGCCACCGTCGTTCCTGCCTCCCCATCCGTTGCGCGCTCTACGACGCCAAAGCCAATTGTGCCCACAGTCCGCCGCTATGAGCGACACACGACGACGGACGATGGTTGTGCGCCTAACCCCGCTTCAGCGTCCCAGTCGTCCGCGGACCATGCCGACCATCGAGTTGAGCTCTTCGATGCGCATGCGCCGCGCGGCGACGTAGAAGACACCAAGCAGAACGATTCCTCCCCCGACGAGTGCGAGCATCGAGCCGCCGACGCCCTGTCCCAGACTCCGGCTGATCCCGTAACAGGCCGCGCCGCTGACCAGCGCCGCGGGCAGCGACGCGATGGACAGCCGCGCGTACGTCCGCATGACCCTGGAGCCGTCCAGGTCACCGCCCAGCCGCTTCTTCAGCCGCCGCCAGGCGACGCCCACACCGATCATGTAGGCGAGCCCGTATGAGGCGGCCATGCCGACCACCGCCCAGCGGGCCGGGATCACCAGGAAGCAGATCGCGGAGGCGCCGGCGTTGACGGCGGCCACGATGACCGTGTTGTAGAAGGGCGTCCGGGTGTCCTCGTACGCGTAGAAGGCGCGCAGGACGACGTACTGCACGGAGTAGGGGATCAGGCCGAGACCGAAGGCCATCAGCATGAAGCCCATGTTGGTGGCTGCGTCGGTCCCCGATGAGCCGAAGATCAAGGTGCACATGGGAATACCGAGTGCCACAAAGCCGAAAGCGATCGGCACGATGGCGACGGCCGTGGTGCGCAGGCCCTGCGAGATGTCGTCACGAACTGCGCCGGCGTCGTCTTCGGCGGCCGAACGCGAGATGCGTGGCAGCAGGGCGGCCATGAGCGAGACGGTGATGATGGCCTGGGGCAGACCCCAGATGAGCTGGGCGTTGGCGTAGGCGCTGAATCCGGTACCGGAGATCTTCGTTTCGGTGACCGCCGCGGTTGCCAGCTGAGTGACCACGAGGGCGCCGGCCTGGTTGGCGAGCACGAAGAGGATCGTCCACTTGGCGAGCATCGCGGCCTTGCCGAGGCCGTGGCCCTTCCAGTCGAAACGGAGCCGCATCCGGAACCCGGTCTCCCGCAGGTACGGGATCATCGCGAGTGCCTGGACCACGAGGCCCAAGAGGATACCCACACCCAGCAGCCGCTCACCCTCCGGCGGGATGTTCGCGACCGTCATGTGTGAGTCGGCCGCGCTGCCGTAGACCCAGAGGAAAGCGCCGAGGGTCACGATGATGACGATGTTGTTCAGGACCGGGGTCCACATCATCGCGCCGAATCGGCCACGGGCATTCAAGATCTGTCCCATCACCACATGGATGCCCATGAAGAAGATGGAGGGCAGGAAGTACCGGGTGAAGGTGACAGCGACGTCATTGGCCTCGGCGTTGCCGGCGAGGGGCGTCGACAGCGCGCGGACGAGGAGTGGCGCGGCGAACATGGCGAGAGCGGTGAGGACGCCGAGGACGACCATGACCAGGGTCAGCAGTCGGTTGGCGTATGCCTCCCCGCCGTCGTCGTCCTCCTTCATGGCCCGCACGAGCTGCGGCACGAAGACGGAGTTGAGGCCGCCGCCGACGGTCAGGATGTAGATCATCGTCGGCAGCTGGTAGGCCACCTGGAAGGACTCGCCGAGGAGACTGAGTCCCAGCGCCGAGACGATCATCGCGGAGCGGATGAACCCGGTGAGGCGCGAGACCATGGTGCCCGCCGCCATCACGGCGCTCGACTTCAGCAGACCCGAGGCCCGCCCACCCTTCTTCGGGGCCTGCGCGGCCGCCTGCGCGGCCGCGGGGGCCTGCGAGGGCTCTTCGTGCTGCGGGCGGCCCGGGGCCGGAGCGGGGGTCGGGCCGGGCACGGAGGGTTGTCCGGGGGCGCCATGGCCGCTCTGCTGCTGGTCCCGGAAGAGATGGGCGAACGCGTCGGGTTCGTGACGCTCCTCGCCGGCCTGTGTGACCAGGTCGTCCACTCCCACGAACTGGGTCGTACGGGCGTTGTCGCCGTACGGCAGATGCCGCGAGGGGCCGTCCGGCTCGGGCGCGGGCGTCTGGGCCCACACACGCGGGTCCGGGGCGTACTGCGACGGCGTGGGCTGCCCGTAGAGCGGCTGCTGCGGCTGGTGGGCGCCCGGAGGCGGTGGAGGGTGCGCGGCACGGTCGTAGAGCGCCTCGGCCACGGGGTCCTGCGCGGACAGATCCCTCGCGCGGTAGGGGTCCTGGTCGTAGGCGTCCTGGAGGTACATGTCCGCGGGGGGCTGCGGCGGCACCTGGGCCGACGCGGGCAGCGAGCCGTCGGGGTAGCCCGAGTCGGCCGCGCCCTGGCCGTGGTCACCGTCGTACGGCGCGTTCATGGTTACCCCACCTCATCGTCCCCGGGCCCACCGGCCACGACAATCGCTCAACGGTCCACTCTCTCACCCGTTCCGGACCGGCCGGTGTTTTCCGGTGCGGTGTCCGTGGCCGGGTCACTCGGGTGCTCCGGCGCGTCTGTCCCGGACTCGGTCGGGGACTCCCCTTCGTCAGTGTGTACGACTTCGTCAGTGTGTACGACCGAGGCCGCCTCGGTGTTCGCCTCCCCGCCCGGGGAAGTGCTCTCCGCCGGGGTCTCGTCCTGCGAGGTGTTCTCCGTCTCCTGGCGGGCGGCGGCGCGCTTGCGCTGGGTGTACATGCGGAACCCGGCGAGGACGAGGAGCAGAACACCGCCTGCGATGACCAGCATGACCGTGGGGGTGATCTCGGTGACGCTCACGGTGAAGACGACGGGGCCGCCGTACTTCTGGCCGTCCTTCGTGTAGAGCTGGGCGACGACGTCGACCTTGCCGTTGGCCTCGGCATTGGTGGTGAACTTCACGGACTCGCTGTGTCCGCCCGAGATGTCGATGGACTGCTCGTCGTAGGCCTTGTCACCGATCTTCAGACGCTTCGGCAGCTTCGACGTGAGGCGCAGCGTCAGATTGTCGACGCCCTGCACGAGGTTGTTCTGCACGGTCACCGGGATCTTGGCGCTACGGCCCGAGAGCTTCGTCTCGGACTTCTCGATCAGCCGGACCTGGCTGGTGAGCGTGTCGAGGTACGACTGCACGCCGTCGCGGTAGGCCCGTGCGTCCGCGGCGTGACCTCGCCAGGACGTGGACATCTCCCGGTCCATGGTCCGGCCGAAGGGAGTGACCACGCGCGACTGGCGGTTCAGGATCACCTTGAAGCGGTCGAGGTCGCTCTGGGTGCCGTGGATCTCCTCGAACGCCGACTTCGGCAGCGCCTGCTTGCGCAGCGACTTGGGGTACGCCGAGGCGGACGGGATACGGGTGCTGGCATTCGGGTCGGGCTTCGCCTCGGCGGCGGCGGACAGGTCCTGGGACTGTGACCAGGTACCGCCCTGGAGCGCTGTCAGGGCCTGCGCCATCGCCCGGGCCTGGCTGGCCGACGGCATGCGCTGCGGGGCGATCACGATGCTGCGCTGCTTGTCGGTCTGCAGATTCGTCATCAGGCTCTGAGCGAGGAACCTCTGCACCGCCAGCGTGGAGCTCTCCGCCTTCGTCATGTCGCCCTGGAACCCCATGGACAGCTGGGCGTCCGCGACCACGGCCGTGGTGCCACCGCCGATGGGGCGTGCTGCGGTGGGCGTGTAGGTCAGTCCGCGGCTCTCCTCCAGGCTGTCGCTGCGCGCGATCACCTTGTCAGCCCCCGCCGAGGTGGCGACCTTGATGATCGACGGGTCGACGGCGCCGTTCACGGGCCAGGCGAACTCGGTGTTCGGCTCCACGCGGAGGATGTTCTCCACAGTGTCCGCGGCGACGTCGGTGGCGTCCTTCAAGCGGCTGAGGGAGCCCGTGACGGCCTTGCCGTTCTGCGCCAGCGACGCCAGATCGGGGTCTGCGAAGGGGAGCGCGACCACCTCCTTGCCCTGGACCGCGGTCTCGAGTTCCGCCAGCCACGCCTTGGCGACGGCCTGGCTCCGGCCGGGGACGGTGGTGTTCCCGCTCTGGACGCTGTAGCTCTCGGTCATCGCGACGACGGACGCCAGCAGATCGGGGTCGACCACCCAGGTGACGTCGAGATCCTTGCCCAGCGCCAGCATCTGCTCCAGGCGGCCGCCCGCGGAGATCTCCTTGGCGAGGTCGTCGTTGAGGAAGGTGGGCGTCTGACGCTCGCCCGGCCCCGTCTCGGCCGTGAGATGGCTGGTGGAGATCAACGGCCAGAGGTACGTCGTCCTCGTACTCGTGTCCGCCTCGTCGGGGTGCCAGGGGAGGAACGTGCGCTGGATGCCGAGAATCTGGTCGTACTGGGCCGCAGGGGTCCGGCCGGAAAGGGAGACGCCGAGCTGGTAGACGCCGTCAGAACCGAGGTCCAGTTTCTTGACGGGCACCGAGATCGTGAAGGGCTGGGCCACGCCCGACGCCAGCTTGGAGAACTTCTGCACGTACTTCCCGCCGACCTCCGTCCCGTCGGTGAACTGGTCGAAGCCGTTGCGCTTGGCCGCGCTGTCGATGGAGGAACGGGTCGTCAGGGGCGCCGAGCCCACCCGCAGGCCCACATGGGCATCCGTGATCGTCTGCTTGCCCTTGTTCGTGACCGTGCCGGAGACGGTGACCGTGTCGCCATCGGTAGGCACGCTGGGGCTGAGGGAGTCCAAGGACACAGCAACGGTGTTCGTGCCCGTGGCATCGGCCGGCGCGGCCTTCGGCGCCGCGAGGGCCTCCGGAGCGGCGGAGAGCTGGAGCAGACCGGCCAGCAGCGGTGCCCCGGCGATCAGTGCTCCCGCGCGCAGCAGCCAGCGGCGGGCAGGTGAGGGACCGGTCCCCTGGAAGTCTGCCGCCTCGGCCACGCGCTCGCCCGTCCCTCGTCGTCGTCAGTGGTCGTCGGAATGTGCGTCCACGCATGGTAACGATGTGCGCTGAGGTGAAGTGCCGCGGTCCGTTCCACAAGATCGGGAAATGAGGCCCGGACTGTCGCCTATGTGCACGTATCAAGGGGGTCGGGACGGGGTCATCTGCGCGAAGCCGTTGTGCACGTTCAATGGAGGCGACCACTGTCCCGGCGGCCACGTACCCTTTTCTGTTGTGCCGAACGCCAACGAACAGTCCAGCGCCCTGAGCCAGGTGCAGCGCCGCGCGGTGAGTGAACTGCTGCGCGTCGCCCCTGTCGCCGATGATCTTGCCCGTCGCTTTCAGGAGGCGGGGTTCTCGCTCGCCCTGGTCGGTGGATCGGTCAGGGACGCGCTGCTCGGCCGGCTCGGCAACGACCTGGACTTCACGACGGACGCCCGACCCGAGGACGTGCTGAAGATCGTGCGCCCCTGGGCCGATGCCGTCTGGGAGGTCGGAATCGCCTTCGGCACGGTGGGGGCCCAGAAGGACGGCTACCAGATCGAGGTCACGACCTACCGGTCGGAGGCCTACGACCGGACCTCCCGCAAGCCGGAGGTGTCGTACGGCGACTCCATCGAGGAAGACCTCGTGCGGCGTGACTTCACCGTCAATGCGATGGCGGTGGCGCTGCCCGAGAAGGAGTTCATCGACCCGCACGGCGGGCTGGAGGATCTCGCCGGGCGAGTTCTGCGCACCCCCGGTACGCCGGAGGATTCCTTCTCGGACGATCCGCTGCGGATGATGCGCGCCGCGCGGTTCGCCGCGCAGCTCGACTTCGAGGTCGCGCCGGAGGTCGTCTCGGCGATGACCGACATGGCCGGCCGGATCGAGATCGTCTCGGCGGAGCGGGTGCGGGATGAGCTGAACAAGCTGATCCTCTCCGCTCACCCGCGTAAGGGTTTGACCTTGCTGGTGGACACCGGTCTCGCCCAGCACGTTCTGCCCGAGCTTCCCGCGCTGCGGCTGGAGCGTGACGAACACCACCGGCACAAGGACGTCTACGACCACACGCTGATCGTCCTCGAGCAGGCGATCGCGCTCGAGGACAACGGGCCCGACCTCACCCTCCGTCTCGCTGCGCTTCTGCATGACATCGGCAAGCCCCGTACACGGCGTTTCGAGAAGGACGGCCGGGTCTCCTTCCATCACCACGAGGTGGTGGGGGCCAAGATGACCAAGAAGCGCATGACGGCCCTCAAGTACTCCAATGACCTGATCAAGGACGTCTCGCGGCTGGTCGAGCTCCATCTGCGCTTCCACGGGTATGGCACCGGGGAGTGGACGGACTCCGCCGTCCGCCGCTACGTACGCGACGCCGGTCCGCTCCTCGACGGGCTCCACAAGCTGACCCGCTCCGACTGCACCACGCGGAACAAGCGCAAGGCGAGCGCGCTGTCCCGTGCGTACGACGGTCTGGAGGAGCGCATCGCGCAGCTTCAGGAGCAGGAAGAGCTGGACGCCATCCGTCCGGACCTCGACGGCAACCAGATCATGGAGATCCTGGGTGTCGGTCCGGGCCCGGTCATCGGGCAGGCCTATAAGTTCCTGCTGGAGCTACGGCTGGAGAACGGACCGATGGAGCACGACGAGGCGGTGGCGGCGCTCAAGGAGTGGTCGGCGCAGTTGCCCCAGACCTAGTGACCGCAGGACTTCTCTGGACGGGGCGCGATGTTTCACGTGAAACATCGCGCCCCACTGCTGTGTCAGGAGCCGTCGGCCTCTCCTGGCTCCACTCGACGGCCCGATGTTTCACGTGAAACATCGGGCTCACGTCATCGAGCGTGGACCTGTCTCAGGGGACTGTCTCGGCATCCCGAAGCGTGCCATCCCCACGGCGACGGCTCCATAGATCACCGCCACTGTGACCACCAGCGCGACGGAGCGGCCGTCGGGAGGCAACATCAGAGCGGCGACGGCGGCGGCACCGACGAACGCCACATTGAACAGAACGTCGTAGAGGGAGAAGACGCGGCCGCGGTAGCCGTCGTCGACGGCGGACTGCACCATCGTGTCCGTCGAGATCTTCGCTCCCTGAGTGACGAGCCCCAGGACGAACGCGGCGATCAATATGGACCCCTCCGTGAAGGGCAGTCCGAGAGCGGGTTCCAGCACCGTGGCCGTAGCGGCGCACGTAACGATCCAGAGGGCCGTCCCCAGCCGTCCGGCCGCCCATGGCGTCAGCGCGGCGGCGGTGAAGAACCCCGCCCCTGAGATCCCGAGAGCAAGGCCGAGCAGGGCGAGCCCTTCCTCCGAATCAGGCGCTCCGGCGGGTGCGGATGGCCAGGCGTACCGGCACAGCATCAGCACCATGACCGTGAAGGCGCCGTAGCAGAACCGCATCATCGTCATCGACACCAGCGCCCAGGCCGCAGGCCGCCGCGCCGGCGTGACGAGATGTCGTACCCCCGCGACCAGTCCCCGGGCCGTGCCGGCGATCGCGGCACCCAGACGTGGCTGCGCCCAAGCAGGTTCCGGGCCTAGCAGGTCCCGGGCGATGCGCAGTGAGGTGAGGGCCGCGCACAGATACAGAGCCGAGCCGAGAAGGACCACCACGGCGTCCGAGTCCGAGCCCACCAGACGTATGACGAAGGCGAGTCCACCGCCCGCTGTCGCGGCGAGCGTGCCGGCGGTGGGAGAGAGGGAGTTGGCGACCACCAGGCGGTCGGCGTCGACCACATGGGGCAGTGCGGCGGAGAGGCCGGCCAGCACGAAGCGGTTGACCGCCGTGACGCAGAGCGCGGAGATGTAGAACAGCCAGTCGGGAACGTGGATCACCATCAGGACGGCCGTCACGGACGCGAGCAGGGCGCGCAGCAGATTGCCGTACAGCAGCACCTGACGGCGCCGCCAGCGGTCCAGCAGGACACCGGCGAAGGGTCCGACGAATGAGTACGGAAGGAGCAGGACAGCCATGGCCGAGGCGATCGCCGCGGCGGACGTCTGTTTCTCCGGGGAGAAGACGACGTAGGTGGCGAGCGCGACCTGGTAGACCCCGTCCGCTCCCTGTGAGAGCAGCCGTACGGCGAGCAGACGCCGGAAGTCCCGGAAGCGCAGGAGCACCCGCAGGTCTCGTACGACAGCCATGGAGCACAGCCTCACATACGGGAAGGGTCCCCGGGTGTACGACCCGGGGACCCTCAACGGCCCGAAGAACGAGCGGACTTAGCGCACCGCACCTCGTCCGGTCAGCGCTCGACCTCGCCCTGGATGAACTTCTCGACGTTCTCCCGCGCCTCGTCGTCGAAGTACTGGACCGGCGGGGACTTCATGAAGTACGACGACGCCGACAGGATCGGACCGCCGATACCGCGGTCCTTGGCGATCTTCGCGGCGCGCAGGGCGTCGATGATGACGCCGGCGGAGTTCGGGGAGTCCCAGACCTCGAGCTTGTACTCCAGGTTCAGCGGAACGTCGCCGAAGGCACGGCCCTCAAGACGGACGTAGGCCCACTTGCGGTCGTCGAGCCAGGCCACGTAGTCGGACGGGCCGATGTGGACGTTCTTCTCGCCGAGCTCCCGGTCGGGGATCTGGGAGGTGACGGCCTGGGTCTTGGAGATCTTCTTGGACTCCAGGCGGTCACGCTCGAGCATGTTCTTGAAGTCCATGTTGCCGCCGACGTTCAGCTGCATCGTGCGGTCCAGGACGACGCCTCGGTCCTCGAACAGCTTCGCCATGACGCGGTGCGTGATGGTGGCACCGACCTGCGACTTGATGTCGTCGCCGACGATCGGGACGCCCGCCTCGGTGAACTTGTCCGCCCACTCCTTGGTGCCGGCGATGAAGACCGGCAGGGCGTTGACGAAGGCGACCTTGGCGTCGATGGCGCACTGGGCGTAGAACTTCGCCGCGTCCTCGGAACCGACGGGCAGATAGCAGACGAGGACGTCGACCTGCTTGTCCTTGAGGACCTGGACGACGTCGACCGGGGCCTCGGCGGACTCCTCGATGGTCTCACGGTAGTACTTGCCGAGACCGTCGAGGGTGTGGCCGCGCTGGACGGTCACACCGGTGCTCGGCACGTCGCAGATCTTGATGGTGTTGTTCTCGGAGGCGCCGATGGCGTCCGCGAGGTCGAGGCCGACCTTCTTCGCGTCGACGTCGAAGGCCGCGACGAACTCCACGTCCCGAACGTGGTAGTCACCGAACTGCACGTGCATGAGGCCGGGGACCTTGGACGCCGGGTCGGCGTCCTTGTAGTACTCGACTCCCTGCACCAGCGACGCGGCGCAGTTGCCCACGCCGACGATGGCTACGCGAACCGAACCCATTCCGGTTGCTCCCTGTGTGTACGAGTGAGGTCCTGGCAGGGACCTCACGTGGCGGTGTCGCCGGGCGCATCCGGACCGGGGGTGTCCCCGGGCCGGGGCAGGGCGCCCGGCGCTCCCTCTGTGGTGTCGCGAGCGGGTTCTCCATGGGCGCGACCTTTCAGATCGCGGCCCGCCCGCTCGCTCTCGATGAGCTCGTTCAACCAGCGCACCTCGCGCTCCACGGACTCCATCCCGTGGCGCTGGAGCTCAAGCGTGTAGTCGTCGAGGCGCTCGCGGGTGCGTGCCAGGGAGGCACGCATCTTCTCCAGCCGTTCCTCCAAACGGCTGCGACGGCCCTCCAGGACGCGCATGCGCACATCACGGGAGGTCTGCCCGAAGAACGCGAAGCGAGCGGCGAAGTGCTCGTCCTCGTACGCGTCGGGGCCCGTCTGCGAGAGCAGTTCCTCGAAGTGCTCCTTGCCTTCCGCCGTCAACCTGTAGACGATCTTGGCGCGGCGGCCCGTGAGGGCGGCAGGAGCGTCGTCCTGGGCACCCCCCGACTCCTCGATCAACCAGCCGTTCGCGACCAGCGTCTTGAGGCAGGGGTACAGCGTCCCGTAACTGAAGGCGCGGAACACACCCAGTGAAGTGTTGAGTCGTTTGCGCAGCTCATAGCCGTGCATCGGGGCTTCGCGCAGCAGGCCGAGTACGGCGAACTCGAGGATTCCGGAGCGCCGGCTCATCGTCGCCTCCTCTCTCCCGCTGGCCTCCCCGGCACCCTCTATGCCGAGCTGATGTATCGACTCGATACATCACGACGATAGAACGCCCCTACGTATGCGACAAGTGGGGGCACGGTGAACGGGGTCACATCACCGATTAGTAGGAAGCAAGTTGCCGGATTTGGTATGAAGTTCGGTGCTCAGTGGGGTTTGACGGTGCGTAGTCTGTGCGGCATGCACACCACCGGGAGCCGAGTGACGTTAGAGCACGTCGTCGTCCTGAGTGCCGTACGGATGAATGCCAACACGACCGCATCCGTACTTCGGGGGGACCGGAAACCAGCCGCCGTTTCCAGGCGCGCACGGGTGCGCCTGCCCGAGGAGTAGTCGTTCGATGAGCGAGCACCGTCGCAAACCGCCGCAGCCGCAGGGAGGCGGACGTGCCGCGGCCAGACGCGGCCAATCGGCGTCCTCCGGCCGCCGCGCTGCACCGCGGGGCACGACCGGGTCACTTTCCCAGACCTATGGGGCGGGAGGTGATGACACCCCGTACGAGGGCCGTGCAGCGGCTCGACGGGCGGCGCAGAGAAGTACCGGCACCGGCGGCGGGCGCCGTAGAACGGCAGAGCCCGCGGGACGCGGACCGGGCCGGGGACGAGGGCGGCCCGCTCCCCCGGGCAAGAAGCGCTTCATCGACTATCCGCGCGCGGGCAAGTACGGGGCCATGCGGTGGGTGCCGTCCTGGCGTCAGGTGACGGGGCTGTTCATCGGCTTCTTCGGCTGTCTGGTGGCGGCCGCCGGTATCGGGTACGCCGTCGTGGCGGTCCCCAACCCGGCCGAGGCCGCGACCGCGCAGAACAACGTCTACTACTGGTCCGACGGCACGCAGATGGTCGCGACGGGTGGTGAGATCAACCGCCAGATCATCGCCTACGAGAAGATCCCCAAGGCGATGCGCTACGCGGTCATGTCGGCCGAGAACAAGACGTTCGAGACGGACAGCGGCGTCGACCCCATGGGTATCGCCCGCGCCGTCGTCAACATGGCCAAGGGCGGTCAGACGCAGGGTGGATCGACCATCACCCAGCAGTACGTCAAGAACGCCATGCTCGACGACCAGTCGCAGACCCTCTCCCGGAAGGTCAAGGAACTCTTCATCTCGGTGAAGGTGGGCGCCTCCGTCGAGAAGGAGGACATCATGCGCGGCTACCTGAACACGGCCTACTTCGGCCGTGGTGCCTATGGCCTTCAGGCAGCCGCCCGCACGTACTTCGGCGTGGACGCGGAGGATCTCGATCCGAGTCAGTGTGCCTTCCTCGCCGCCGTCCTCAAGGGCGCCACGTACTACGACCCGGCCGGCGCGACGTCGATCGACCCAGCAGCCACGCCCGAGGCGAACACCAAGCGGGCCATGGAACGCTGGGGCTGGATCCTCAACGAGATGGTCAAGGACAAGCGCCTCTCGGCGGCCGAGCGGGCCAAGTACACCGCATTCCCCAAGATCCAGCGGCCTCGGTCCAACGCTCAGTTGGGTGGGCAGATCGGCTATCTCGTCGACACCGCCAAGGGTTACATCCTCAACAACACCGACATCACGCCGAAGCAGCTCGAGCGGGGCGGCTACGAGATCCACACGACCTTCGACAAGGACAAGGTCAAGGAACTCGAGGCGGCCGTGAACAAGGTGCGCAAGGAGCACATCAAGCCCAAGCTGCGCCCGAAGACGGACACGCATGTGCAGTTCGGTGGGGCGTCGGTGAATCCGAAGTCGGGCGCCATCGAGGCGATCTACGGCGGTGAGGACGCCACCAAGCACTTCACCAACAACGCCGATGTGACCGGCGCACAGGTTGGTTCGAC
Source organism: Streptomyces sp. NPDC030814 (assembly GCF_055572155.1). Classification (NCBI taxonomy): domain Bacteria; kingdom Bacillati; phylum Actinomycetota; class Actinomycetes; order Kitasatosporales; family Streptomycetaceae; genus Streptomyces; species Streptomyces sp. NPDC030814. The sequence continues at coordinate 362,120 of NZ_JBVIDX010000004.1, forward strand.
GTTCAAGCCCTTCGTCCTGGCGGCGGCCATGACCTGGGGCAAGCGCGACCCCGATCTGGATCCGGACCAGGCCCAGGACGAGCGCACCATCGTCTCGCCGAAGAGCCTCTACAGCGGCAAGAACGACCTCAAGATCAGGGACTACGACGGCTCGATCTGGACCAACGAAGAGGGCAAGGAGTGGCTGCAGGCCAATGACGGCGATGCGTCGTACGGCAAGGCACCGAAGTACCAGATCGACCTTCGCGAGGCGATGCGGGTCTCGGTGAACTCCGCCTTCGTGCAGCTGGGCATGGACGTCGGTCTCGACCGGGTGAAGGAGGCGGCCATCGAGGCGGGCCTCAAGAAGGACAGCCTCACGGGCACCAGCTATCCCTCCTTCTCGATCGGTATCTCCGACCCCAGCGCCATCCGCATGGCGGGCTCGTACGCGACCTTCGCCGCCAGCGGCAAGCAGAACGACCCGTTCTCCGTCAGCAAGGTCGAGTACGAGGGCCTGACGAAGTTCGACCACGACGACATCGCTGCCCCCAAGGAGGCATTCACCGCGGACGTCGCCGACAACGTCACCGATGTCCTCAAGACCGTCGTCGACAAGGGAACCGGTACCTCGGCCCAGCTGGCCGGCCGCGAGGTGGCCGGTAAGACCGGTACCACCGACGGCAACAAGTCGGCCTGGTTCGTCGGGTACACCCCGCAGCTGTCCACCGCGATCAGCATGTACCGCATGGACGACGACGAATCCAACAAGAACCGCACGTTCTTGGAGATGTACGGCACGGGTGGCCAGGAGACGATCCATGGTGCTTCGTTCCCGGCCGAGATCTGGCACGACTACATGGAGGACGCGCTCAAGAACGTACCGCCGAAGGCGTTCCCGGAGCCGCAGCCCATCGGTGTGATCGTCAATGACGACCCGGACCCGACGCCGACTCCCTCGGCGGCCGAGTCCCCGGAAGAGAGCCCGGACCCGTCCCCGTCGCCGTCCGAGAGTGAGCCCCCCGTTCCGTCACCCAAGCCCAGTGACAAACCCTGCAAGAACCCGTTCGACCCGACCTGTGCGGACACCGGCGGTACGGACACCGGGGGAACGGACACCGGTGGCACTGACGGCGGGGTGACACCAACCCCGACCGCACCAGAGGACGATACGAAAGGCAATCAGAACGGGGGACTCTTCGGAGGACCCACCGGATAGCTCTTCGTCCCGGTAGAGGGTGTTTCACGTGAAACAGGGGCCGCCGCACCGCTGAGGTGTGGCGGCCCTTCTCGTGTGTGCCGACATGTGGGCGGGCGGCAGAGAGGTTGCTTCACGTGAAACCCCCGTCGTCGCGGCAGCTGGATGCGGCGGCCCTCGATGTATTCCCAGGCACGTACGGCAGGATGTGCGGCATGCCCAGTGCGGAGACGACGCGAATGAGCGTGGACGAGCCGGAGCCGGTGCGGCCGACCAAGGAGGACGAGGTCGCTGCGGCCGGCAGCGAGCTGATCGGCGGCCCCATCGGGCGACGTGCACTGCTCGGGACGTCCTGGTGGGCCCCGGTACGGGTCGTCGCCCTCGTCGCGATCGGCATGTTCGCGATCGGCATGGTGCAGAAGCTGCCGTGCTACGACGGCGCCTGGTTCTTCGGGGCCAGCTCCCAGTACACCCACGCCTGCTACTCGGACATCCCTCACCTCTACCAGGGGCGCGGCTTCGCCGACGGGCTGGTGCCCTACTTCGACAAGATCCCCGGCGATATGGAGTACCTCGAGTACCCGGTGCTGACCGGTGTGTTCATGGAGGTCGCCGCATGGCTCACCCCGGGCAGCGGGACCATCCAGGAGCAAGAGCAGTGGTACTGGATGGTCAACGCGGGCATGCTGATGGCGTGCGCGGCGGTCATCGCCGTGTGTTCCGCGCGTATCCACCGCCGGCGCCCCTGGGACGGCCTGCTGGTGGCCCTGGCGCCGGCCTTCGCCCTGACGGCCACCATCAACTGGGATCTCCTCGCCGTGGCCCTGCTGGCCGCCGCGATGCTGATGTGGTCGCGGCAACGGCCCCTCGCCTTCGGCGTGCTGATCGGGCTCGCCACAGCTGCCAAGTTCTACCCCTTCCTGCTGCTTGGCCCGCTCTTCGTCCTGTGCTGGCGAGCGGGCAAGTGGCGCGAGTTCGGGATCGCGATCCTCGGCGCAGTCGGCGCCTGGCTCGCGGTGAACCTCCCCGTGATGCTTCTGGCGCCCGACGGATGGGCGAAGTTCTACCGCTTCAGCCAGGAACGAGGCGTCGACTTCGGTTCCGCCTTCCTTGTCATCTCGCAGCGGATGAACCTCCCGATCACCCCCGAGACGGCGAACGCGTACGCGATGATCGCCATGCTCCTCATCTGCGGGGGCATCGCCGCACTCGCGCTGACCGCCCCACGGCGACCGCGCTTCGCCCAGCTGGCCTTCCTGATCGTGGCGGCCTTCATCCTCACCAACAAGGTCTACTCGCCGCAATACGTGCTCTGGCTGGTCCCGTTGGCCGCGCTGGCCCGGCCCCGCTGGCGGGACTTCCTGATCTGGCAGGCGTGTGAGGTCGTCTACTTCCTGGGGATCTGGATGTACCTCGCGTACACGACGAGCGGAGAGGCCCACAAGGGACTGCCCCCCGAGGGCTACCACGCGGCGATCATGGCGCACCTGTTGGGAACGCTGTACCTGTGCGTCGTCGTCGTACGCGACATCTTCATGCCGGAGCGGGACATGGTCCGCCGCGCTGGTGACGACGACCCGTCCGGCGGAGTGTTGGACGGCGCGGAAGACGTCCATGTGTACGGTGCCGCCGCCCGTCGCCCGGGGCACGCGGCGCACCTCGAAGGGCCGCTCGTGGAGTGGGGCAGTCACCACCCCACCGACCGTTCACCCTGAGCGAACACGGCATGGGGTCACGTAGAAAGGCCGTACACGGGTTTCCCGTGTACGGCCTTTCGCGTGGATACGGCGTGGAGCCCCGCCCGGCAAGCCACCGTGTGGCGTCCCGTGGGGGCGTGGCTCAGCGGTCGACGATCCGGTCGAACTGCGTGGTGGTGTGCCGCAGATGAGCCACCAGTTCCTCGCCGACCTGCGGCTCCGGTGCGTCCGAGGGCACGAAGAGGATCGACACCTGCATGTGCGGCGGCTCCGCGAACCAACGCTGCTTGCCGCCCCAGACGAACGGAGAAAGGTTCCGGTTGACCGTGGCGAGACCGGCACGGGCGACGCCCTTGGCGCGCGGCATGACGCCGTGCATGGCCTTCGGGGCCTCCAGACCCACCCCGTGTGACGTACCGCCCGCCACGACCACCAGGAAGCCGTCAGAAGCCGCCTTCTGCTGCCGGTAGCCGAAGCGGTCGCCCTTGGCGACCCGGGTGACGTCGAGGACGGCCCCGCGGTACTCGGTCGCCTCGTGGTCGCCCAGCCACAGCCGCGTACCGATCCGGGCCCGGAAGCGGGTCTGCGGGAACTGCTGCTGGAGACGGGCCAGGTCCTCGGCCTTCAGATGGCTGACGAACATGGTGTGCAGTGGGAGACGGGCCGCGCGCAGCCGGTCCATCCAGCCGATGACCTCCTCGACGGCGTCGGAGCCGTCGGTGCGGTCCAGCGGCAGGTGGATGGCGAAGCCTTCCAGGCGCACGTTCTCTATGGCCGCGTGGAGCTGGGGCAGTTCCTGCTCGCTCACCCCGTGCCGCTTCATCGAGGACATGACCTCGATGACCACGCGGGCACCCACGAGGCCGTACACGCCGTCGACCGACGACACGGAGCGGATCACGCGGTCGGGCAGGGGGACGGGCTCCTCGGCCCGTCGGTACGGCGTCAGCACCAGCAGGTCACCGCTGAACCAGTCCTTGATCCGGGCCGCCTCGTACGTCGTGCCGACGGCGAGGACATCCGCGCCGAGGCGCGTGGCTTCTTCCGCCAGCTTCTCGTGCCCGAAGCCGTAGCCGTTGCCCTTGCAGACGGGGACGAGTCCCGGGAACTGCTCCTGAACGTGCTTGTGGTGTGCCCGCCAGCGCGCGGTGTCGACGTAGAGCGTGAGCGCCATGGCCGGTCCCGGAACCTTTCTCGTGGCTGCGGTGTATCAGAGGTATGGAAGCAAAAACGGGGGGGTCAGCGGCGCGACATGTAGATGTCGAGAGCCTTGTGGAGCAGCTTGTTGAGCGGGAAGTCCCACTCACCGAGGTATTCGGCGGCCTGGCCGCCCGTGCCCACCTTGAACTGGATCAGACCGAAGAGGTGGTCCGTCTCGTCCAGCGAGTCGGAGATGCCGCGCAGGTCGTAGACGGTCGCGCCGAGCGCGTAGGCGTCGCGCAGCATGCGCCACTGCATGGCGTTCGAGGGACGGACCTCACGGCCGATGTTGTCCGAGGCGCCGTACGAGTACCAGACGTGCCCGCCGACGACCAGCATCGTCGCGGCCGACAGGTTCACGCCGTTGTGCCGGGCGAAGTAGAGCCGCATACGATTCGGGTCCTCGGTGTTGAGGGCCGTCCACATGCGCTGGAAGTACGACAGCGGTCGCGGCCGGAAGCGGTCCCGGACAGCTGTGATCTCGTACAGCCGCTGCCACTCCTCCAGGTCGTGGTAGCCGCCCTGGACGACCTCGACGCCGGCCTTCTCGGCCTTCTTGATGTTGCGGCGCCACAGCTGGTTGAAGTTCTTGTGGACCTCTTCCAGGGAGCGGTTCGCCAGCGGCACCTGGTAGACGTAGCGGGGCTGTACGTCACCGAAGCCGGCCCCGCCGTCCTCGCCCTGCTGCCAGCCCATGCGGCGCAGCTTGTCGGCGACCTCGAAGGCACGGGGCTCGATGAAGTCGGCCTCGATGTCGCGCAGCCGCTTCACATCCGGGTCCTGGATCCCCTTCTTGATGGACGTGGCCTCCCAGCGCCGGATGATCACCGGCGGACCCATCTTCACCGAGAAGGCGCCCTGGTTCTTCAGATGCGCGAGCATCGGCTCCAGCCAGTCGGTGAGGTTCGGCGCGAACCAGTTGATGACCGGGCCCTCGGGCAGGTAGGCCAGATAGCGCTTGATCTTGGGAAGCTGGCGGTACAGCACCAGGCCGGCGCCGACCATCTCACCGGTCTTGTCGTCGAACCACCCGAGGTTCTCGGAGCGCCACTCGGCCTTGACGTCGGCCCAGGCCGGGACCTGCATGTGGCTAGCCGAGGGCAGGCTCTGGATGTATGCCAGATGCTGCTCTCGGCTGATCGTCCTCAGGGTCAGGCTCATTCGGGGCGCTCCTCGGGCTGGTGTGTCCCCATGGGTACAGGGGCTCCGGCTCTCGCGCCGAAGCCTACTGCGCCCTGCGGGCACGCCGAATGGCCGCATGGAAGCTGGACCCCGGCCGATGCGCGGCCGGGGCGCCGGACGGTGTTATTCGGCCGCTTGGTCCGATGTGGGACGGCGGACAGTGCGAGGCACCGCCCGTCGTGTCGACCCTGCGGCCGGGAGAAGAGTCAGCCGATGAGTCCGCCGAACAGACCTCCATGGGCCATACCGAGGAAGAATCCGACGGCCGAGGCACCGAGACCCACGATCAGGCCGAAGCGCTCACGAGTCGTTTCCGAGATGAACTGCCCGTACGCACCGATCAGGATTCCCACCAGCCCCGTCCAGGAACTGATCAGATGAAGGTGGTGGAACATCGCCGTGATGAAGGAGACCGCACCGAGGACGAGCGTCACGGCCAGCAGCGTGTCCTGCACGGGGTGGGGCTTGTCGTCGGTCGCGAACAGAGAGCCGGCGATGTTGGGTCGCAATGTCTGTGCCATGGGGCACCTCCTGCGGAAGGCGGCGCATCGTAGCGCCATACACACCCGATGTGTACAGATTGACGGTCACCACCGCCGAATTTCAACCGGAAGCGGGTGTGCAGGTAGTCTGTACCGTCTGCACCGGTGTCTGCCCAGGCCATGACAGGGATCCCCAGCGGGGAACCCCGATTGTCAGTGGTGGCCGATACCGTTGCGTACGCATCACAACCCTCCTGCCACGGAACGACCGTGGCCGCTGAGTCCAAAGGAGGTGGGTTCCACATGCGTCACTACGAGGTGATGGTCATCCTCGACCCCGATCTCGAGGAGCGTGCTGTCTCCCCGCTGATCGAGAACTTCCTCTCCGTCGTCCGTGAGGGCAATGGAAAGGTCGAGAAGGTCGACACCTGGGGCCGTCGTCGTCTCGCGTACGAGATCAAGAAGAAGCCCGAGGGCATCTACTCGGTCATCGACCTGCAGGCCGAGCCTGCGGTCGTCAAGGAGCTCGACCGCCAGATGAACCTGAACGAGTCGGTCCTCCGGACCAAGGTCCTCCGTCCCGAGACCCACTGAGCTCTCCCGCTCAGCTGATCTCGGGATTCGAGTAGCAGCAACCAAGCAGCCAGAGCAGCAAACCCGCCGAGAGGTTCCCCATGGCAGGCGAGACCGTCATCACGGTCGTCGGCAATCTTGTCGACGACCCCGAGCTGCGCTTCACCCCTTCCGGTGCGGCGGTCGCGAAGTTCCGTGTCGCGTCCACCCCCCGCACCTTCGACCGTCAGACGAACGAGTGGAAGGACGGCGAAAGCCTGTTCCTGACCTGCTCGGTCTGGCGTCAGGCGGCGGAGAACGTCGCCGAGTCGCTCCAGCGAGGCATGCGCGTCATCGTGCAGGGCCGGCTGAAGCAGCGGTCCTACGAGGACCGTGAGGGCGTCAAGCGCACGGTCTACGAGCTGGACGTGGAGGAAGTCGGCGCCAGCCTGCGCAATGCCACGGCCAAGGTCACCAAGACCGCCGGCCGAGGCGGCCAGGGTGGTTACGGCGGCGGTGGCGGCGGCGGCCAGGGTGGCGGCGGCTGGGGCGGAGGCCCCGGCGGCGGTCAGCAGGGCGGCGGCGCTCCCGCTGACGACCCGTGGGCGACCAGCGCTCCCGCCGGTGGCCAGCAGGGCGGCGGCGGTGGCGGCTGGGGCGGAGGCTCCGGCGGCGGTGGCGGCTACTCGGACGAGCCCCCCTTCTAGGACCCACCGGGCCGGATCACCGGCCCGTCGGTCGAGGGCGGGGGCCGTACCCCACACTTCTTGATCACACAGGAGAAACACCATGGCGAAGCCGCCTGTGCGCAAGCCGAAGAAGAAGGTCTGCGCTTTCTGCAAGGACAAGGTCACGTACGTGGACTACAAGGACACGAACATGCTGCGGAAGTTCATTTCCGACCGCGGCAAGATCCGTGCCCGCCGCGTGACCGGCAACTGCACGCAGCACCAGCGTGACGTCGCCACGGCCGTCAAGAACAGCCGTGAGATGGCGCTGCTGCCCTACACGTCCACCGCGCGCTAAAGGAAGGGTGACAGACTCATGAAGATCATCCTTACCCACGAGGTCTCCGGCCTCGGCGCTGCCGGCGACGTCGTCGACGTCAAGGACGGCTACGCTCGCAACTACCTGATTCCGCGGAAGTTCGCGATCCGCTGGACCAAGGGCGGCGAGAAGGACGTCGAGCAGATCCGTCGTGCTCGCAAGATCCACGAGATCCAGACCATCGAGCAGGCCAACCAGGTCAAGGGCCAGCTCGAGGCCGTCAAGGTCCGTCTGGCTGTCCGCTCCGGCGACGCCGGTCGTCTCTTCGGTTCCGTCACCCCGGCCGACATCGCTTCCGCGATCAAGGCTTCCGGTGGCCCCGAGGTCGACAAGCGCCGCATCGAGCTGGCTGCTCCGATCAAGACGCTGGGCTCTCACGAGACGTCCGTGCGTCTGCACCCCGAGGTTGCCGCCAAGGTCAACATCGAGGTCATCGCGGCCTAAGCGCTGCGTGCGATAAGGCACCGTGTGGGGCCGCGCCTGTGAAGGGCGCGGCCCCACACGCATGGCGCAGTGCTGAGTTCCCAAGTGGGGGCGTTGGCTCCAGGTGGTGTTCCACGTGAAACAGCGTGAACCGGGCGACGTTTCACGTGAAACGAGGATCAGCTCTCAGCGGGTGGCGCCGGTGACGATCCAGCGTCCCGACCGGGAACGAAGCCACAGGGTCAGCATGCGGGTCGTCATCATCAGTGCCATGGCACCCCACAGTGCGGTCAGGCCGCCGTTGAAGGTCGGGACGAGCAGAGCGGCAGGCGCGAAGACCGCGAGGGTCACCAGCATGGCCCGGGCCAGATAGGGCCCGTCCCCCGCGCCCATCAGCACACCGTCGAGCACGAAGACGATGCCGGAGATCGGCTGGGAGAGTGCCACCACGATCAGGGCGGGCAGCGCGGCGTCCTGGACCACTGGATCCCCTGTGAAGAGCGGGATGAGCAGAGGACGGGCCATGACCACCAGGAGCCCGAGAACGCCACCCGTGGCGATCCCCCACTGCACCATGCGGCGGCAGGCCTCGCGGGCGCCCTGAGCGTCACCGGCTCCCAGATACCGCCCGATGATGGCTTGCCCGGCGATGGCTATTGCGTCCAGGGCGAAGGCGAGCAGGCTCCAGAGCGACAGAATGATCTGGTGCGCGGCGATGTCCTCGTCGCCGAGTCGGGCGGCTACCGCGGTGGCGATCATCAGGATGGCGCGCAGGGAGAGGGTACGGACCAGCAGGGGTGCACCCGCCTGGGCGGAAGCCCGTATGCCGACCGCGTCCGGCCTGAGTGAAGCGCCGTGTCGGAGTGCTCCACGGACCACGACCCAGAGGTATAGGGCTGCCATACCGAACTGGGCGATGACCGTGCCCCAGGCGGAACCGGCTATCCCTAGGCCGGCGCCGTAGACGAGTCCCGCGTTGAGAGCACCGTTGGCGACGAAGCCGCCGACGGCCACATACAGAGGTGTCTTGGTGTCCTGGAGGCCCCGGAGGACACCCGTGGCGGCGAGCACGATGAGCATGGCCGGGATGCCGAGTGCCGAGATCCGCAAATAGGCCGTGGCGTGGGGAGCCGCTGTCTCCGACGAGCCGAAGAGCGTGACCAGGGCCGGCGCCGTGGGCACCACGGCCGTGACAACGACGGCACCGAGCAGCAGAGCGAGCCAGATGCCGTCCATGCCTTGACGGATGGCTGCTCTGAGATCGCCGGCTCCGACCCGTCGGGCGACGGCCGCGGTGGTGGCGTACGCCAGGAAGACGAAGACGCTCACCGTCGTGACGAGGAGGGCCGAGGCGACGCCGAGACCGGCCAGTTGCGCCGTGCCGAGATGGCCGACGATGGCGGTGTCGACCATGAGGAAGAGAGGCTCGGCGACGAGGGCGCCGAAGGCCGGAACGGCCAGCGCGACGATCTCCCGGTCGTGGCGCCGGCGGTCGGCCTTGGGGGTCGCTGGAGCCTGTGTCATGAGCATCAATCTAATCTTCCACAGGTAAGAGATGCAAGCAGGTTGCGGCTATTACATCGAGCTGGGTTGAGTGCGCCGCCGTGCACTGATCGTGATGATCTTGATCCGGTTGGGGAAGTTTTTCTTCTGCACAGCCGGTGGACGGTAAACGTGCAGGTCGGTGCGGCTCTATCGGGTGAGGGGAGGGCTTGTTCACAGGGCTGTCCACCGAGTCGTGCACAGGTTTCGGGGAGTTCTCCACAGCATCTGGGGCGTCGTCCACATGGCCTGTGGATAACCAGATTGGCTGACGGTGCCCGCGGGCCTACGGTGGTGCGGCGCCCACTCCCTCGGTACACCGCGGAAACCCCGCAAATCCGACGTGCCGTAACCGGAGTTGGGCCTCTCATTTGTCAGTGTCGTGCCGTAGAACTGAGAAGCACGGCGAGGTCCGCTCGGCGGACGGGAGGAGGTCGCTCGGTGAGCATTTCCGAGCCCCTGGACGACCCGTGGGCCGACAGCGGACCCAGTGATCGTCTGCCTGCCTCCCGACGACGCCACGACGGCGGCCGGGGACGGGACGATCAACACGACCGCGGCCGGGACAACGGGGAGTGGGACGCCGGGGGTTCGGCCTTCGAGCGCGTGCCACCGCAGGACCTCGACGCGGAGCAGTCGGTCCTCGGCGGCATGCTGCTGTCCAAGGACGCCATCGCTGACGTCGTGGAGATCCTCAAGGGAGCCGACTTCTACAAGCCGGCCCACGAGACCATCTATCAGGCGATCCTCGACGTCTACGCCAAGGGTGAGCCGGCCGACCCGATCACCATTGCCGCCGAGCTCACCAAGCGCGGTGAGATCACCAAGGTCGGTGGCGCCTCCTATCTGCACACCCTGGTCCAGACGGTGCCGACGGCGGCGAACGCGGAGTACTACGCGGAGATCGTCCACGAGCGCGCGGTCCTGCGCCGTCTGGTCGAGGCCGGCACCCGCATCACGCAGATGGGATACGCGGCCGACGACGACGTCGACGAGATCGTCAACAGAGCCCAGGCGGAGATCTTCGCGGTCACCGAACAGCGCACCACCGAGGACTATCTGCCGCTCGGCGACATCATGGAGGGGGCGCTCGACGAGATCGAGGCGATCGGTTCGCGGTCGGGGGAGATGACCGGTGTGCCGACCGGGTTCACGGACCTCGATCAGCTCACCAACGGTCTGCACCCCGGCCAGATGATCATCATCGCGGCCCGTCCCGCCATGGGTAAGTCCACGCTGGCGCTGGACTTCGCACGGGCCGCCTCCATCAAGAACAACCTGCCGAGCGTGATCTTCTCGCTCGAAATGGGCCGCAACGAGATTGCGATGCGTCTGCTTTCCGCGGAGGCGCGCGTGGCCCTGCATCACATGCGTTCCGGCACGATGACCGACGAGGACTGGACCCGGCTGGCCCGCCGGATGCCTGACGTCTCGGCCGCGCCGCTCTACATCGACGACTCCCCGAACCTGTCGATGATGGAGATCCGCGCCAAGTGCCGACGTCTGAAGCAGCGCAACGACCTGAAGCTCGTCATCATCGACTATCTGCAGCTGATGCAGTCCGGCAAACGGTCCGAGAGCCGTCAGCAGGAAGTCTCGGACATGTCGCGAAACCTGAAGCTGCTGGCCAAGGAGCTGGAGCTGCCGGTCATCGCGCTGTCTCAGCTCAACCGTGGTCCCGAGCAGCGCACGGACAAGAAGCCGATGGTCTCCGACCTGCGTGAATCCGGTTCCATCGAGCAGGACGCCGACATGGTCATCCTGCTGCACCGCGAGGACGCCTATGAGAAGGAGTCGCCGCGCGCCGGCGAGGCGGACATCATCGTGGGCAAGCACCGTAACGGTCCCACGGCGACGATCACCGTGGCCTTCCAGGGGCACTACTCACGCTTCGTGGACATGGCGCAGACCTGATCCGGCCCGTCGGCCGTCCGGAAGGAAAAGTGCTCGACGTGCGTCGCCGGGCCAGGTGGACTGGGCCCATGACAGAACCTCTGGAAGAGCTGCTTCCCGCTACCCGCCGGGCTTTGCTGCACCGTATCGCTGTCGCTCAGGCCGAGGGACGGGCGCCGTCATTGGTGGCCGCGGTGGTGCGGGATGGAAGGACGGTGTGGAACGGGGGGCGGACCTCCGTGGACGGGCATGCGCCGAACGCGAACGTGCAGTACCGGATCGGCTCGATCACCAAGACCTTCACAGCTGTCCTGGTCCTGCGGCTGCGGGACGAGGGCCTGTTGGATCTCGGCGATCCGCTGGAGAAGCATCTGCCCGGCACGGGGGCGGGGGAGGCCACGATCGCCCAACTGCTCGCCCACACGGGCGGGCTGGCGGCCGAGACGCCCTCCCCCTGGTGGGAACGGACCCCTGGTTCCCTGCGCCCGGAACTCGCCGATGTGCTGGGCGAACAGCCGCACCGGCTTCCCGTCGGCCGCCGCTTCCACTACTCCAACCCCGGTTTCACCCTCCTCGGCGCCCTGGTCGAGCAGGTGAGGGGCGCCTCCTGGGAGGAGGTCCTGCGACGCGAGGTGCTCGAACCGCTGGGTCTCGGCCGTACGACGTGGTACCCGCAGGCGCCGCACGCCGGTGGCTGGGCCGTGCACCCCTGGGCCGACGTCATGATGCCGGAGCGGGTCGAGGACCTGGGGAGGATGGGGCCCGCAGGCCAACTCTGGTCGACGGCAGAGGACTTGGCGCGTTTCGCCGTCTTCTTGGCCAAGGGTGACGACCGGGTGTTGAGCGCGGAGTCGGTTCAGGAAATGCGGGCGCCGGCCGCGGCACCGGGTGAGGCCGCCGATGTGTCGGCCGGCTCGGCGTACGGCCTCGGCATGCAGATCCAGGACCGGGAGGGCCGGTTGCTCGTCGGCCATGGAGGATCGGTACCCGGATTCCTCGCGCAGCTGACCATCAGCGTCGAGGACGATGTCGCGGCCGTGGTGCTGGCCAACTGCACATCCGGGCCGGTGGTGTCGGAGGTGGCCGCCGATCTGGTTCGCATCGTGGCGGAGGCCGAGCCGCGCATTCCCGCACCGTGGCGTCCGATGCCCGAGGTCGACCGTTCGGCTCTCGAGCTGGTGGGGCCCTGGTACTGGGGGACGTACAGCTTCGTACTGCGACTCATGGCTGACGGAGTCATGTCGCTGGAGCCGCTGTCCAGCACGGGGCGCAGCGCTCGCTTCCGGCGTAGCCCCGACGGTAGCTGGACCGGTCTCAACGGATACTTCGCCGGAGAGCTCCTCCAGGCCGTACGGGGCCCCGACAAGCGCGTGAGTCACCTGGACATCGGCTCGTTCGTGTTTACACGTCAGCCGTACGAGGAGGGCGCTCCGGTGCCCGGTGGAGTGGATCCCGACGGGTGGCGCGGGATCGCATAGTCGTCGACAGAGCGTGGGTTTCCTGTCTCGCGTGATGTTTCACGTGAAACAGGACCCTCTGCGCATCGCCGGTGTGCTCAGAGCGGGAGCTTGAAGCCCACATGGGTGGCCTTGAAGCCGAGCCGTTCGTAGAAGCGGTGGGCGTCGGCGCGGGTGACGTCGGACGTCAGCTGAACCAACTGGCATGCCTGGCGTCGTGATTCGGCGATGGCCCACTCGATGAGTTGGGTACCGAGACCGCTGCCGCGCTCATCCGCGTGGACGCGAACTCCCTCGATGATCGACCGGGTGGAGCCGCGCCGGGAGAGACCGGGGACGATCGTCAGCTGGAGGGTGCCGACGACGCGGCCGTCGCGGACGGCGACCTTCAGGTGCTGGTTGGGTTCGCCGCTCAGTCGCTCCAGGGCCGCGAGGTACGGCGTCAGATCATCGGGCGACTCACGCTGAGCGCCCAGCGGATCATCGGCGAGCATGGCGACTATCTCGGCGACGTCGTCCTTGGCCGCGGAGCGAATCTCAAGATCTCCCATGCCCGCACCCTACGCAGGTGCGTTCAGCGACTCCACAACGCGTACCAGAGGTGCCAGCTCAGCGTTCTTCGCCGCCTCATCCAGTGCCTCACGCAGGGCGGCGTCGCGGGTGGGGCGGGCCTCTGCCAGGAGTTCGAGGCCGGCCTCCCAGACGTCTGGATGCTCATGCTGCTGATGGGCCTCTTCGCCGTGAGGAACCTGCTCTCGGCCCACCTGGCGCTCTTCACCGCCACCGCGTACGACCAGGTCGCCGCGACCGTCACCCTCACGCTGGTCGGCGCCCTGGGCTTCGCCACCGTGCCATCGCTGCGGAAGCGCGTCCTCGACCAGGCACATGGCGCGCCCGCCCTGGCCTCGGCCGTGAACATCGGTGCCTTCAACCTGGGCAACGCGCTCGCCGCCTGGCTCGGCGGCCTCGTCATCGACGCGGGCCTCGGCTACACGTCACCCAACTGGGTCGGGGCCGCCCTCGCGGTGAGCGCCCTTGTGCCGGCGTTCCTCTCGGCGGCTCTGGAACGCAAGGAAAGCGTGTCGAGCCCCGTCGTTGCGGGAGGGGGCCTGGCCGACCAGCGGACGGCTGTGCGGCGCTGACCGCCCTGGGCCGCCCTGTCCGTCCGGCTCGGCCCTCAGCCCGCCGCAACGGTCAGCGGAGCGTACCGCCGGGACCAGTCCCCCGGCAGTTCGGGGATCCCATGCGTCATCACCGCGTTGAACGCGACCGACTCCAGCCCACGCTCCTTCACCCATGCCAGCAGGTCCTCGTGGCGTACGTCGATGTCCGTGCGCAAGGGGAGCTCGGTGCGGGCGGCCAGGGAGGCGATCAGTGCCTTCGCTGTCGGTGTGTCCCGGGCGATCAGCGGGCCGACGACATGGGTGTCCATGTTGGGCCAGGCCGCCGCATAGCCGATGATCCTGCCGTCCTCCTCGGCGACGCGGATCTGATCGGCGAAGGCGGGGAGCCGGGTGAGGATGTGAGTGCGGTCCGTGCCGAAGACTTCCTCGTCGAGCCGGACGATAGTCGTGAGGTCCTCGGCGGTGGCCGGTCGGGTGGTGACAACGGGATCGAGTCCGTCGCCGGAGAAGTGCCCGCGGACCATCTCGGCCCGTCCCGTGACCTTGAACCCCAGCTCCTCATAGAGCGGCTGCCCGTTGGGGGTTGCGTGCAGCGTCAGGGGAGTAGTCCCGGACCTGGCGATGACATGGCGCATCAGACGGCGACCGATGCCCTGTCGGGCGTGCCGCTCGGCCACCAGCACCATGCCGATCGCCCCAAGCTCCGTGCCGCCCGGCGTCCCGTACTCGGTCACCACACAGGCGGTGACGAGCCCACCCTCGGGATCGTCGATGCCGTATCCGGTCCCTGCCGCCAGAAGCAGCCCCCACTTGTGCTCTTCGCGGGGCCACCCCCGATCCTCGGACAAGTCGGCGCAGGCGGTCAGATCGCGCGGCGTCAGACGACGGATGGGCAGAGCAGCGGGGGAAGGTGTCGGCACGCGGGCCAGGCTGTCCGACACGGCCCCCTGGCGTCCACCGCTTTGCCGACAGACGTACGCGCTTTTGGCCATCCTGCCCACAACCGCACAGCGCGCGGACAGATGTTTCACGTGAAACAGCCGCGCGCAGGCACACCCGAGCAGGCTCTAGCCTCGGCCCCGGTGACCCGGCTGCACCTGCTCGATCTGGACGGCACCTGCTGCACCGAACGGCGGCGCCCGTGGAGATCTCCCGACAGCTCGGCCTGGAGGCGGAGATCGTCGAGCTCGAACGGGACTTCGCGGGCCGGCGTGTGGATTCACGGTCGTACGCTCAGCGAGTCCATGGACTGTGGGCCGGGCTCACCGAGATGCATGTCGCCGCTGCCTTCGAAGCGGCGCCTGGCTCCTGTGCATCCGCGACACCTGGTCCGAGACCCGGGAACGGGGGAGTGCTGCGCCGTCATCTCCCTCTCGCCCTCGTTCTTCGTGGAGCGGCTCATGGCGTGGGGTGCGCATGCGGCGTACGGCTCGCTCTTTCCTCGGGCGCCCTGCACCGAGCCCGTGAACCCGGCGGGCATCCTCACCCCGGCGGCCAGGGCGTGATTGCGGATCGCCTCTGCGCGCGATGCGGACTGACCCGCGCCGATTGCGTCGCATACGGTGACTCGCTGTCCGACGCGGCACTTTTCGACGCGGTGCCGGTCCCGGCCGCCGTTGATGCGGATCAGCACCTGGCCGAGCTCGCCACGCACTCCTAACGGGTCAGGATCTGTGGGATGCCTATGAATTGGTGCGCCGCGCCCGGTAATTGAGAAATCACTGGTTCGCCCCTGTTGAATTCCCGATGGGACAAGGGGGGACTTGTATGTGACGCACGTGCCGGTAGGGTCGAGTCCGGTTCGTGTCCGAAGCGAGATGTAGCCGTCTCATCCTGTGGGTACGAACACAGTCCAATGCAGCCTAACCGGACAGAGAGATCGAAGACCCGCGTTCACCGTTGTGGAACGGGGGCGTTGGTGTGCTGTGGAACGCTGCCACGTAATGCTGCGGCCCACATCACACTCGCGCCTACTTGTCCGTACGGTGCGGGAAGCCCGGTTAAATGTGGCCGCATTGGCCGAGGGGGAACGTAACGGGGAAAGCAAGGCCGTCCGCGGGGGAAACTTGCGACTTCCGGTTGGGGAAGTGCGCAGATCGACCGAAAGATGCTCGAGGCGAGGCACACCATGGACGCTCCGACCACCACCACGTCGGCCGATAACGGCACTGCGGGGGACAGTGACGGAGGCGGCTGGTTCACACCGCGCACACAGCCATCCCCCGGCGGGGACCAGGAAGTCGAGGGCAACCGCCTCGCCGGGCTGCGTCCCGTGGGCCGCTCTAAGGAGCCGTCGACCGGGCAGCAGGCCAGGGGCGATGCTGCCCAGGAGCGCATACCCCCGTTCCAGGACCTGCCGTCCAGCCCTCCTCCGTCCCCGCCCTCACTGGCTGCCCTCGGCGAGGAGCATGGCTCCGAGCAGCCCTTGTTCGAGGCCCGCGTGCCCCCCCAGCGCGCGGACCGCACACCCGAGGCCTCCCCCGACGCTGTGCTCATCCAGCGGACCATGGCCGAGATCGGCCCCGTCGCCGACAAGGTCACCTCGTACTTCTACGCACTTCTCTTCGTCCGGCATCCGGACCTGCGATCCCTTTTTCCCCCGGCGATGGACGCCCAGCGGGACCGTCTGCTCAAGGCGCTGCTCACCGCGGCCGAGCACATCGACAACACCCCCGTCCTCGTCGACTACCTGCAGAACCTCGGTCGAGGCCACCGCAAGTACGGCACGCGGCCCGAGCACTACCCGGCGGTCGGGGAGTGCCTGATCGGTGCGCTGAGCCGTTACGCTCCCACGACCTGGGACGACGAGACCGAGGCCGCTTGGGTCCGGACGTACACCACGATCTCCCAGGTGATGATCGACGCGGCGGCCGCGGACGAACTGCGTTCCCCGCCCTGGTGGCTCGCCGAGGTCGTCTCGCACGAGCTGAGAACCCCCGACATAGCGATCATCACCGTCCGGCCGAACCAGCCGTATCCCTTCCTCGCCGGGCAGTACGCCAGCCTGGAGACTCCCTGGTGGCCGCGGATCTGGCGGCACTACTCCTTCGCCTCGGCGCCTCGCTCGGACGGATTGCTGGCGTTCCATGTGAAAGCGGTCCCGGCGGGCTGGGTCTCCAACGCGCTCGTGCACCGTGCCCGCCGCGGCGACGTCATACGGCTCGGCCCCCCGGCCGGTGCCATGACCGTCGACCACAGCAGCGAGAGGGGACTGCTCTGCCTGGGCGGCGGTACTGGCATAGCGCCCATCAAGGCGATGATCGAGGACGTCGCCGAACGCGGTCGGCACCGCCCGGCAGAGGTCTTCTACGGAGCCCGCAGCGACCAGGACCTCTACGACGTAGAAGCCCTCCTGCGACTGCAGCAGAGCAACCCCTGGCTCAAGGTCCGCCCGGTGGTCGACCGGCACGGGCTGCTCCAGCTGCCTGACGCCATACGCGAATACGGACCGTGGACCGAGTACGACGCGTACCTCTCCGGCCCGCCCGGGATGATCCGCAGCGGTGTGGACGCGCTCAGAGGCGTGGGCGTCCCGTCGGAACGCATTCGCCATGACTCGGTGGAGGAACTGGTGGCCACCGGCGACTGAGCCGGAGGCCGGCCCAGGCAAGCGGCGGACAGCGGCAGCTGTCCGTCAGCCCAGGTCAGGTGCGTGCATCGCGCGGACGCCCTCGATGTTCCCGTCCAGGTAGTGCCGCAAGGACAGCGGGACGAGGTGAACAGAGGCGATCCCGACCCGTGTGAAGGGCACACGCACGATCTCGTACTCGCCCTGCGGCTCGTCCACCTCGGGACCATGCCGCTTCGACGTGTCCATGGACTCCAGGCGGCACACGAAGAAGTGCTGGACCTTGACCCCTGTGGCGCCGCCGTCCTCGCCGATGTGCTCGACTGTGTCCACGAAGCAGGGCACAACATCGGTGATCTTGGCGCCGAGTTCCTCGTGCACCTCGCGGTGGAGCGCGTCGACGACGGTCGTGTCCTCCGGCTCGACCCCGCCACCCGGTGTGAGCCAGTAGGGATCGACACCCGGCTTGGTCCGCTTGATCAGGATCAGGTCGTCGCCGTCGAGCAGGATGGCGCGGGCGGTGCGTTTGACCACGGGTCGGACGGTCATGGGAGAAATGTGGCCCGCCATGTTCCACGTGAAACATCGCCCGACCACGGAAATGACGCGTGTCGGCGCTCGACCTCCGTCACAGGGCCAGGAAGACAGGTGCTGGTTCAGGCCATGAAGTCACGCGATGCCTCAGGACCGAGGCACGCTCTGCCTCAAGACCAGTCCCCCGCTGTGCGCAGCAGCCACTCGTGGGCCCGTGCGATATGCGGCACGGCCTGGGTGCCGGTACGGATCACCAGGAAGTAGGTCCGCAGCGGCGGCACCGCCGGATCGAGGAGCGCCACGACGTCACCGCGCACCAGGGCGGCGGCGCAGAGGTAGCGGGGCAGCACGGCCAGGCCTCCCCCGGAGATCGCACAGGCCAGGACCGCGCGAAGATCCGGGACGATCACGGTCCCGGAGACGACGGGCCGGGAGTCGAAGACCGAGGACCAGTAGCGCGTCAGGAACGGTAGCGACTCGTGCACCTCGATGACCGGAAGGCCCTCCAGCAGATGCGGCTCCTTGGGGTGCAGCTTGCCGGGGCCGATGCGCTCGGCCCAGCGAGGGGCGGCGACCAGCACATGTTCCTCGTCGCACAGGGGGGTCGCGGTGAGCAGGGCGCCGCGCGGCTGCGCGGTGGTGACGGCCAGGTCGTGGTGGCCGGCGGCGAGACCCTCCAGCGTCTCGTCGGCGTTCCCGAAGGACACCCGCAGGGCGAGACCCTGGCCGTCGTCGTCGATCAGTTCCGTGAGGGCGGGCAGAATGCGTTCTGCGGTGAATTCCGGGGGACCGGCGAGGTGGAGTGTGCCCAAGGAGGAATCGTCGTCGACGCCCGTCTCGGCGATCTCCATCAGCGCGTCGAGATGGGGAGCCGCCTTGTGGGCGAGTTCGTCGCCGATGGTCGTCGGCGTCACACCCCGGGCCTGGCGCAGGAACAGAGGGCGGCCCAGCTGCCGTTCCAGGGTGCGGATCTGCGAGGTGACGGCCGGCTGCGAGAGACCGAGCAGCGCGGCGGCACGGGTGAACGAACCGGCCCGGTGCACGGTCACGAACGTACGCAGTAAGGCCAGATCCATGGTCGCCCCTTCGCCGCCCCGGAGCGCCCAACTATAAATAAGTCGATAGGTCTCTGTCGCTCCTGTGATTGGACACTGACACAGAGTCAACTAGCCTTGGTCGCGCGGTTCTTCGCGCGTGGAACCGGGACGGTCCGAGCCACGAGGGGGGAGGCTCGGACCGTCCGCCGTACGTGGGGGATATCAGCCGGTGGCCACGGCGAGGGCGCGCAGGACATCCGCCACCAGGTCGTCGGTGTCCTCCGCACCGGCTGAGAACCGGATGAAGCCTTCCGGCACCGCGTCTCCGCCCCACCGCCCGCGCCGCTCGGCGGTGGACCGCACCCCGCCGAAGCTTGTGGCGTCGTCCACGAGACGGAGCGCCTCGAGGAAGCGGTCTGCACGCGCACGCGTGGGCAACGAGAACGAGACGACGCATCCGTAGCGCCGCATCTGCTGCGCGGCGATCTTGTGGGACGGATCGTCCGGCAGCCCCGGATAACGAAGCCCGGTCACCTCGGGACGGGCCTTCAGCGCCTGGGCGACGGCCAGGGCATTGGTGCTCTGCCGGTCGGCCCGCAGCTGGAGCGTGGCGAGAGAACGGTGCGCGAGCCAGGCTTCCATCGGCCCGGGGATCGCTCCGACGATCTTGCGCCAGCGCCGAACCGCTGCCATCAGACCGGCGTCGCGTCCGACGACGTAACCGAGCAGTACATCCCCGTGCCCGGTCAGCTGCTTGGTACCGCTGGCCACCGCGAAGTCCGCACCCAGCTCCAGCGGCCGCTGCCCCAGCGGCGTCGCCAGGGTGTTGTCGACGGCGACCAGACAGCCACGCGCGTGTGCCGCCTCGCAGAGCTGGCGGACGTCGCACACGTCGAGCCCCGGATTGGACGGCGTCTCCACCCACAGCAGCTTGGCGCCGTCGAGGGCGTCGAGCTGGGCGTCACCGCCGGTCGGGGCGCTGCGCACCTCGACGCCGTACGACCGCAGCTGCTCACCGGCCAGGGGCAGGACGTTGTAGCCGTCGCTCGGCAGGACGAGGACGTCGCCCGAGCGCAGCTGGGAGAAGAGGACCGCCGAGATGGCGGCCATTCCCGAGGCGAAGGCGAGCGTCTCGACCTCCTCCTGGCCAGGCGCCTCCAGTTCGCCGATGGCGCGCTCCAGGAGCGTCCAGGTGGGGTTCTGGTCGCGCCCGTAGGCGTACGGGCCGGTGGGGTCGCCCGGCAGGTGGTAATGGGCGGCGAAGACCGGACCTGGGAGGGTCGGCTCATGCTTGACGGGTTCGGGCAGCCCGACGCGGACGGCTCGGGTGCCCTCGCCCAGCTCCGGAACGGGGATCTCCTCGCTCATGCGGCATGTCCTTCCACCTGCTCGCGTACGGCGGTCAGAAGGCCCTCGCTCGCGGCCTCCACCAGCTCAAGGCACTCCTCGAAGCCGTCCATGCCCCCGTAGTACGGGTCGGGAACGTCGAGCTCGTCTCCCGCGCCGGGATCGTAGGAGCGCAGAAGGCGCACCTTGTCCGCGTCCGCCGCGGTGGGTGCGAGGCGGCGCAGCGCCTTCGAGTGACCGGCGTCGAGGGCGATGACGAGGTCGAGCCGGGAGAACCACGAGGCGTGGAACTGGCGCGCGGTGTGATCGCCGGCGTAACCGTTGGCCTGAAGGACGCTGACGGTACGCGGGTCGGCCGGTTCGCCCTCGTGCCATCCGCCGGTGCCCGCGCTGTCGACCTCGACCAGGCCGTGGAGCCCGGCCTCTTCCAGGCGGGCGCGGAAGACGGACTCGGCCATCGGTGAGCGGCAGATGTTGCCGGTGCAGACAAAGCAGACGCGGTAGGTCATCTCATGGCCTCAGTCGGCGTCGGGCAGGACGAGGTGGAGCGCCCAGGAGACGATCGAGATGATCAGGCCGCCCAGGACGGCGGTCCAGAAGCCCTCCACGTGGAAACTCAGGTCGAGCTTGTCGGCCAGCCACGAGGTGAGCAGCAGCATCAGGGCGTTCACCACCAGGGTGAACAGGCCCAGGGTGACTATGAACAGGGGCAGCGTGAGGAGCTGGACGAGCGGCTTCACCACGGCGTTCACCAGGCCGAAGACGAGCGCCACCAGCAGCAGTGTGCCGACTTTCTTACCGGTGCTGTCCCCGGTGAGCGTGATCTTGTCGAGCAGCCAGACGGCGACGGCCAGGGCGCCCGCGTTGGCGATCGTCTTGACTAGGAAATTCATCATGTGTCTGATCGTGGCAGAACGGATCGGTACGAGCACCGGGCAGGGGCGACAAAGTCGATGAAGGCATTCCGTTTGGATGAATTGGAGGCTGAGCGTGCCGCCCATGACGGCGCCTATCTGCAGTTCCTGCGCGAGCGGAACATGTCGGTCGGTCTGTACGCGCTCGATGCGGGCCAGCTCGACCCGCAGCGGCCGCACCGCCAGGACGAGGTGTACCTCGTCGTGAGCGGTCGGGCCTCACTCACGGTCGGCATGGAGACCACGCAGGTGGCGCGGGGCAGTGTGGTGTACGTGCCCGCCGGGGTCGCTCACAAGTTCCACCACATCACCGAGGACCTGCGGGTCGTGGTGGTCTTCTCTCCGCCGGAGGGCTGAGCTCCGCTTCAGGGTTCCCTAGGGGAACGATCAGGGACGGACAAGGGGCGCGAAGCCCCCGAACGCCCCTTGCGCGCCCCTAGCATCGATGGCAGGACATGAATGGACCCGGAACCAGTGCCCGGACGAGGGTCACGGGCGGAGACAAGGAGCAAGGCGATGCGGGAGATCTTCGCGGGAATGCCGTGGTGGGTGAAGTGGATCGCGGTGCCCGTCATCGCCCTGGTCGTGTTCGGCGGACTGATAGCCAGCGTCCTCCAGGTCGTCTTCGGCCTGCTCTTCAAGGTGCTGGTCTTCGTGGCACTGGTCGGCGGACTCATCTATGTCGTACGGAAGTTCACGGCGAACTCGTCATCGCGTAGTGACTGGTGACCCGTCAGCCCGGGGATACCGCTGAGGCGTGAGTGAGTGAGGCTGGTCAGGGCGCGGCGGTAACAGGAACGTGAGGTTCCCTCGCCAGAGGGAAGTTTCCCGTCGGGGCCGTCTGCGAGCGGTGGGGGGCGGCTAGAGTCCGGGAACTCGTCGCGGGCTCGGCCCCGCGGGCGGCACATCCCCTCCCGTCGTCCCCGGCACGGGCGGCCCTCCTCCCGCTTCAGGAGTGACCTTTGGCCACGGCTGACACCGCACCCACAGAACCCCTCTTCCCACCGGCCCGGCCGCGCTCCCTGTCCACACCGGGCGCCGTCCCACCCACACAACCGGGCCCTCGATCAGCACCACTGGCGGGCACCACCGGACAGCCACGCACCGCCGAACCGCCCACCGCGTCATCACAGCCGCGTACAGCCCCGTCGCAACCGCGCGCCATCCCCTCGAAGCCCGCCGCGCCTCCGACCCAGCCGCGCACATCGCCGGGCGAGGACACCGCCAGCCCCACGGCACCCCCTGCCGCGGATCGGCAGACGGTGCCGACACCGATGCCCGTGCCACGGGCGGACCCGGCACCCGCACCGCCGCATTCAGCGCATCGGTCGGGGCGAGGAGCGCGCATCCCGTCCCCTGCACCCCCGCCGGCCGTGCCCGAGTCCCAGTCAGGGACCCTCATCGGCTCTGTGCAGCGGGCGATGCGGCTGCTGGACGCCGTCGCCGAGAGAGAGCACGGGGCGCCGGCCAAGCAGTTGGCGCGAGACGCCGGCCTGGCCCTGCCCACCGCATACCACCTGCTGCGCACCCTGGTGCACGAGGGCTATCTGCGCCGGGCGGGGGGGCTGTTCTTTCTCGGTGAGGCCGCGGAAAGGCTGAGCAGCAGCGGAGCGCAGCAGAAACGTCGCAGCACGGTCGACGAGGCCCTGGCGCACTGGCGTGACGTCATCGGCGCCCCGGTGTACTTCGCGATCTACCGGGACGGCGAGATCGAGGTCAAGTGCGTCGCCGACAGCCCCAGCGCCCCGGCCGTCGAGGAGTGGGCCGACTTCCGCGAGACCGGACACGCCCACGCCATCGGCCAGTGCCTGTTGTCCCAGCTCGGCGACGAGGCCCGCCGCGACCATCTGGAACGCTACCCCGTACAGTCGATCACGCCGTACACAGTGCGTGACCAAGAGACGCTGCTGCGGCGCCTGGACCGGATCGGACGGATGGAACCCGTCGTCGAACGCCAGGAATACGCCCTGGGGACGGTCTGCGCCGCGATTCCCATCACCGCGGGGACGACCGCCGCGACCCTGGCCATCTCGCTTCCCGTGCACCAGGCCGACCGGCTGCTGCCCGCGGCGCATCAGTTGCAGACGGAGATCGGAAAGCTACTAAGGACACTCGCGATCTCTATCAGCATCTGAAAAATCACTCCTTGTGATCTCCCGTGTACTTTCAGCAAACTTCCAGGAGCGTCAGGCGGATGTTTCCTGGCCAGTCGACCAACATGGCGGGGTAGGCGATGCGCGAGTCGGTACAGGCAGAAGTCATGATGAGCTTCCTCGTGTCGGAGGAGCTCTCCTTCCGCATCCCGGTGGAGCTGCGCTACGAGACCTGTGATCCCTATGCCGTGCGGCTGACCTTTCATCTGCCCGGCGATGCTCCGGTGACCTGGGCCTTCGGTAGGGAGCTGCTCATCGATGGCGTGGGCCGGCCGTGCGGGGACGGGGATGTGCACATCGCGCCCGCCGATCCGGAGACGTTCGGTGAAGTGTTGATCCGGCTTCAGGTGGGCAGCGACCAGGCGTTGTTCCGGGTCGGCACGGCGCCGCTGGTGGCTTTCCTGGACCGCACGGACAAGCTCGTGCCGCTCGGGCAGGAGCGTTCCCTCGCCGACTTCGACACCCTGCTCGACGAGGCTCTGGACCGCATCCTGGCGGAGGAGCAGAGTGCGGGCTGAGCCGCACCTCACCCACGTGCCGTAACGCTTCAGCGCTTGCGGCGGCGTCCCCTCCCCCCACGTGCCGGAGCGGTCGCGGTTGCCGCGGAGGCCGTCGCGGGGGTGCTCGGTCGGTCGGCCGAGACGACGAGCGCGGCCAGCGCCGTGGTCACCGGCACGGAGGCGACGAGACCGATCGATCCGACGAGGGTGCGCACGATCTCCTCGGCGACCAACTCGCTGTTGGCGACCGTTCCGACGCTGCTCTGCGCGATCGAGAAGAGCAGCAGCAGCGGCAGGGCGGCACCGGCGTAGGCGAGCACAAGCGTGTTGACGACCGAGGCAATGTGGTCGCGGCCGATGCGGATGCCCGCGCGGTACAGCCCGCGCCAGCCCATCGCCGGATTGGCCTCGTGCAGCTCCCAGACCGCCGAGGTCTGGGTGACCGTCACATCGTCGAGGACACCGAGGGAACCGATGATGACGCCCGCGAGCAGCAGGCCGCTCATGTCGATCTCGGGGTAGAGACCGTGGATCAGGCCGGTGTTGTCATCCGTGTTTCCGGTCAGAGAGGCCCAGTCGATGAACAGCGAACCCAGCAGACCGATCAGCAGCAGCGAGATCAGTGTGCCGATCACCGCGACCGAGGTGCGGGCCGAGAGGCCATGGCACATATAGAGCGCGATCAGCATGATGGCGCTCGCCCCGACCACCGCCACCACCAGAGGGTTCGAGCCCTGCAGAATGGCCGGGAGGATGAAGAAGGTCAACACCAGGAAGCTGATGGCCAGGGCCACCAGCGCCATGACACCGCGCATGCGGCCCACCACCACGACGGCGACAGCGAAGATCCCCGCCAGCAGCGCCATCGGGAACTTACGGTTCACATCGGTGACCGAGTACTGCAGATCCTTGGGCGCGGCCGGCTCGTAGGCGACCACGACCTCCTGCCCCTGCTTCAACTGCCGCGACTGGTCGGGCTGGACGATCTCCGTGAACGTACGGCCCTTGTCCTTGCCGGTGTCCACTCGCACCGTCGCCTTCTTGCAGGTGCCCTTCGCCTGCTGCTGGGCGGACGAGCCCTCGGCGGTGGATGTGTCACCGGTGGGTGGGACGCCCGAGGCGTTCACCGAGGAGCAGTCGACCTCTTCGACCTTGGTGACGGTGGCCGACTGTGTCTGGCGGTCGAAGCCCACACCGGTGCGCTCGTGTGGCGGGGCGCCGCCCGGCCACAGGACGACGAGGCCCACGAGGACCGCGGTGGCGAAGGGGATCAGCACCGCTGCGATCACCTTGCGCAGGTGTTGTGAGACAGGTGCGGCCGGACCGTGGCTGTGGGAATGGCCGTGGCCGCCCCCTGAGAACGGGCCTTGGCCGTGTCCGTCGCCGGGGCCGTGGCCGCCTCCGGAGCCATACCCATGACCTCCGCCGGAGCCATGGCCGTGCCCGTTTCCGGGGCCATGGCCGTGGGGCGGCTCGGAGGGTGGAGGCGGAGGCTGCTGCATCGTGGTCACCGACCGATCATCGCAAGAACGAGCGAGGCCCACTGTTCACCGCGCCACATCTGACGCTAGCGTGGAGACACCTTTGCACACGCGGGAGCTCGGAGCACCGGGCTGAGAGGGCGCTGACCTCCGCAGACGCGATGTTTCACGTGGAACATCGGCGGGCGGAAATCGCTGCGTCGACCGCTGAACCTGTTACCGGGTAATGCCGGCGTAGGGAGTAGGTCTCATGACCATCGAGGACACACGCACGTCTGCCTCCAGCCAGACAGACGGGGCAAATGCCTCACCTCGGGGCGGAAATCCTCAGGGTGAACAGCCTGTGGAGAGCGGCAAGTCCATCGGCTGGCACAAGGCGTACATCGAGGGCTCGCGCCCCGATCTACGGGTGCCGGTCCGGCAGGTGCACCTCACCAACGGCCAGTCCGTCACCCTGTACGACACCTCCGGCCCGTACACAGATCCGACCGTGGAGACCGATGTCAGGAGGGGGCTCACCCCTCTCCGCGAGAACTGGATCATCGCCCGGGGCGACACCGAGGAATACACGGGTCGTCCCGTCCGTCCCGAGGACGACGGGATCAAGCACACGTCACCGCGCGGAGGGCTGCGCAATCTCGACGCGGTGTTCCCGGGCCGGCCGCGCCAGCCGCGCCGTAGCCGTGACGGCCGGGCCGTGACGCAACTCGCGTATGCGCGACGCGGGGAGATCACCCCCGAGATGGAGTTCGTGGCGGTACGCGAGAACGTCTCGCCCGAGGTCGTCCGCGAGGAGATCGCGGCGGGCCGAGCGGTGTTGCCGGCGAATGTGAACCACCCGGAGATCGAGCCGATGATCATCGGCAAGCGGTTCCTGGTGAAGGTCAACGCCAACATCGGCAATTCGGCGGTCACCTCCTCCATCGAGGAGGAGGTGGAGAAGATGACCTGGGCGACCCGGTGGGGCGCCGACACGGTCATGGATCTGTCGACGGGACGGAACATCCACACCACCCGTGAGTGGGTACTGCGCAACTCCCCGGTTCCCATCGGCACGGTGCCGCTGTACCAGGCCCTGGAAAAGGTCGACGGCAAGGCCGAGGAACTGACCTGGGAGATCTACAAGGACACGGTCATCGAGCAGGCCGAGCAGGGCGTGGACTACATGACGGTCCACGCGGGCGTCCGCCTGGCGTACGTACCGCTCACCGCCAACCGCAAGACCGGCATCGTCTCGCGCGGCGGCTCGATCATGGCCGCCTGGTGCCTGGCGCACCACAAGGAGTCGTTCCTCTACGAGAACTTCGAGGAACTGTGCGAGATCCTCGCCGCGTACGACGTCACGTACTCGCTCGGCGACGGTCTGCGGCCCGGCTCGATCGCGGACGCCAACGACGAGGCGCAGTTCGCGGAGTTGCGCACGCTCGGGGAACTCAACCGCATCGCGAAGCGGTTCGACGTGCAGACCATGATCGAGGGCCCGGGACATGTCCCGATGCACAAGATCAAGGAGAACATCGACCTTCAGCAGGAGATCTGCGAGGAGGCTCCGTTCTACACCCTCGGCCCGCTGACCACGGACGTCGCGCCGGCCTACGACCACATCACCTCAGGCATCGGCGCTGCGATGATCGCGTGGTGGGGTACCGCGATGCTCTGCTACGTGACGCCGAAGGAGCACTTGGGTCTGCCGAACCGTGACGACGTCAAGACCGGCGTCATCACCTACAAGATCGCGGCCCATGCGGCGGACCTGGCCAAGGGACACCCGGGCGCACAGGAGTGGGACGACGCGTTGTCGGACGCCCGCTTCGAGTTTCGTTGGGAGGACCAGTTCAACCTGGCCCTCGACCCCGACACGGCCCGTGAGTTCCACGACGAGACGCTGCCCGCGGAGCCGGCCAAGACGGCTCACTTCTGCTCCATGTGCGGACCGAAGTTCTGCTCGATGAAGATCTCCCAGGACATCCGCCGCGAACACGGCGCTTCCCGGGCCGAGATCGAGGACGGCATGGCGCAGAAGTCCAGGGAGTTCGCGCAGGCGGGCAACCGGGTCTATCTGCCGCTCGCTGACTGAGGTGCCCGTCGGCGGACAGGACGTGTGCGCGACCGGGGGCCGGTCTGCCGAAGAGGGCCGGCCCTGATCGCCGGCTGCTGTTGCGCCGCCCTTCGCTGGGCTTCCCCGGGTTACGGCCCGGGGACTGCCGCTGCTGGGCGGGTCGGTGAGCCGGCGGGCAGGCCGTCCTGTGCGTGTGTCCGCACACGCGTGGAGCCGGCGGGCCGGTGCGTGACCGTGCCGGTCGGCCGACCGCGGCAGCACGGCCGGTCGCCCTCATCACGGGTGGTCAGGCCGGGCGTCGGGCGGCCGCCGGCCCCGGTGGGCACCGGGCGGCGGCTCGGTCCCGACGCGTCACTCCGGCTGGTGCTCGGGGCCGCCGAAGTCCGGGCTGCTGAAGTCCGGGCTGGTGAAGCTGGGGCGGGAACCGGACGAGCCGCTGCCGGGGCTGGTGAAGTTGGGTCGGTTGTAGCCGAGATGCGGCATGCGGCTGGGTGGGGTCGGCCGGTCCCTTTCGCCCAGCACCGCCGGGTCCGGGTGGGCGAGGGCGTCCCGGAGGAAGGGCAGGATGCCGCGCTGCAGGAGGGCCTCACGCCAGGCCTCCTTGGCGCGGGCCACCTCTTCGATCAGTTCGTCGCGTGCTCCACGGTCCTCCAGGGCGGTGGAGCCGTTGCGCAGGGCGGTGATCAGGAGGCCGACCGCGGCCACGAGGATCGCCGCCGCCGTGATCGCGCCGAAGACCCATCCGGTGGTGATCAGGGTCTCGGCGATCGCCCGCTCGGGCTCGAGCACCTTCATGATGTAGCCGACGAGCAGGAAGATCACCGCGGCGGTTCCGGCGAGGACGGGGGCGAGCACGGCGGCCACGGCGCCCGCGCCGGCTCCGGCGGCATCGCCGACCTCACCCATGGCGGCCACGAGGCCGACCGCCGTCCCGTCGGGCTCCGTGGAGCCGGACGCCGTGCCTCCGGACGCTGTGCGGGCCGGTGGCGGATTGCGCAGTTCGTCGCGGGCCTTGACGTAGTACTCGTACTCGGCCGCCGCGGCCGCCGTGATGATGGCCGTGGCGTTGAGAGCCATGGTGCGTAGTTGTTCGGGGTTGAGCCGCTGCAGGCCGGCGGCGAATTCCGGGCGGTACGGTGCGGAGCGCAGCGCCTCGCCGAGGATCCGCTCGTACTCCTGGCGGTCCTCACTGAGCAGGTGCTGCGGAACGCTGTTCATGTGCATCCCCCGATGCTCCGTAGGGCTTGTGGCTCGGCATGCTGACGAGCCGTCGGGCAGAAACGGAGGGGAGCCTGCTACGGATAAGCCGATGGTAGAGCGGTCACGGCGGGCGGTGACAGGGGGTTTGAAGAAATTGGACCCCGGCCGGCGAACTCTTTCGACCGAGGGCGTCGGCCCGCCGCGGGGTCAGCGCTGCAGCGGGAGTTGCTGGACCAGCAGCTTTCCGGCCATCGTCACGCCGCCGTCCATGGCGACGGCCAGACCGTCCGCGTAGACGTACGGCCCTTCGACCGAGGGGCCCGCTCCGTCCTCGCCGTCCTCCGAGCCGACCTCGCCCAGGAGGTACGGGATGGGGCTGTGGCCGTGGACGATGCGGGTGCCGCCGTAGATGTCGAGCAGGGAGCGCACGGCGTCGGCGCCACCCTCGTCGCGGAAGGAGAAACGCCGGGTGAACTTGCGGAAGAGGTCCCAGACTTCGTCCGGGTCGTTGCGGGTGATCGTCTCGCGGATGGTGTCGTTGACCGCCTCGATGGAGTCGCCGTAGTCGCGGTAGGCGGTCGTGTCGGAGTGCACCAGGAGGTGGCCGTCGACCTCCTCCATGGCGTCGAGGCGGGCCATCCACTGCAGGTGGTGGTCCTGGAGACGGTCCATGTCGGTCTTCTGGCCGCCGTTGAGGAGCCAGGCCGCCTGGAAGGTGGCGGTGCCCGCGCCCGAGTTGACGGGTGTGTCGCCGAAGCGCTTGGCGCCGAGCAGCAGCAGCTCGTGGTTGCCCATGAGGGCCTTGCAGTAGCCGCCGGCCGCCGCGGCCTCGGCGGACAGGCGCATCACGAGATCGATGACTCCGATGCCGTCCGGGCCGCGGTCGGTGAAGTCGCCGAGGAACCAGAGTCGGGCGGTGCCCGCCGACCAGCTGCCCGCGGCGTCGACGAGGCCCTTCTCCCGCAGAGCGCCCATGAGCTCGTCCAGGTAGCCGTGGACGTCGCCGACGACGAACAGCGGACCCGGCCCGGCGGTGGACGGCTCGCCGGCCGCGGCCTCCGGATCGATGGTCACCTGAAGCGTGTCACCCCGGTTGATCACCGGAAGGTCCCGCTGGGTGGGTGTGTACCCCTCGGGGTACTCCATGGTGTCGGCGGGATCACCACTCTGTCCGGGCTGCGTGGTGTGCCCGTACGGACCGGCCTCGTGGACGTACGCGGGCACACGGAAATCGCGCACCGTCGGCGTCCGCACCTCGGGTCCCTGACCGGCCCCCTGAGTCATCGACCCCTCCACCACCATCGCGCCGCATCTGCACCGCATCGGACTGCCTGGTCGCAGCGGCCCGCGGTGTCGTCCGCCCATCATAGGAATGCGGATCGCGCCATGTGATGACCCAGGGGTGGTGAAATGGCGCGGGGCCCCGGTTCACCGCGGTTTTCTCCCGAATTGGGCGGGGCTCGTCCCGCCCAATTCGTGTCCGGGCCCTCAGGTCGGGCGTCAACCCTCGTCAGGTGATCGTGGCGGGCTGACCGTCGTGCGCGGCGAACGCCGCTCGGACGAGGTCCGCACGATCAGTTCCGTCGGTATCACCTGCTCCACCGGTTGGTCCGATTCGACGCCCTCGATGGCGTCGATGAGGAGCTGGACCACCGCCGTGCCGATCCGGCGCGGCTTCAGCGAGAGCGTGGTGATCGGCGGCTCGGTGCTGGCGTACACGGCGGACTCGCTGCAGCACACCAGGAGCAGGTCTTCCGGGACGCGCAGGCCGTACCGCCGGGCCGCTGCGAGAAGATCGGTGCCGTTCGGGTCGAAGAGGCCGTAGACCGCGTCCGGGCGGTCGGGCCGGGCCAGCAGGCGGTCGGCGGCCACGGCGCCGGCGCACGGATCGTGCGCCGGATAGGCCTCGTACACCGGATCCTGGCCCACGCGCTCGCACCAACGCAGGTACGCGGTCGTCGAGAGATGGGTGTACGTGTCCGTCGTCGTGCCCGTGAGGAGGCCGATCCGGCGGGCGCCGGCGTCGGCGAGGTGGTCGAGGATGCCGAGGACCGCGGCCTCGTGGTCGTTGTCGACCCACGCGGTGACCGGCAGCGCGCCGGCCGGGCGGCCGTCGGAGACCACCGGTAATCCCTGGCGGACCAGTTCGCTGACCACCGGGTCCTGGTCGGACGGGTCGATGACCACGGTGCCGTCCAGGGCCACGTTGGACCACACGTCGTGGCGCGAGGTCGCGGGAAGGATGACCAGGGCGTAGCCCCGGGCGAGTGCGGCCGAGGTGGCCGCTCGCGCCATCTCCGCGAAGTACGCGAACTCGGTGAAGGTGAAAGGTTCATCCCCGTACGTGGTCACGGTCAGGCCGATGAGGCCGGACTTGCCCGTTCTCAGGGTTCGGGCCGCCGCCGAGGGGCGGTAGCCAAGTCGGTCGGCGACCTCGCGTACATGGCGTCGGGTGGCGTCCGGGAGCCGGCCCTTGCCGTTGAGGGCGTCGGAAACGGTCGTGATGGAGACCCCGGCGGCGGCGGCCACGTCTCGGATGCCCGCCCGGCCCGACCGGCTGCCTCGGCGG
Source organism: Streptomyces sp. NPDC030814 (assembly GCF_055572155.1). Taxonomy (NCBI): domain Bacteria; kingdom Bacillati; phylum Actinomycetota; class Actinomycetes; order Kitasatosporales; family Streptomycetaceae; genus Streptomyces; species Streptomyces sp. NPDC030814. The sequence goes on from NZ_JBVIDX010000004.1 coordinate 393,258, forward strand.
GGAGTTTCCGCCCGGCTCACCTGGTGCTTCCCTGCTGCTGTCATGGCGAGCCGATAGTAGGGCTCATGCGGTGGGGTAGTGCGGACGCATATGCACCCGTTGACAGAGACGTTTCTGCAAGGTCAACCATGTCCAATTGCCTTGGAATGCAAGGGAGTTGAACGATCCAATGTCAGTACGCTACTTGTCGGCACGCATGAGCCTGCCAAGTAGCTCATGTCTCGAAGAGGTCTCAACTCACCTGCACGGGGGATGCGCGCCACGGCGCGAGCCACCGGCGCGTGCGTTTATGAGCAGCGCGCCCCCTGATTCGTACACCTTCGTGTGCTGATGCCCGTGATGCTGGTGGTACGGCAGTGACGGGGCCTGGTTGCCGACAGCCCATTCGCAGGCGCGCCGAATCCTCATAAGGTGAGAAGCATTACGTCGACGAGGAGGACTGCGGTGAGCGAGACGAGCCCCAAGCTGCGAGCCGAGCTGGAGGGTATTCCCACCTACAAGCCCGGCAGGCCGGCCGCGGCGGGCGGTCCGGTGGCGTACAAGCTGTCCTCCAACGAGAACCCCTATCCGCCGCTGCCCGGTGTGCTGGAGAGCGTGACCGGGGCGGCCACGTCGTTCAACCGGTATCCCGACATGGCGTGCACCGGGCTGATGAACGAGCTCTCGGACCGCTTCGGGGTGCCGCTCACACACCTGGCCACGGGCACGGGCTCGGTGGGTGTCGCCCAGCAACTGATCCAGTCGACGGCGGGGCCCGGCGACGAGGTCATCTACGCCTGGCGGTCGTTCGAGGCGTACCCGATCATCACGCAGATCAGCGGGGCGACGTCCGTGCAGGTGCCGCTGACGTCGGGCGACGTGCACGACCTGGACGCGATGGCGGACGCGATCACCGACCGGACCCGGCTGATTTTCGTCTGCAACCCCAACAATCCGACGGGGACGGCTGTCCGCCGGGCCGAGCTGGAGCGGTTCCTCGACCGGGTGCCCGGGGATGTGCTGGTGGTGCTGGACGAGGCGTACCGCGAGTTCGTGCGCGATGTAGAGGTGCCGGACGGTGTGGAGTTCTACCGTGAGCGGTCGAATGTCTGTGTGCTGCGGACCTTCTCCAAGGCGTACGGGCTCGCAGGGCTCCGGGTGGGCTTCGCGATCGCTCACGAGCCGGTGGCGGCCGCCCTGCGCAAGACGGCTGTGCCGTTCGGGGTGAGCCAGCTCGCCCAGGACGCGGCGGTCGCCTCGCTGCGCGCCGAGGACGAGCTGCTCGGGCGGGTGGGCACGCTGGTCTGCGAGCGCAACCGGGTGGTCGAGTCGCTGCGCGGCCAGGGCTGGACGGTGCCCGACACCCAGGCGAACTTCGTGTGGCTGCGGCTGGGGGAGCGCACCGTCGACTTCGCCACCGCGTGCGAGGAGGCCGGCGTGGTCGTGCGGCCCTTCCCGGGTGAAGGTGTCCGGGTGACGATCGGCGAGGACGAGGCGAACGACATCTTTCTGAAGGTGACGGAGGAGTTCCGCAAGGAGCTCTAGTCTTCGGCGGCTTTGAAGGACGTGGGCCCGAGGTTCCCCCTCGGGCCCTTTTTGCGTTCGATCATGAGGCTGACGTGCGCGTTTGTACTCAAGGGCCCTTCGGCGCGGGAATAGGGACCCCCCGCCCCTCCAGACCCGAACGGGTATGCGGCATAATTGCTTGTGAATGTGAACGCTTTCACAAGCGCGTCCCGGTTGTCCCGTGATGTACGGAACGGGCGGGGCAGACTGCCGCAGTGCCACGGCATGTAAGGAGAACGACGTGGACCTCGCTCTGGCGCCGGAGACACTGGCGCGATGGCAGTTCGGCATCACGACCGTCTACCACTTCCTCTTCGTCCCGCTCACAATCTCGCTCGCCGCGCTCACAGCCGGCCTGCAGACCGCGTGGGTGCGCTCGGGGAAGGAGAAGTACCTCAAGGCCACCAAGTTCTGGGGCAAGCTCTTCCTGATCAACATCGCGATGGGCGTCGTCACGGGCATCGTGCAGGAGTTCCAGTTCGGCATGAACTGGTCCGACTACTCGCGCTTCGTCGGCGATGTCTTCGGAGCCCCCCTCGCCTTCGAGGCGCTGATCGCCTTCTTCTTCGAGTCCACCTTCATCGGACTGTGGATCTTCGGCTGGGACAAGCTGCCCCAGAAGATCCATCTTGCCTGCATATGGATGGTCTCCATCGGCACGATCCTGTCGGCGTACTTCATCCTCGCCGCCAACTCGTGGATGCAGCACCCCGTCGGCTACCGCATCAACGAGGACAAGGGCCGTGCCGAGCTCACCGACTTCTGGCTGGTCCTGACCCAGAACACGGCACTCACCCAGGTCTTCCACACCCTCTCGGCGGCCTTCCTCACCGGCGGCGCCTTCATGGTCGGCATCGCCGCCTTCCACCTGGCCCGCAAGAGGCACATCCCGGTGATGAAGACGTCGCTGCGGCTCGGCCTGGTCACCGTGATCGTCGGCGGCATGCTCACCGCGATCAGCGGCGACCTGCTGGGCAAGGTCATGTACGAGCAGCAGCCCATGAAGATGGCCGCCGCCGAGGCCCTCTGGGACGGCGAGGCACCCGCGCCCTTCTCGGTCTTCGCCGTCGGTGACGTCGACGAGGGCCACAACAGGGTCGCCATCGAGATCCCGGGTCTGCTCTCCTTCCTGGCCAAGGACGACTTCAGCTCGTACGTCCCCGGCATCAACGACGTCAACAAGGCCGAGCAGGAGAAGTACGGGCCCGGCGACTACCGGCCCAACATCCCCGTCGCCTACTGGGGCTTCCGCTGGATGATCGGCTTCGGGATGGCGTCGTTCGCCCTCGGCATCGTCGGGCTCTGGCTGACCCGCAAGAAGTTCCTCCTCCCCCAGCATCTGAGGGTGGGTGACGACGAGGTGCCGCATCTGGCGCTTCTGCCGGGCAAGGCTCTCGGCCCGACCCCCACCACGTGGTACTGGCGGATCGCGATCCTCACCATGGGCTTCCCCTTGATCGCCAACTCCTGGGGCTGGATCTTCACCGAGATGGGTCGCCAGCCGTGGGTCGTCTACGGAGTGCTGCGGACCCGCGACGCGGTCTCCCCCGGTGTCTCGCAGGGCGAGGTCCTCACGTCGATGATCGTCTTCACCGCGCTGTACGCGATCCTGGCCGTCGTCGAGGTCAAGCTGCTGGCGAAGTACGTCAAGGCCGGGCCGCCCGAGTTGACGGAGGCCGACCTCAACCCGCCCACGAAGATCGGCGGCGACTCCCGGGACGCCGACAAGCCGATGGCCTTCTCCTACTAGGCCGAGGGAGCTGCACAGTCATGGAACTTCACGACGTCTGGTTCGTCGTCATCGCGGTCCTGTGGATCGGCTACTTCTTCCTGGAGGGCTTCGACTTCGGGGTCGGTGTCCTCACCAGGCTGCTCGCGCGGAACCGGCCGGAGAAGCGGGTCCTCATCAACACCATCGGACCTGTCTGGGACGGCAACGAGGTATGGCTCCTCACGGCAGGTGGTGCGACCTTCGCCGCCTTCCCCGAGTGGTACGCCACACTCTTCTCCGGCTTCTACCTGCCACTGCTGCTCATCCTGGTCTGCCTGATCATTCGCGGTGTCGCCTTCGAGTACCGGGCGAAGCGGCCCGAGGAGAAGTGGCAGCGCAACTGGGAGACGGCGATCTTCTGGACCTCGCTGCTGCCCGCCTTCCTGTGGGGTGTGGCCTTCGCCAACATCGTGCGAGGCGTCAAGATCGACCGCGACTTCGAGTACGTGGGCAGTGTCGTCGACCTGCTGAACCCATACGCCCTGCTGGGCGGCCTGGTCACGCTGACGCTGTTCACCTTCCACGGGACGGTGTTCGTCGGGCTGAAGACCGTCGGGGACATCCGCGAACGGGCGCGGACGCTGGCGCTGCGCGTCGGGGTCGTGACGGCGGGGCTGGCGCTGCTGTTCCTCCTGTGGACGCAGGTCGAGAAGGGCGACGGCCCTTCTCTGGTGGCGTTGGTCGTGGCGGTTGCCGCGCTCGTGGCCGCGTTGGTCACCGTTCGGGCCGGCCGTGAGGGCTGGGCGTTCGCTCTGTCCGGGCTCACCATCGTGGCTGCCGTGGCGATGCTCTTCCTGACGCTCTTCCCGAACGTCATGCCGTCCTCGCTGAACGAGGAGTGGAGCCTGACGGTCACCAATGCCTCGTCGAGCCCGTACACCCTGAAGATCATGACATGGTGCGCGGCGGTCGCCACGCCGATCGTGATGCTGTACCAGGGGTGGACGTACTGGGTGTTCCGCAAGCGGATCGGCACGCAGCACATCGCCGAGCCGGCGCACTGAGCCTGGGCCGGGAGGTGCGTTTCGCGATGTTTCACGTGAAACGCGCCTCCTTCAGTCAAAGGGGCGTGTTTCACGTGAAACATGCTCGCTGAGAAGAGGGTGTTTCACGTGAAACCGATCGACCCGCGGCTGTTGAGGTACGCCCGCGCGACCCGGCTCTTCCTGGCGGCGGTCGTCGGCCTGGGTGCCGTCGGGGCCGCGCTCGTCATCGCCCAGGCGATGCTCATCGCCGAGGTGGTGGTCGGTAGCTTCCAGCACGGGATGACCGTCGGTGAACTCCGCACCCCGCTGCTGCTGTTGGTGGCCGTCGCCGCGGGACGGGCCGCTGTCGCGTGGCTCACCGAGCTGGCTGCCCACCGTGCGAGTGCCGCCGTGAAGTCGGAGCTCCGAGGCCGGCTCCTCGGTCGAGCCCTGATGCTCGGGCCCGGCTGGCTCAGCGGCCAGCGCACGGGGTCACTGGTCGCCCTCTCCACGCGCGGCGTCGACGCGCTCGACGACTACTTCTCCCGCTATCTGCCGCAGTTGGGCCTCGCGGTGGTGGTGCCCGTGGCGGTGCTCACGCGGATCGTCACCGAGGACTGGGTGTCGGCGGCGATCATCGTCGGCACCCTGCCCCTGATCCCGATCTTCATGGTGCTCATCGGCTGGGCCACGCGTGCGCAGATGGATCGCCAGTGGCGCCTGCTGTCCCGGCTCTCGGGGCACTTCCTCGACGTCGTCGCCGGACTTCCGACGCTCAAGGTGTTCGGCCGGGCCAAGGCACAGGCCGAGTCGATCAAACGGATCACCGGCGAATACCGGCAGGCGACCATGCGGACGCTGCGGATCGCCTTCCTGTCGTCCTTCGCGCTGGAACTGCTGGCGACGATCTCGGTGGCGTTGGTCGCGGTCACCATCGGCATGCGGCTCGTGCACGGCGAGATGGATCTGTACATCGGGCTCGTCATCCTCATCCTGGCGCCGGAGGCATATCTGCCGCTTCGCCAGGTCGGCGCCCAGTTCCATGCGGCCGCCGAAGGGCTCGCGGCGGCCGAGGAGATCTTCGAGGTCCTGGAGACACCGGTCCCGGCGTCCGGCACCGGCGCCGTTCCGCTCTCCGGTGACGTCCGCTTCGAGGGGGTGACCGTCCGATACCCGGGGCGTTCGTACGACGCCGTCTCCGACGTGTCCTTCACGGTCGCGCCCGGGGAGACGGTGGCGCTCGTCGGACCGAGCGGCGTGGGCAAGTCCACCCTCCTGAACGTTCTGCTCGGATTCACCAAGGCCACCGCGGGCACCGTGTCGGTCGGGGGAGCCGATCTCGCCTCGCTCGAGGTGGAGCAGTGGCGCTCGCGCATCGCCTGGGTCCCACAGCGCCCGCACCTGTACGCCGGGTCGATCGCCGAGAACGTACGGCTGGCCCGACCGGACGCGGACGACGCGGCGGTGCGGCGGGCGCTGGCCGATGCCGGAGCGCTTCCGTTCGTGGACGCGCTGCCTGCCGGGGCCGACACGGCGCTCGGGGAGGACGGCGCCGGTCTCTCCGCCGGTCAGCGGCAGCGGCTCGCCCTAGCCCGGGCCTTCCTCGCCGACCGTCCCGTTCTGCTCCTCGACGAGCCGACGGCCTCCCTGGACGGGGAGACCGAGGCTGAGGTCGTGGAGGCGGTGCGGCGGCTGGCCGTGGGCCGGACCGTCCTCCTGGTGGTGCACCGGCCGGCGCTGCTCGAGATCGCGGACCGGGTGGTACGGCTGGAGGAGGCCATGGCACCCGCCGCGGGGCCCTCCGCCGACCGTGTGGAAGCCGTTGCGCCCCGTCGGCCGGACAAGCCGGCAGCAGCGGCCGCGGTGCCTTCGGCGTGCCTCCCGCTTGAGCGGCGGGGTGGAGTACTGACCCGCGTCCGTCGTATGGCCGGACCCCGCCGAGGTCGCCTCGCTCTCGCCCTGCTGCTCGGCAGCCTCGCCCTCGGCAGCGCCGTCGGACTGATGGCGACGTCCGGGTGGCTGATCTCGCGGGCCTCGCAGCAGCCTCCGGTGCTGTATCTGATGGTCGCGGTGACGGCCACGCGGGCGTTCGGCATCGGGCGGGCCGTGTTCCGGTACGCGGAGCGGCTGGTGTCGCACGACGCCGTGCTGAGGATGCTGGCGGACACAAGGGTGGCCGTCTACCGGCGGCTGGAGCGGCTGGCGCCCGCCGGGTTGCGCACGACACGGCGAGGCGACCTGCTCTCGCGGCTCGTCGCCGATGTGGACGCGCTGCAGGACTACTGGGTGCGCTGGTTGCTGCCGGCCGGGGCGGCGGTGGCCGTGTCCGCCGCCTCCGCCGGGTTCACCGCCTGGCTGCTGCCCGAGGCCGGGGCCGCCCTCGCCGTCGGGCTGCTCGCCGCCGGGGCCGGGGTGCCGCTGGTGACCGCGGCTGTGGCCCGGCGGTCCGAACAGCGGCTGGCCCCCGCTCGCGGTGTGCTGGCCACCCGTGTGACCGACCTGCTGACCGGCACCGCCGAGCTGGCGGTCGCGGGTGCGCTGCCCGCTCGGACGGCGGAGGCCATGCGGGCGGACCGGGTGCTCACCCGGATCGCCTCACGCGCCGCCACCGCCACCGCGATCGGTGACGGTCTGACCGCGCTGATCTCGGGGCTCACCGTCGCCGCCACGGCGCTGCTGGGAGCGCGGGCGGTCGTCGACGGGCGGCTGAGCGGCGTGGCCATGGCGGTCGTCGTGCTCACCCCGCTCGCCGCGTTCGAGGCGGTGCTCGGGATGCCGCTCGCAGCGCAGTTCCGCCAGCGGGTGCGCAGGAGCGCGGAGCGGGTGTACGAGGTCCTGGACGCCCCCGACCCCGTACGTGAACCGGAGCGGCCCGTGAAGCCGCCGGTGTCACCGTTCCCCTTGCGACTCGAAGGGCTCGGGGCCCGGTACACGGGGCAGGAGCGGGATGCCCTCGCCGGGCTGGACCTCACCCTCGAACAAGGACGGAGGGTCGCCGTGGTCGGTGTCTCGGGGGCGGGCAAGACGACGCTCGCCCAGGTGCTGCTGCGGTTCCTGGACGCGCGTGAAGGGTCGTACACGCTGGGCGGTGCGGACGCCTACACGCTCGACGGGGACGACGTACGACGATTCGTCGGGCTGTGTGCCCAGGACGCCCACCTCTTCGACAGCTCCGTGCGTGAGAACCTGCTGCTGGCCCGCAAGAACGCAGGCGAGGAGGAGTTGAGGGACGCGCTCGCGCGGGCGCGACTGCTCGACTGGGTCGACGGGCTGCCCGACGGGCTGGACACGTTGATCGGTGAGCACGGGGCGCGGTTGTCCGGCGGTCAGCGTCAGCGGCTGGCTCTCGCCCGGGCGCTGCTGGCCGACTTCCCGGTCCTCGTCCTGGACGAGCCCGCGGAACACCTCGACCTGCCGACGGCCGACGCGCTCACCGCGGATCTGCTGGCCGCGACCGAGGGCCGGACGACGCTGCTGATCACCCATCGGCTGGCCGGACTGGAGGCCGTGGACGAGGTCGTCGTCCTGGCGGAGGGGCGTGTCGCGCAACGCGGGACGTACGCCGAACTGGTCTCGGCGGACGGGCCCTTGCGGGCGATGGTCGAGCGGGAGACGGCAAGTCAGCTGCTGGTCAGGGTCTGAGCGCTTTTCTCCGCGCCCAGGTCACGAAAGCTGTCGCGGGGCTGGTGCCACGTCAGGTGCCTTGTGGGCGAGGGGCTTACGCAAGGATTTGCACCGAATGCGCCGGTACCGTGCCCCTGTTCGGACCAGTCGTCCTGGTCCATCCAGGGCAGGGTGTCCCCCGGCTGGACTCCCCCGACATGACCGCGGTCCTCGCCGGGCGACACGATCGCGGCATGCGTTCACTTCGCCGACATCGGGTGCTCGTCGCCGTGCTGCTGTGTGCCGCCGTGGTTCTCGCGGCTCGGCCGACGGCCGCCGAGAGCGGCGACAGCGGCGTCGAGGGCACGGTCTTCGCCGCCGGTGACGCCGGGATCAGTGCCCAAGTGGCGTGGCTTTTCGAGGAAGCGGCTGTGGCGACGCAGCAGTACGAGGCCGGGCGGAAGGCAGCGGAGAGGCAACGGGCACAGGTGCGGCGGCTGGAGACGCTGCTCGGACGGGAGCGGAAGCAGCTTGCCGCACTCAATGCCGACCTCGGCCGGATCGCCCGCGCCCAGTACCGCGAGGGCGGCGGGATGCCGTACACGGCGCAGATGCTCCTCGCGGACGACCCCGACGAACTCATGCGGGGGCAGCGAGCCGGACGGCAGGCCGATCTGGCGCTCGACAAGGCGGTGACGAAGAGCCGGCGCGCCGAGGCGCGGTTCGCGGCGGGCGAGGCGAGAGCCGCGACGGCCTGGCGGAGGCTGGAGGAGCGGAACACGGAACTCGGCGAGATCAAGCGGGACATCCAGCGGAAACTCGAAGAGGCCCAGTGGACCCTCCAGGGGCAGGCCGACGCCGCCGTCGCGGCCGGCGCCTGCCAGGGCGCCGTCCGCCTGGACCAGCCGAACACGGGCGGCTTCGGCCCATGGGTCACACCCGTGGAGTCGTACGAGCTCTCCGCGAGCTTCGGCAGCGGTGGGGAGCGCTGGTCCAGTCGGCACACCGGACAGGACTTCGCGGTACCCATCGGCACGCCGGTGCGGGCGGTCGGCGAAGCGCGGGTGGTGAAGGTGTCGTGCGGCGGCGCCTTCGGCATGGAGGTCGTTCTCCAGCACCCGGACGGCTACTACACCCAGTACGCGCACCTGGCCGCCGTCACAGTCGACCAGGGCGAACGGGTGACGCCCGGCCAGTGGATCGGTCAGTCGGGCACCACCGGGAACTCCACGGGGCCGCATCTGCACTTCGAGGTACGGGTCACGCCGGAGCTGGGGTCGGGCGTGGACCCCGTGCCATGGCTGCTGGAGCACGGGGTGCGGCTGTAGCGGGGCTTGTGCTGCGGCCGTAGCGGGGCTTGTGCTGCGGACCTCGGTGGCGGGGGATGGGGGCGCGGGCGGGCTCCGGCCGGAGCGCGACTCCCGCGGTTGCTGGGGTCTCGCCTGCCGCGCCCGCCCCTGCTTACAGCCGTTCCGCCAGCAGGCGCTCGATGACGACCGCGACGCCGTCCTCGTTGTTGGCGACGGTTCGGCCGGAGGCGGCCGCGACGACCTCCGGGTGTGCGTTGCCCATGGCGTACGACTGCCCGGCCCAGGTGAGCATCTCGACGTCGTTCGGCATGTCTCCGAAGGCGACGACCTCCTCGTGTGAGATGCCACGCTCGGCGCAGCACAGGGCGAGGGTGCTGGCCTTGGAGACGCCCGGGCCGCTGATCTCCAGCAGGGCGCTGGGACTGGACCGGGTGATGGTGGCGCGGTCGCCGACGGCGATGCGGGCGGTGGCGAGGAAGTCGTCGGGGTCGAGCGAGGGGTGGTACGCGAGGATCTTCAGCACCGGCTCGTGGTCGGCGACACCACCCGGGGCCAGCAGCTTCTCGGCCGGCGCGAGGATGTCGGGGATCTCCATGTGGAGCTTCGGGTACTCGGGCTCCTGGTTGAAGCCGTACGTCTGCTCGACCGCGTAGACCGTGCCCGGCGCGGCATCGCGCAGCAGCCTGACGGCGTCGAGCGCGTTCTCCCGCGCCAGTTCGCGGACCTTGACGAAACGGTGGGCGCCGGGGCCACCGTGCAGGTCGACGACGGCCGCTCCGTTTCCGCAGATCGCGAGGCCGTGGCCGTGGACGTGCTCACTCACGACGTCCATCCAGCGGGCCGGGCGGCCGGTGACGAAGAAGACCTCGATGCCGGCCTGCTCGGCGGCCGCCAGGGCGGCGACCGTACGGGAGGAGACGGACTTGTCGTCTCGGAGCAGGGTGCCGTCGAGGTCCGTGGCTATCAGCCGCGGCGGGACGGTCGGGGCCGGGGTCTCGGGCTGTCTCGTCGCTGAGGTCACGGACCCCATTGTCGCGCACATATGTGCACGGCCGTGCGAGCGCCCGCACAGGTGTGTGATGACTGGCCTATGCACTTGTCTCGACCTGCCGGTCCGTCGCCGTGACCTTCCCGGTCACGGCGACGGAAAGGAAGGGTGGGGAAAAGTGGGGGAAGCACCCCCCGGGGCGGGGTTGGAAAAACTCTCCTTCCTTGGCGAGGGCAGAGCACGGAGT
>NZ_JBVIDX010000004.1:403696-508357 GCF_055572155.1 Streptomyces sp. NPDC030814
CCTGCCCTGACAACACCCCCAACGGTTGTGTGGTCCTGCCCCTCTACCTTTTCCCCACCCCCCCGCCCCTCCTCTCTCCCTCCCCCTCCCACGCCACCGGACCGGCAGGTTCAGGACAGCTGGGCGAGCGCCTCCATGGCGATGCGTTCGAAGACCTTCTCGTCCGCGGCGAAGTCGGAGTCCGGGATCGGCCAGTGGATCACGATGTCGGTGAAGCCCAGTGCCGCGTGGCGGCCGGCGAAGTCCACGAACGCGTCGAGCGACTCCAGCGGGCGGCCGCGGTCCGGCGTGAAGCCGGTGAGCAGGATCTTGTCGATCCCGGAAGCGTCCCGGCCGATCTGGGCGGCAGTGTCGGCCAGCCGCTCGACCTGCCCGCGCAGGGCCTGGACCGACTGCTCCGGGGTGCCCGCCTCGAACAGCTTGGGGTCTCCGGTGGTCACCCACGCCTGCCCGTGGCGTGCCGCCAGCCTCATCCCCCGAGGACCGGTGGCCGCCACCGCGAAGGGCAGCCTGGGGCGCTGGACGCAGCCGGGGATGTTGCGCGCCTCGTGCGCCGAGTAGTAGTCGCCCTCGTAGGAGACGGAGTCCTCGCTGAGCAGCCGGTCGAGCAGGGGGACGAACTCGGCGAACCGGTCGGCGCGCTCGCGCGGCGTCCACGGCTCCTGGCCGAGCACGGTGGCGTCGAAGCCGGTGCCGCCCGCACCGACGCCGAGGGTCAGCCGGCCGCCGGAGATGTCGTCGAGGGAGATCAGCTCCTTGGCGAGGGTCACCGGGTGGCGGAAGTTCGGGGAGGTCACGAGGGTGCCGAGACGCAGCTGCTCGGTGGCCGCGGCCGCGGCGGTCAGGGTCGGTACGGCGCCGTACCACGGGCCGTCACGGAAGGTCCGCCACGACAGGTGGTCGTAGGTGTACGCGGTGTGGAACCCGAGCTGCTCGGCCCGCTGCCAGGTGGCGCGGCCGCCCTCGTGCCAGCGGAGGTACGGCAGGATCACGGTGCTCAGACGCAGACTCATGCATCGAGCGTAAGCGCGGACGCGGGATGGGCCGACCAGGCGGGGAGCGGGCCGGGCCGGTCCCGGGGTGGTCCGGGGGCCGTCTGGGCCGCTGGGCTGTTGCGGCCGGGCCGGCCGGCGGCGCCGGCCCGCGTTTCCCGGGCCGTGCTCAGTGGGCCTCCGGGAACTGCAGGTACTGGGGCGGAACCGCCTCGGTCAGCCACACGCCGTTGTCGCTGACCCGGAACACATGGCCGTCGCGGTGCATCGCTGCGGAGTCGACGGAGAGCACGACCGGACGGCCGCGTCGGGCACCGACCCGGGTGGCTGTCTCACGGTCGGGCGACAGGTGCACGTCGTGCCGGTTCATGGGCCGCAGGCCCTCCGCGCGGATCGCGGTCAGGTAGGCCGCGACCGTCCCGTGGTAGAGGTACGGCGGCGGGACCGCCGGGGGCAGACCGAGGTTGACCTCGACGGTGTGGCCCTGGTTGGCGCGGATCCGGTCGCCCTCCACGGCGAAGCGCCGCTTGTCGTTGGCCTCGACCACATGGTCGAGTTCCGCCCTGGTGAAGCGGAAGCCGTGTTCGGCGGCTGCCTCGATGAGCGTGTCGATCTCGATCCATCCGGCCTCGTCCAGGGTCAGCCCGATCCGTTCGGGCTGGTGCCGCAGGTGCTTCGAGAGGTACTTCGACACCTTCACGGTGCGTCTTTCGTCCATCCCGCCAGCGTGCCCGCGAGACACGCGTCACGCACGCGATTTTGATCCGGATGTTTGATCCACAACCAACTGTAGTTATCCACAGGCGAATTGAAGAATCTGTGGACAACTGCATATCCACAGCAGAGCGATTGGTCAACTTTGTTGTGTTTTATAACTATTTGTCGCCAGAGAGTCCAAGGTGCGTGTCTGCACCTCCCGTTCGGCTGCCGCCGTGATGAACGCCTGGACGTGTTCAGGTCCGACTAGCCTCTCCACCGCCTGCATTGTGGAGGCCGGGATCTGAACGGGGAACGACTCGCTCGTCCGCTGGACAGGAGCGTCCGAATCGAGATGTCGGCGGAGGTGGCGTGCGGCCAACGAGCGCATCGCGCGAGCCAGTTCCGCGTCCACCGACTGCTGCGCAAGGGGCCGCAATCGACGTACGAGAGCCGCTGCCTCGGCCGCTTCCGTCTCGGTCGGAGGCAGGTGCCCCCCGAGGTAGCGAGCGAATACGTGCTCGGTGGTGAAGTCCAGGAAACGGGCGGCGATATGCTCGATCTGGCCCCTCAACTCCCGCAGGTGCCCGGCGATCGCGGACAGGGGAACGCCGGCGGCGTGCAACTCGGCTGCCACGGACAGCTCTTGAGGGCTCGGCACGAGGAAGAGGTCCTCCTCGCCGGGAACGGGCTCCAGTACGCCCAACTCGACCGCGTCCGTCACCGCGGCTTCGTCCGGAGTTCCGCCGAACCGCTCGATCAACTCGGCCCGAGTGATCCGGACGGCCTGCTCGTCGGTCCACGGTCCGTCGACCTCGGCGACCAGGCCGAGCACCCCTCCGAGACCGCGGCCCGTGTCCCATGCCTCGAGGAGTTCCCTGATGGAGGCCAGGGTGTAGCCGCGGTCGAGAAGATCTCCGATCTGGTGCAGTCGGTGGAGATGGACGTCCGAGTAGACGTTCGCCCGCCCGCGCCGCTCGGGGCGGGGAAGCAGCCCTTTGTCCTGGTAGGCACGAATGGTGCGAACGGTGGCACCGCTGCGGTGCGCCAGATCCTCGATGCGGTAGGTGGCGGCCGGGCCGTTGGCGGAGGCGGACTCGCGCTGGGTGGCGGGCCCGTTCGGGGCGAAGGAGACCCTTCGTGGTGCGATCTCGTGCCGCTCCGCCCTGTCCGCGGGACGTCCTTCGCGTGGGCTCACAGGCGTGGCTCCCGCCGGGCGAGCGCGCGAAGCGCCTTGGGGGCGAAGCGCGACATGAGGTGTCCGCCTCGGGCCTCCGGGGTGACGGGAACGACGGCCTGGTTGCGCACCACCGCCCGCAGAACGGCGTCGGCGACCTTCTCCGGCGGGTAGTTCCGCAGCCCGTAGAGCCGGGCGGCGTTCTGCTGCCGGCGCTTCTCCTCCTCGGCGTCGACACCGGCGAAGCGGGTGGTCGAGGTGATGTTGGTGTTCACGATGCCGGGGCAGATCGCCGAGACCCCGATGCCCCTGCCGGCCAGCTCCGCGCGGAGGCATTCGCTGAGCATCAGCACGGCAGCCTTGGAGGTGCTGTAGGCGGGCAGCGTCCGCGAGGGCAGATACGCCGCTGCCGAGGCGGTGTTGACGATATGGCCGCCTTGCCCACGCTCGGCCATCTGCCTGCCGAAGAGCCGGCAGCCGTGGATCACACCCCATAGATTGACGTCGAGAACCTTGCGCCAGTCCTCGGGGGTGGTGTCGAGGAAGGAGCCCGAGAGCCCGATCCCCGCATTGTTCACCAGCACGTCCACCACCCCGTACTCGGTGGCGACCTTCTCGGCGAGTTCCTCCATGGCCTGCTCGTCGGAGACGTCGACCGTCTCGGCCCAGGCCTCGGGGGCACCGATCAGCCGGGACAGTTCCGCGGTACGTGCCGCGCCCTCCGCGTCCCGGTCAACGGCGATGACACGTGCCCCGGCTTCGGCGAACGCGAAGGCGGTGGCCCGGCCGATCCCTCCGGCGGCGCCGGTGACCAGCACCAACTGCCCACCGAACCGGTCGGCGTACTTCCCGGTGGCCGACGGACCCGGCCGTCCGCCGTCGACCGCCGTGATGAACTCGGTTATCCAAGAGGCCAGTTGGTCAGGGCGGGTACGGGGGATCCAGTGCTTGGCTGGGAGGGTGCGGCGGGTCAGCCGCGGGGCCCACTGCTCCAGTTCGTCGTAGAGCCGCTCGGACAGAAACGCGTCCCCGAGCGGCGTGATGAGCTGCACGGGCGCGTGCGCGTACGCGTCGTCCCGCGGGCTGGCCAGGCGGGGTCGCACGTTGTCCCGGTACAGCCACACGCCGTGCGCAGCGTCCTCGGGCAGCGACCTGGCCGGATAACCTCCGCTCGGTGACAGCTTTTCGGCCCGCTGCACCATGCCGGGCCACCGCTTGCCGAGGGGGCCGCGCCAGACGAACTCGGGGAGTACGGGCGTGTGGAGCGCATAGATGTACCAGGACCTGGCGCCCTGGTCGAGGAGTTGGGCGAGCCGGCGCGGGGTGGGGACCTTCGTACGCCGCTTGATCCAGTGGCCGAAGTGGTCGAGCGACGGCCCGGACATCGACGTGAAGGACGCGATGCGGCCCTCGGTGCGTTCGACCGTCACGAACTCCCAGCCCTGTACCGAGCCCCAGTCGTGCCCCACCAGATGGACGGGCCGTCCAGGGCTGACGGCGTCGGCGACCGCCAGGAAGTCGTCCGTCAGTTTCTCCAGGGTGAACCCGCCGCGCAACGGCCGGGGCGCCGTCGACCCGCCGTGACCCCGCACGTCGTACAGGACGACGTGGAAGCGCTCGGCGAGGCGTACGGCCACCTCGGACCAGACCTCCTTGGAGTCGGGATAGCCGTGCACGAGCAGCACCGTCGGCTGCTGGGGGTCGCCCAGCTCGGCCACGCACAGCTCGACCCCGTCCGCGCGCACCCGGCGCTCCCGGGCACCTTCCAGCCCCACCGAACCCGCCACCTCTGCCCCCTCGCTCATCGGCACTTGTCCTGTGCCCACCGCCGTACGTGCGGCAGGTCGTCGTCCAGCCAGAAGGCGCTCTCCTCGGGGTCCCGGGAATCCGTGACGACCAGGATCTCCTCGAACTTGGCACCCGTGCCCCGGAAGCCGAGGTGCGGCTCGACCGCCCACAGCCCCGGTTGCGGTGGGTGGTCCGAGAACCGGTACGGGGACCACAGGGGCGACCAGCCGTCACGGTGGCCGCGCACCGCGTCCGACGCCAGGCCTTTCAGCGCCTGTGTACCGAACCCGAAGACATGGGGTGACCAGCGACGTTCCTTGACCCGGTCCACCTTGTGCGCGATGACACCGAAGGGGTACGCGCGATGGCGGTTGGCATATCCCTGGCGGACCATGAGCCGGTCCACGTTCTCGTAGATCTCCCGCAGGGAACGCCGCTCGCGCACCTCGCGCAGGATCAACTCCCGGTGTGCTTGCAGGTCTGCCATCAGCTTGTCGTGCAGGGGACTGGGACCGAGGCAGCCCGAATAGCCGATGTCCGCGGTATGGCCCTTGTAGACGGGGGCCATGTCCAGGATGAACGGCATGCCCGGCTCCAGTCGGCGGTCGGTGGGGAAGAACTGCAGCGGTACGCGGAAGTTCACGAACGCCGTGCGGTCACCGAACCAGGCGAAGGGCAGGTGGAACCAGTCCCGCACCCCGCGCTCCCGCAGCCAGCGGCGCTGCATCCGCGCCGCCTCGCGCTCGGTCACACCCGGTCTCAGCTGGGCCGCCACCGCTTCCGCGCACTCGTACGCGAGGGTCTGCACCTCGCGGAACCCGCGCAGCTCCGCCGTGCGTTCCGCTGTCAGAGAGGTCATGCCACCGGCCCACCTGTCTCCTTCGACCACGGCCCGTGTTCGCAATGTGACATCGATGAATGTGACAGTGTTTGAGGGCTGCGTCAATAGGGGTGGGCGAGGCGGTGGAAAACCGAGGGCACCATCCGGTGGCGTCAGACGTTCTCCAGGTACGGCGGCCGCTCCCGCCCCGGTCCGGCCTGCCGGTGGTTCGACCTCAGGGTGACCCCTAGGGGGACTGACGGCTGATGCCCCCTACGGGCCCGTACGACTCGAGGGGGACGCCGAGACAGCTCTGCGGGGTGACGACCGTGAGGGCCCCCGGCCCTAGTGTCGAAATCGTGACTGTGATCGCGACCGAAAGCCTGAGCAAGCGGTTCCCGAGGGTGACCGCTCTTGACCGGCTCTCCGTGGACATCGGACCCGGTGTGACGGGACTCGTCGGTGCCAATGGCGCCGGCAAGTCCACGCTGATCAAGATCCTCCTGGGTCTTTCCCCCGCCACGGAAGGCCGTGCCGAGGTGCTCGGACTGGACGTCGCCAGCAAGGGCGGCGCCATCCGCGAGCACGTCGGGTACATGCCGGAGCACGACTGCCTGCCGCCCGATGTGTCGGCCACCGAGTTCGTCGTGCACATGGCCCGTATGTCGGGGCTCCCGCCGACCGCCGCGCGCGAGCGGACCGCGGACACCCTGCGCCATGTCGGCCTTTACGAGGAGCGGTACCGTCCGATGGGCGGCTACTCCACGGGCATGAAGCAGCGTGTGAAGCTGGCCCAGGCGCTGGTGCACGACCCGCAGCTGGTCTTCCTGGACGAGCCGACGAACGGCCTCGACCCGGTCGGCCGGGACGAGATGCTCGGCCTGATCCGCCGCATCCACACCGACTTCGGTATCTCGGTCCTGGTCACGTCGCACCTGCTGGGCGAGCTGGAGCGCACCTGCGACCACGTCGTGGTGATCGACGGCGGCAAGCTCCTGCGGTCCAGCTCCACGCGGGACTTCACCCAGAGCACGGCCACCCTCGCGATCGAGGTCACGGACACCGACGAGCACCCCGACGGCACCCGTGCGCTGCGCGAGGCGCTCCACGCCCGCGGTGTGACCGTCTCCGACGGCACCGGCCTCCCCGGCGCCGGGCACATCCTGCTGCTCACCGCGCGAGGAGAGGAGACCTACGACCTGATCCGTGATGTCGTCGCCGATCTGGGTCTCGGCCTGGTCCGCATGGAGCAGCGCAGGCACCACATCGCCGAGGTGTTCAAGGACAGCGACGAGCAGGCGATGTCCCAGCGCACACAGGATGCCTGGAAGGAGGCCGTCGGTCATGGCGGTTGAGCAGACCCGGGTCGAGGCCCCGGCCCACACCGGCGCACAGCCCCCGCGCACGGGCGAACAGAGCCGCATCCACAACATCGGCTACCGCAGCTACGACGGCCCCCGACTGGGTCGCGCCTATGCCCGCCGCTCGCTGTACTCGCAGTCCCTGCGCGGCGCGTACGGCCTCGGCCGCTCGGCCAAGTCCAAGGTGCTGCCGATGATGCTGTTCGCGGTGATGTGCGTGCCCGCGGCCATCATGGTGGCTGTCTCGGTCGCCACCAAGGCCAATGACCTGCCCATCAAGTACACCGACTACGCGATCATCATGCAGGCCGTCATCGGGCTGTACGTCGCCTCCCAGGCGCCCCAGGCCGTTTCACTCGATCTGCGTTTCAAGACGGTGCCCTTGTACTTCTCGCGGCCGATCGAGACCGCGGACTATGTGCGTTCCAAGTTCGCCGCGCTGACCACGGCGCTGTTCATCATCACCGCTGTCCCTCTCTTCGTGCTCTACGTGGGCGCTCTGCTGGCCAAACTGGACTTCACGGACCAGACCAAGGGCTTCGCACAAGGACTGGTGTCCGTGGCACTCCTGTCACTCCTCTTCGCCGGCATCGGTCTGGTGATCTCCGCGGTCACGCCTCGCCGCGGCTTCGGCATCGCGGCCGTCATCGCGGTCTTCACCATCTCCTACGGGGCCGTGTCCGTCGTCCAGGCCATCGCCGACGTGCAGTCCAGCAGCGACGTGATCCCCTGGCTCGGCCTCTTCTCGCCGATCACGCTGATAGACGGCGTGCAGACCGCCTTCCTGGGCGCCACCTCCGCCTTCCCCAGCGGCCACGGGCCGTCCAGCGGACAGGGGGTCGTCTACCTCCTCGTCGTCCTCGGTCTCATCGCGGGCTGCTACGGCCTGCTGATGCGCCGCTACCGAAAGGCCGCGCTGTGACCACGCTCAACATCGACCACGTCTCACGCTGGTTCGGCAACGTGGTGGCGGTCAACGACATCACGATGACGATCGGCCCCGGCGTCACCGGCCTCCTCGGCCCGAACGGCGCGGGGAAGTCCACCCTCATCAACATGATGGGCGGCTTCCTCGCCCCGTCCACGGGTTCGGTCACTCTCGACGGCCGGCCGGTCTGGCGCAACGAGCAGATCTACAAGGACATCGGCGTCGTCCCCGAGCGCGAGGCGATGTACGACTTCCTCACGGGCCGCGAGTTCGTCGTCGCCAACGCCGAGTTGCACGGCCTCGGGGCAACGGCCGCCCAACGGGCACTCGCCACGGTGGAGATGGAGTACGCGCAGGACCGCAAGATCTCGACGTACTCCAAGGGCATGCGGCAGCGCGTGAAGATGGCGTCCGCGCTGGTCCACGATCCGTCCCTGCTTCTGCTCGACGAGCCGTTCAACGGTATGGACCCACGCCAGCGTATGCAGCTCATGGACCTGCTGCGGCGCATGGGTGACGAGGGCCGGTCGGTGCTCTTCTCCTCGCACATCCTCGAAGAGGTCGAGCAACTGGCCTCCCACATCGAGGTGATAGTCGCCGGGCGGCATGCGGCGAGCGGTGACTTCCGGCGCATCCGTCGCCTGATGACCGACCGGCCGCACGTCTACCTGGTGCGTTCCAGCGACGACCGGGCACTGGCCGCCGCGCTGATCGCCGACCCGTCGACCGCCGGGATCGAAGTGGACATGACCGAGGGCGCGCTGCGCATCCAGGCCGTCGACTTCGGCCGGTTCACCTCTCTGTTGCCAAGGGTCGCCAGGGACCAGGGCATCCGTCTGCTCACGGTCTCGCCGTCGGACGAGTCCCTCGAGTCCGTGTTCTCGTATCTGGTCGCGGCGTAGGAGGCCGAAGATGTACGACCCCACAGTCGCCCGCCTCACCTACCGGGCCCTGCTCGGCCGCCGTCGGGCCCTCATTCTCGGCGCGCTGCCCGTTCTGCTGCTTGTGATCTCCGCGGCCGTACGCGGTCTGAGCGGCGCCGACGACCAGGTGGCAGCCGACCTGCTCGGCGGGTTCGCGCTCGCCACCATGGTGCCGATCATCGGAGTCATCGCGGGCACCGGCGCCATCGGGCCCGAGATCGATGACGGTTCGGTGGTGTATCTGCTGGCGAAGCCCGTGAAGCGGTCGACGATCATCTCCACGAAGCTGATCGTGGCGATCGCCGTGACCATGGCCTTCTCGGCTATACCGACGTTCGTCGCGGGCCTGATCCTGAACGGCAACGGGCAGCAGATCGCGGTCGCCTACACCGTGGCGGCGCTGGTCGCCTCGATCGCGTACGCCGCGCTGTTCCTGCTCCTGGGGACGGTGACCCGGCATGCGGTTGTCTTCGGGCTCGTCTACGCGCTCGTCTGGGAGGCCCTGTTCGGTTCGCTGGTGCAGGGAGCGCGCACGCTCAGCGTCCAGCAGTGGTCGCTCGCCGTGGCCCACAAGGTCACCGACGGAGACCTCGTGACCTCCGAAGTCGGGCTGCCCACCGCGGTGATCCTGCTGACGGTCGTCACGGCCGGGGCCACCTGGTACGCGGGACAGAAGCTGCGGACGCTGAAGCTGGCCGGCGAGGAGTGACAGGCTCCTCCTCCGTAGAGGGGAGGCGGCCTCGGATGCCCCTTCGGACTCGCTCCCTCGGAGGAGACTTCTCCCGCGTACGCCGCTTCGGAGGCCACGTCTGATGACGCGACCTCGGAGGGCCATCCTCCGGGGCGCGCGCCACCACGGAACTCCGCAGTGTCGGAAGACCCCCTGCGTACCGCCGCCCACTTTTGATCTTGACGGGAGTTTCACGCACGTCCAGGCACAGTGGGCGAGGGGTACGAAGCGGTAGGAGACGGGCCAGGAAAGGCGGGCCGGAAGGCAGGAGGGACAGGGATGACAGTGGAGGTCACACCCGACGGGGGCGAAGGGCAGGGCAAGAAGTCGGGTGACGGCCCCGGCGCCGCGTCAGGTGCCGGAGGCCGGAGCGGGGACGAGTCCGGGGGCGTCTGGGACGACGTGGTACTGGATGAGGACTTCATACGGTCCGCGGAGTCCGCCGAGCCGTCGGCGCGGGCTCGGATGCTGGCCGCGCGGTGGCGGGAGCAGGCGCCCGATCCGCAGCCGTGGCGGTCGGACGAACCACCTGCCGGGTGGTTCTTCAGCAAGGCGCGTCGGCGCAAGTGGCGTCGTCGCTGATCGTCCTCCACCGGTGAGATCGGCCCGGTCGATATTCGGTGGCGGGCAATCCGGCTGCCGGGCACAGTGGTTGGTGTCCAGGCCGCCGGACCGAGGCGGCACCACGTTCTGGGAGAGGAGCCCGGCGGTGCTGTTCATCAGGCGCAGTACGCCGAGTTCCCGACAGGGCAGTCCGCAGCGGACTCCGGAGTAGTTGCTCTCCGTCGAGCCCGCACCGCAGGGGAACTGCCCGGGGCGGCCGCTTCGAGCACGCGAATCGCTTCGCGTGGGTCGCCCACCCGGAGGATTGGCCGAGTGGTAAGGCACCGGCTTGCTAAGCCGTGGTCGGGTTTTGCCCGCGCACGTTCGAATCGTGCATCCTCCGCCCGTTCGCTGTCACTGTGACTTGGCCGAGTGCCGGGGCTGAGGGCGAGTGCAAGAAGCCCTCAGTGTTGGTGCCCGACCTTTGGGGCCTCTGGTGGGGCCCACAGGTAAGGGGCACCAGGGATGTTGACCGCCCGGTGGCCCATCGTGGCCCCCCGCCCGTCGACCCCTGAGCCTCGGCGTGTCGCTGACCGCTCCCGGACCCGCGGGGGAGTAGGCGGCGCCGCGAGCGTGGGGCCCCGGCGTGATCCGCACGGCAGGGCCCGACTCCTCAGTCGGCCAGCAGGCGTTCCAGGACCTCGGCGATGCCGTCGGCGTCGTTGGAGGAGGTCACCTCGTTCGCGATGGTCTTGAGGGTGGGGTGAGCGTTGGCCATGGCCACGCCGTGGGCGGACCAGGTGAGGAGAGGGATGTCGTTGGGCATGTCGCCGAAGGCGATCGTGTCGACGGCCTTGACACCGAGGCGGCGCGCGGCGAGGGAGAGCCCGGTGGCCTTGGTGAGGCCGAGGGGGAGGAGTTCGACGATGCCCTCGCCGGCCATGGCCACCGAGACGAAGCCGCCGGCTGCCCGCTGGGCGGCCTCGGTGAGTTCGTCGGTGCTCAGGGTGGGGTGCTGTATGTAGATCTTGTTGAGCGGCGACGACCAGAGGTCGGACACGTCCGTGAGCGGGGTGGTGGGCAGAGAGCCGCGGAAGGCGTACCCGGGACCGACCATCAGTTCTCCGTCCAGGCCCGCGCGGCTGGCGGCCAGGTACAGCGTTCCGACCTCCGCCTCGATCTTGGCGAGAGCCACCGCGGCGAGCTTCCGGTCCAGGGTCACCGCCGTGAGGAGACGGTGCTCCCCTGCGTCGTACACCTGGGCGCCCTGGCCGCAGACCGCCAGACCGCGGTAGCCCAGGTCGTCGAGGATGTGGCGGGTCCAGGGGACGGCCCGGCCGGTGACGACGATGTGGGCGGCGCCCGCCGCGGTGGCCGCGGCGAGCGCCTCACGGGTGCGCGTCGAGACCGAGTCGTCGGAGCGCAGCAGCGTTCCGTCGAGGTCGGTCGCGATCAGCTTGTACGGGAAACCCGAGGGTGCGGAGGGAGTACCGCCCGGTACTTCCTCGGTGGCAGCCGCTTCGCTCACTTGGTGACCGGCTCCAGGACCTCGCGGCCGCCCAGGTACGGGCGCAGGACCTCGGGGATCCGGACGGAGCCGTCGGCCTGCTGGTGGTTCTCCAGGATGGCGACGATCGTGCGCGGGACGGCGCAGAGCGTGCCGTTGAGCGTGGCCAGCGGGCGGACCTGCTTGCCGTCACGGACGCGGATCGACAGTCGGCGGGACTGGAACTCGGTGCAGTCCGAGGTCGAGGTCAGCTCGCGGTACTTGCCCTGGGTCGGGATCCACGCCTCGCAGTCGAACTTGCGCGAGGCCGAGGAACCGAGGTCGGCGGAGGCGACGTCGATGACGCGGAACGGCAGTTCCAGCGACGTCAGCCACTGCTTCTCCCACTCCAGCAGGCGCTGGTGCTCGGCCTGGGAGTCCTCCGGGGTGACGTACGAGAACATCTCCACCTTGTCGAACTGGTGGACGCGGAAGATGCCCCGGGTGTCCTTGCCGTGCGAACCGGCCTCGCGGCGGAAGCACGGCGAGAAGCCGGCGTAGCGCAGCGGGAGGCGGTCGGCGTCGATGATCTCGTCCATGTGGTACGCGGCGAGCGCCACCTCGGAGGTGCCGACCAGGTACAGGTCGTCCTTGTCCAGGTGGTAGACGTCCTGGGCGGCCTGGCCGAGGAAGCCGGTGCCGGCCATCGACTGCGGGCGGACCAGCGCCGGGGTCAGCATCGGGGTGAAGCCGGCCGCGGTGGCCTGGGCCATCGCCGCGTTGACGAGGGCGAGCTCCAGGAGGGCGCCGACACCGGTCAGGAAGTAGAAGCGCGAGCCCGAGACCTTGGCGCCGCGCTCGGTGTCGATCGCGCCGAGGAGCGTACCCAGTTCCAGGTGGTCCCTGGGCTCGAAGCCCTCGGCAGTGAAGTCGCGGATCTCGCCGTGCGTCTCCAGCGTGACGAAGTCCTCCTCGCCGCCGACGGGGACCTCGGGGTGGACGAGGTTGCCGAGCTGGAGGAGGAGCTCCTGCGTCTCGGTGTCGGCCGCGTCGCGCTCGGCGTCGGCGGCCTTGACGTCGGCCTTGAGCTGCTCCGCGCGCTTCAGCAGCTCGGCCTTCTCGTCGGCGGTGGCCTTGGGGATCAGCTTGCCGAGCGACTTCTGTTCGGCGCGGAGCTCGTCGAAGCGGACGCCGGAGGACCTGCGCCGCTCGTCGGCAGACAGGAGAGCGTCGACGAGCGCGACGTCCTCTCCACGGGCGCGCTGGGACGCGCGCACACGGTCGGGGTCCTCACGGAGCAGGCGAAGGTCAATCACCCCTCAAGGCTACCGGGGAGTGCTTCCGCCCCACGACTCGGAATTGCAGTACGCCGCTTCTGTGGAGATTTGAGCGGAATGTTCGCTGTGTCGGCGAAGTGGTCGCCGTCAATGAATTGTCGCCCGACTCCCCGAAAGTAGACGCGAAGATGGTCCTTGGTTGACTCGATTCCCTTGTGTCGTACGGGACTTGAGGGCCGGTCGTCCACAGGGATCCGTAGTGCCGAAAAGTTATCCACAGGCTGTGTGAAAGATCTGTGGACTGCCCAGGTGATCGTTTCGCATGGTGGGGGCCCGCTTCAGGATTCCCGGCTCAAACCACCTTCACGCCCACGTTCGAGTGGATTCGCAGGGAAATAGGCCGCTCTGAAGGGTGGACTCGGGGAAACACTCGGGCGAAGGGTGATCTACGGGGGTGTGGACAGAGCGCCCGCCCCAAGGGGATTTGTCGACTGAATGGCGCCGCGCTGTCGACTTGTCCCCAGATCGAGAAGCCCACCTGTGGATAACTTCTGTGGACAAAGAAAATAGGCAGGTAGGACCGCCCGCGTGGCCTAGAACCGACCGTCCTGGCAGCGAGCCACCCAGTCCGCGGCGGCGACGAACTCGTTGTCCGAGGTTCCCGGCAGAGTGGGCCGCACCTCCGCCACGGCGGCGTCCGCACGCGGATACGAACCGAGGAAGCGCACCTGGAGGCAGACCCGCTTGAGGCCCATCAGTGCCTCCGCCACCCGGCGGTCGGAGATGTGGCCCTCGGCGTCGATGGCGAAGCAGTAGTTGCCGATGCCCTCACCGGTGGGACGGGACTGCAGCAGCATCAGGTTGACGCCGCGGACGGCGAACTCGCCGAGCAGATCGCGCAGACCGCCGGGGTGGTCGTCGCGCTGCCAGATGACGACGGAGGTCTTGTCGGCGCCGGTCGGGGCGGCGGGCCGGGCGGGACGGCCGACCAGGACGAACCGGGTCTGGGCGTTCTCCGCGTCGTGGATCTCGGTCTCCAGGGCCTCCAGGCCGTACCGCGAGGCCGCGAACTCGCCGGCGAAGGCGGCGTCGTAACGGCCCTCCTGGACAAGGCGGGCGCCGTCGGCGTTCGAGGCGGCTGACTCCCAGACGACGTCGGGGGGCAGGTTGGCCTTCATCCAGTTGCGGACCTGCGGCTGGGCAGCCGGGTGGGCGGTGACGGTCTTGATCTCGGAGAGCTTCGTGCCCGGGCGGACCAGCAGCGCGAAGGTGATCGAGAGGAGCACCTCGCGGTAGATCATCAGCGGGGCACCCGCGACCAGCTCGTCGAGGGTGGTGGTGATACCGCCCTCGACGGAGTTCTCGATCGGGACGAAGGCGGCCTCGGCCTCGCCGTTGCGGACGGCGTCGAGGGCGGCGGGGACGGACACCATCGGGACGAGCTCGCGGGTCGCGGACTCCGGCAGTGTGCGCAGGGCGACCTCGGTGAAGGTGCCCTCGGGGCCGAGGTACACGTAGCTGGCTGGCATGACCTCACCCTAATGGGCCCGCCGGGGCCCGGCGCACGAGTACCGTCCACACCACCCCCGCGGGCGACCCACGGCCCTGGAGCGCCCCCACGCGGGGCGCCCACCGGGCCGCACCGCCCAGGGCCCGTCGTTTGGGTCACGCCCGGGCCGCGGGTCGTGGCACCCACATCTGCCGCGTTGCCGTCAGTCGCCGACTCTCCCACGCTCGAACAACCTCGCGCGGGGGACCCCGTCGCGTCGACTCCCTCCGCCGCCCTGCAGCCGCACGCACCACGCCCCGCTCACCGGCAGCCATCAAGGTGCCGCAACCCGGTCGGCATGATCCAAACGGCAGACCCTAGCCCTCCAGCAGCCGCTGACCCACGTACTCCCCCTTCGCCGCACCACCCGGTACCGCGAAGAGGCCGCTGGATTCATGGCGGATGAACTGGGAGAGGGCGTCGCCGCGGTCGAGTTTGCGCTGGACGGTGACGAAGCCGCGGAGCGGATCGGCCTGCCAGCAGACGAAGAGGAGGCCCGCGTCGGGGACGCCCTTCGCGTCGATGCCGTCGTGGAAGGAGAAGGGTCGGCGCAGCATGGCCGCTCCACCGTTCTGGTCGGGGCGGCTGATACGGGCGTGCGCGTTGATCGGGACGAGGAGATTGCCCTGGGAGTCGGTCTTCTCCAGGTCCATCTCGGTCGTCTCGGTCGCCTTCGCGCCCCCGCTCAACGGGGCACCGTCCGACTTCCGCCGCCCGATGACGTCCTCCTGCTCCTTCAACGACAGCTGCTCCCAGTCGTCGAGGAGCATGCGGATACGGCGTACGACGGCGTACGAACCGTTCGCCATCCACTCCGGGTCGCCGGACGCCCCGGAGGCGGGTACGAAGATCCGCTCATCGAAGTCGGGCTCGGCCGGCTTGGGATTGCGCGTCCCGTCGATCTGCCCCATCAGATTGCGTGCCGTCATGGGGCGGTCCGTGGCGCCCGGCGAACGGTTGAAGCCGTTCATCTGCCAGCGCACCCGGGCCGCGTCGCCCGCGTCCTTCTGGATCGCGCGCAGGGCGTGGAAGGCTACGAGGGCGTCGTCGGCGCCGATCTGCACCCACAGATCACCGTTGCTGCGCGCCTTGTCCAGCTGGTCGGAGGAGAAGTCCGGCAGGGGGTCCAGTGAGTCGGGGCGCTGCTTCTCCAGCCCCGTACGGGCGAAGAAGCTGTGCCCGAAGCCGAAGGTGACCGTCAACGAGGAGGGCCCCGCGTCGCGGGCCACATCCGTGTCGCCTTGGGCGGCGGCCTCGCCCGCCATCAGCCGCCGGGCCGTCTCCGACCAGCGGCGCAGCAGCGCGGCCGCCTCCTTGCGACCCGCCCCGGCGGCCAGATCGAACGCGACCAGGTGGCCACGGGCCTGGAGCGGCGTCGTGATCCCCGGCTGATGTTTCCCGTGAAACATCACCTCCCCCGCCCCGACGGAGGACAGGAGGGCGACCCCGTCCGCGGAGGAGGACGAGGAGGCCGAGTCGGACGAGGGTGAGGACCCGGCCGCGTATCCGACGGCTCCCCCCGCCACGCCCAGCGCGAGGCCGGTGGCGCCGGCGGTCCCCAGGAGACGGCGCCGCGAGATGGTTCCCTCGGCGGGATCGGAGATCTTCACGTCGGCGGGCGCGGCGGCGCCGTGCTCCGTGACGGAGCCTCTGGTCGTGTCGTTCCTGCTGGTGGCGCTTCTCTTCGCGCCGTTCCCGGCGGAGCCGTTGCCCTCGGAAGGGACACCCTCGGAAGGGACAGTGGTGGACTGGTCGGTCATGGTGCGGTTCAGCCGATCTTCGCGTTCTTGCTCACGGTCACCTGGTCGATGTCGGACGTGCGTACGGTGACCTCGATGTTCCAGTCGCCCGCCATGGGGATCTGCACGCCGTCGGCCGTCCAGTGGCCGGTGGCGATGTGGTCGGGCACCACGGGCAGGGGGCCGATGTCCTTGGCCTCCAGGGTGAAGGCCACCTTCACCTCGGGGATGTCGTAGGCCTTGCCGTCGGGGCCCTGTACGTAGACGTGCATCTCGTTGGCGCCCACGCGCGCCGGGTCGATCTCCAGCCGGACGACGCCCTTGCCGTTCTTGCCCCCGGTGTCGAACGACATGTCCAGCGCCAGCGCCCCGGACCGGGTGTCCGGCGCGACGGCCGCGTTGGCCGCCTTGGCCTCCTCCACCGTGCGGCCCGGCTCGGTGGAGGTCAGGGCCGTGGTGACGGCGAGGAGTACGACGGCGACGCCCGCCTCGGCGAGCACCGACCGGCGCAGGCCGCGACGGCCCGGATCGGCGTCCCGCAGCCGCTTCTGGCGCGCGGTGGCCATCGCCGCCCTCTGCCGGGCGAGCTGGGCGGCCCGCTCGATGTTCGCCGCGCCGCCGCCGGCTTCGCCTGCGCCTTCACTTGCGCCTGATGTGCCGGACGAGGCGGCCGTCGTCTCCTCCCGGGCGATGACGGAGCCCGACTCTTCGCCCACCGTGGCGGACGCCGGCTTCCGCTCCGCGAGGGCGGCGACCGGCTCGCGCCCGGCGTCGGAACCCGCCTCCACCGCGGCCTCCGTCGGCGCCGGTGCCTCCACCAACCGTGCGGTCCACCGGCGGGAGATCCACGCGATCCCGACCAGCACGGCGACCAGGCCGATCTTCACCAGCAGCAACTGCCCGTACGACGTGCCGGTCAGGGCCGACCAGGTGCCGACCTGCCGCCAGGACTGGTAGATCCCGGTGGCCGTCAGCACGAGCACACTGCCGAACGCGACCCGCGAGAACCGGCGTACGGCCGTGGTCTCGATCTGTGCGTCCGCAGGTGCCCGGAACAGCGCCACGAGCAGCGTCGCCAGACCGCCCAGCCAGGCGGCGACCGCCAGCAGGTGCAGGATGTCGAGGGGCATCGCGAGGCCCGCCTGGATACCGGTCGAGGCATGCTCGGCCATCGCCCAGCTCGCGGCGAGCCCGGCGGCGACCACGCCACCGCCGATGGCCAGGCCGAAGGTGAGGTCCCGCTGGTAGGAGTCGTCGTCGGCGTCGGAGGGCTCGTCGCCGTCCCCGGAACTCTTCTCGTCGGACTCCCGGACAGCCGCAGCACCAGTCGCCCCTTCGGCCGACTCCGCGCCGTCCCCCTTCTTCGTCCCCTTCGTGCCTTCCGGCCCCTCGATGTGCTCCTCGGCGTCCTCCTCGGCGTCGTCTTCGTCCCGCCGGGCGTACGCGCCGAAGAGGACCGCGATGAAGAGGGCCGCCGCGGCGAGCAGCAGCAGACGGGAGATGAGGGCGGCGCCCGTCTTCGTCTGCAGGACATCGCTCAGCAGGTCCAGGTCGAAGACATCGCCGAGCTTGCCGGAGCCGGTGTAGGAGCCGCGCAGGAGCAGCATCGCGAGGGTGGCGACGGCGAGCGTGAGCCAGCCGGAGACCACGAGCCGCTGGACGGGTCGTACCCCGGCGCCGCGCTGCCAGCAGGTCAGGACGAAGGCGGCGCCGCCGACCAGCAGAATGAAACCGGCGTACGACAGATAGCGGGCGAAGCCGTACAGCCCGCCGACGACCCCGCCGCCGGCCTCCTGGCCCGGCACGGCGACCGTCGTCTTCGAGGGTGCCCCCACGGAGAAGGTGAAGGCGCCGGAGACGGGGTGGCTGTCCGCCGAGACCACCTGGTAGGTGACGGTGAAGGTGCCGTCGGGCTGTCCGGGGCGCAGTTTCACCCCGTATCTGTTGCCGCCCAGGTCGGTGACGTCACCGGTGTCGACCTGCTTGCCCTTGGGGTCGTACACGCGCACCGAGCGGTCGGACATCGCGACCTTCTCGGAGAAGGTGAGCGACACCTGCGACGGAGCCTCCTGGACGACCGACCCCTGCTGCGGGTCGCTGCCGGTGAGCGCGGCGTGGGCGGAGACCGGCACGGCACCGGCGAGCACCGCAGCCATCACCGCGAGCAGCAGGAGCAACGGCCTCAGCCGGCTCGAGGACAGCGAATCACCGCCGCCAGACCGCCACACCGCGTTCGACCGCCACACCGCGTTCGACCGCCACACCGCGTTCGACCGCCGCGCCGCGTTCGGCTGCCATGCCGCGCCCGACCGGCGCGCCGTGTTCGGCCGTCGCCCGTCGCTCGACCGGCGCACCTCGCTCGGTCGCCTGGCCGCGCCCGACCGCCGCACCTCGCTCGACGGCCTCGACCGGCTACACGGCCGCAACCCGCTCAAGGGCCTCAACGGGGTTCCCTCCCTCAGTGCCCGGTCGTCGGCTGGTACGTCGCCGACTTCACGGGCATCTCGACCGTGATGGCCTCGGACTTGGTGAAGTTCAACCGCAGGGACACCGTCTCGCCTTCCTTCGGCTTGCGCTTCAGGTTCTCGAACATCAGGTGGTTTCCCCCGCTCTGGAGGACGAGTTCACCACCGGCGGGAACCTTCAGGGCAGAGACCTCCTTCATCGACTGCCCGGCCGCCTCGTGCACGGTGACGTCCTGGGCGAGGTCGCTGGTCACGGAGGTGAGCTCGTCCGCCGCGCCGCCCTTGTTCTCGATGACGAGGTATCCGGCCGCCATGGAGTCGGTGACGGGCTGCGGCATGTACGCCGCCTTCACGGACAGCTCTGCCGCGGAGGAACCGGAGGAGTCCGACGAGCCGCACCCGGCCAAGACGAGCCCACCGGCCACGAGCACAGCGACCCGCGCCGCACGCACCCTCACGGCTTCTCGCCCTTGAGCAGCTTCGGCAGGTCCTTCTCGTAGTCCTGCACGGTCGCTTTCTTGTCGTACATCACGTAGGCCGCGTCGGTCTTCGGCGAGAACGCGAAGACCTGGGTGCCGTGCTCGGAGACGATCTTGCCGTTCTTGTTCTTGGTCGGCGGGTTGATCGAGATGCCGAGCTTGAGGGCGCCGGCCTGGATCTTGTCGAAGTCGCCCGTCAGGCCGACGATCTCGGGATCGATGCCTTTGAGCCACTTGCCGAGCTCGGCCGGGGTGTCCCGCTCCGGGTCGGTGGTGACGAAGACGAGCCGGAGGTTCGCCAGCTCCGACTTCGGCAGCTTCTTCGACACCTCCTTCTTGGCGACCGCGATGTTGTTCATGGTCAGCGGGCACACGTCCGGGCAGTTGGTGTAGCCGAAGTAGATCAGCGTCGGCTTGCCCTCGGTCTCCTTGCGGAGGTCGTACGTCTTGCCCTTGGTGTCGGTGAGCACCAGATCAGGCTTGGTGAACGGCCGGTCGAGAACCGTGGACACCTTGGCCGGGCCGGTGTCGGACACCTCGGCCACCGCCGTCGTGGACGCGTCCTCGCTGCCGCAGGCGGAGAGGCCGAGGACGGCTGCCACGAGCAGGGCGCCGACCGCGTACGTCTTCTTCGTCTTCTTCGTGTTCGTGCGCATATGGAAATGTCCCAGATGGTTCGAGCCCCGGCGCGTACGGGGTGTACGCCGCGACAGCGACACACGGGCCGGACGACCACCGCGTGCGCGCCGGGGGTGGGAGGAGAGGGGGAGGGGTCGGGAAGCCGGACCTCAGGCGGTGGTACGCCGACGCCCGGCGAGGACGCCGTACGCGACGCCCGCGGCGCCGACCACGATGCCGACGACGGCGAGAACGCGGGCGGTGGTGTCACTGCTGTCGGCGGGCTCGGCCGCGGTCTCGTTGGAGTCGGCCTCGGCGTTCTTCGCGTCCGACTTCTCCGACTCGTCCGAGGCGGCGGTGGACGAGCCGTGGTGGTCGTCGGACGCGGCGGCCAGCGCGAGCACGGGCGCCGGGTGCTCGGGCTCCTCCTGGCCCTTCTGCGGGACCTCGATCCAGCGGACGACCTCCTTGCTGGAGTACGTCTGCAGCGCCTTGAAGACCAGTTCGTCGGTGTCCTCGGGGAGCTGGCCCAGGGAAAGCGGGAACTTCTGGAAGTAGCCCGGCTCGATGCCCTTGCCGGTGGCGGTCCAGGTGACCTTGGAGACGGCCTCGTCGATCTGCTCGCCGTGCAGTTCGATCGGCTTGTCGAGCTTGGCCCGGGTGACCTTGATCTTCCAGCCGGGAACGGCCTCCGGCTGGGCCGAGGCGAGCGGGTGGTCGGTCGGGAAGCTCACCTCGACCTTGGTGGTCGAGGCGTCGTCGCGCTCGTTCGGGACCTTGAAGTTGACGGTCGCGTACCCGCCCTTGGCCGCCGTGCCCTCCGCCGCGACGCTGACGTGCGCGAACGCGGGACCGGACAGGACGAGGACGGCGGCACCGGCGAGGGCGCCGACGGCGGCGATACGAGAAGCCTTCATGGCTGGTGACACTCCACGGTGAGTGAGTGGGACAAAAGGACGAGAAGAGGAACGCGTGCCTCGCCCAGTGGAGAGGACGAGCGAGGAGCGCGGATCGAACCGCGCTCGCACCGGCACGCGCGCGTGCGCCGCACGCCGACGTCCCCTTCCCCTCCCTGTGCATATGCGACGCGAGGTGGCGCAGGGCGAAACCCTGCGCCCCCAAGCCGTGCAGTGCGTGGAGTGCGAGTGTGAGTGGGCCGTCGTCGTGTCAGGCGGCGAGGGTGAGCGCGGCGGCCGGGGGGCCGCGCCGGATCACCGTGTGATGGAGCGCGGCCGTACGTGGGGCCGGCGGGGTCGCGAACGTGGCCTGAGGGGGGCGCGATACGACGTCCGGCGCGCCAGGAAGCCCGGACCGCAAGGCCCGCGCCAGCGCGAGCGCCCCTCGCAGGGACCGTACGAGCGGCTCGTGGGCCGACAGCCGGGCGAGGCGGAGCAGCGCGAGGTCGCCGTGGCGGAGCAGCCACCCGGCGGCGACGGCCGCGAGAACGTGGCCGAGCAGCATGGGCAGCGACGGCAGGACGGCGGCCGCGGAGTCGGGTGCGGTCGTCATGGCGTCCGCGGGGTGATGCGTGGCGTATGTGCCGCCCAGCCCGGCGTCGACGAGGATCCGTCGGGCCTCGGCGGGGCTCATGGCCGCCGCCGTGGTCCCGCAGACGAGACGCGCCGCGCGTTCGATGAGCGCCGCGTCCATGGCCGCCGTGGCCTTGGACGCGGTCTCCGCGCCGTGCTGGCCCAGCCCGAAGAGGGTGTGCAGCACGGTCTGGCCCACCGCGAGCAGGGCCGCGATTCCCGGCAGCGAGCGTTCCCGTCCGGCCAGGGCGGCGGCGACGGCGAAGACGCCGACGAACCCGACACCGAGGCTCCACAGCGGGACCACCGCACAGGAGGCGAGCGCGTGGCCGGCTCCGGCCAGCACGACGCAGACCGCGGCGAACACCGCGGCCCGTATGACCCGGAGATCACCTCCGGCGCGCGTGCGGGCTTTCATGGCGGGGTCATCATCCCATCGGGGCGCGGTCGGGTGAGCGCCGGGTTGCTGCGGTGAGGTACGGGACCGGAGCTGCCGGTGTTCGTACGTGGCCATGGCGCCCAGGGGAAGTTTTGTGATGTATCCCCCGATGCCCCGATGCCCCGATGCCCCGATGCCCCGATTACGGCCTTTTCGTCCGCATCCCCGTACCCGCATTCCTGGGGGTGAGGTGTGGAAGTGGTAAGGGATTCGGAAGGGTTTCGTCCGCATACACCGAATGTGACGGACGCGCATCCGCCGTATGGGCGGGAGGACCGGTTCCGGGCGATTGCACGCCCGCCTCGGTGGCAATACGTAACGGTATGTCGAGCCGCGGCCTGGAGGCTGGAGCATGAGCATCTGGTGGTCACTCCATCTGCGGCGTGAGGCTGCGAGCGTGCCGCTCGCCCGGCGTTTGCTGCTCGGCACGATGGAAACGGCGGGCGTCGACCCGGACGTCTCCTACGACCTCTCCGTCGCTCTCAGCGAAGCCTGCGCCAACGCCGTCGAGCACGGCGGCGCCGCCCCCTCGGGCGACACCTCCGAGGCGTACCGGGTCACCGCCTACCTCGACGGCGAGAAGTGCCGCATCGAGGTAGCCGACTCGGGCCCCGGCTTCCCGCACCGCCAACCGCCCCGCCCGGCCCAGGCCGACGACGAGAACGGCCGCGGTCTCTGCCTGATCCGCGAACTCGCCGACCACGTCCACATCGGCAACAAACCGGGCCGCGGCGGCGCCGTGGTGAGCTTCGACAAGATCCTCAAATGGCGAGAGGGCGCACCGCTCGTGGCGGTGTAGCGCGTTCGCGGTCTGGGCCGGGTGGCCGTCCGGTTGCATACTGGCCGGATGGGGGAGTTGGCAACCAGCACGGGTGTCCACCGGTGAAGGGGACCCAACCGCGGGCCGACAGAACGTCACCGGACACAGCAGCGGTGGCCGGTGCGAAGTCACCCGCGCCGACGGGACACGTGACTGAACGACACATGATCCCGTCGTGCGCGCTTCCACCCCGTACGACAGCGTGCCTCGGCCGTCCGCACCACCCCGTACGCCACGGTCACCCCGGACGAGCGCGCCCATCCGTACGACACCTGCCTCCCCCACGGCGCACTCGTGCCGTACGCCACTGGGCCCCGAGGGTCCCCCTCTCGGGCGTTCCCGGGCTTGGGCCACCCGGGTGCCGTCCATGGCCGGTGCCGGGCACGGCCCCAAGACCCTGGCCGTCCCGGGGGGTTGACGACCGACGAGGGCGGGGAATGGCGGGGCACACGGGCGGGACGGGACGACAGGGGATGGCGAATGCAGCTCACGGTGCGTACCTCGGACGGTCGGCGCCTGTCGATCAACGATGGCGGGCATCCTGCCGGTCGGCCGGTTTTCCTGCTGCACGGCACGCCGGGCAGCAGGTTCGGGCCCGCGCCGCGTGAACGGGTGCTGTACCACCTGGGCGTCCGGTTGATCACCTTCGACCGGCCCGGGTACGGCGACTCGGACCGGCTGCCGGGCCGTACCGTCAGGGCAGCGGCCGCTGATGTCAGGCACATCGCGGACGCGCTCGGCATCGGCCGTTTCGCCGTGGTCGGACGCTCGGGCGGCGCCCCGCACGCGCTGGCCTGTGCCGCGCTGCTGCCGGACCGTACGACCCGGGTGGCGGCTCTGGTGAGCCTCGCCCCGCGGGACGCGCCCGGGCTGGACTGGTTCGAGGGGATGACCGAGTCGAACGTGCGCGAGTACGTGAACGCCGCCATCGGCCGCAGTCGGGTGACCGCGACCCTCGGGCGCCGGTCGAGGTCGATCCTCGCCGACCCCGCCGCATCCGTCGCCGAGATGGCCGGCGGGCTTCCCGAGTCGGACCGGTGGATCGTCGCGGACGCCGGCATCCAGGACATGCTGGTTCGCAACTTCGCGGAGGGTCTGCGCAGTTCCGCCGACGGCTGGGTGGACGACGTGATGGCGTTCAGCACGGGGTGGGGATTCGATCTGGGCCGGATCACCACGCCGGTGAAGCTCTGGCACGGCGAGGACGACATCTTCGCCCCCGTCGAGCACACCCGCTGGCTGGGCCGGCACATCCCGGACGCGGAGGTCGAGGTCGAGCGGGGCGCCGCCCACTTCGGCGCGCTGCGGGTCCTGACCCGAGTCCTGAGCTGGGCCGTGAGCTAAGGGCTGTCCCGTCATCCCCGGCGGGCCCACGACGCCGGCTACGGCACCTCGCCGGGTTGTCGGAACGCCCGCATACATCCCGTATGCGGACGCCCCTCCGCCTTGCGATGCTCCCCCACTGCCTGAACGGCCTGGGAGGTGCCCCCAGCATCCGACGCCGTGCGCTGATCCACCGCGGTTCACGGGACAGCCCTGAGGAAGAGGCCGGCGCCCCACGGAGCGCCGGCCTCCGGGCTTTCCCGGCCCTCAGGTCTGCTGCGGCTCCAGGTCCCTGCCCATCCGACGCCATCCGCGGATCGCCTCGGTGACGGGATGGGTGTCGCCCAGCAGCCGCGACGACCTGGACTCGGCCTGCTGCTGGAGCCGTTCGGCCTCCTCCTGGCGCCGCATGTCCCGCAGGGTGATCGACAGATTGCCGGTGCTGACCAGGACGTCGGGATGGGTGGGGCCGAAGCGGCGGCGCAGACCCTCGAGGGCCAGCCGCTCCCAGTGCTCGGCCCGGTCGTACATGTTCATCTCACCGTAGGCGTTGGCGAGGTTGAGCCCGGCGCAGAGCACGGCGGGGTGTTCCTCACCGAGATCCTCCGCGAGGGCGTCACGGGCCTGCTTGCTCAACTCGGCGGCCTTCTCCACCTCGCCCAGGGCCCGGTGGTAGATGGAGAGGTTGTTGAGGCAGTACATCACGAACGGATGCTCGGGGCCGAAGGAGGTTCTGTATCCCTCCAGCACTTCGTTGACCAACTCGACCGCCCGAGCGGCGCCGTTCTCCGGATCGGTGGCGAAGTAGTCCGCCGCGAGGTTGAGTCCACAGGCCAGGGCCTCGGGGAGGTTGCTGCCGTAGCGGTCGCGGTACAGGGCGTACGTCTCCCAGGTCTCCTGGGTGATCCGCAGCGCCTCGGCGGTCTGGCCGTCCTTGCGCAGGGAGACCGCGAGGCTCTTGTCGACGCGCAGCACCTCGGGCACGTTCGGATTGAGGACCTGCTTGAAGCCCTCGCGGACCTCGTGCAGGATCTCCACCGAGTTCTTGTAATCACCCAGTTCCCGCAGGTCGCGTGCGTGGTGGCCCTTGGTGGTGAGGGTGTACGGGTGCAGCGGGCCGAGCAGCGCGGTCCGGCGGCGGACGGTGTCCTCGTCGAGCTTGCGGGCGGGCTCGCTGTCGCCGGCCAGCCGGTAGTCGATGGCGAGGTTGTTGGCGGCCGTGAGGGTGCGGGGGTGATCCTCACCGAAGATCTCGCGGAAGCCCCGGTAGATCCGCTGGTCCAGGTCCAGGGCCTCCTTGAAACGGCCGACCGCTCGCAGGTCGGCTGCGAAGCTGCCGGAGGTGATCAGGATGCTCGGGTGGTCGTCGCCGAGGAGCTCCCGCTGGTCGGCGAGGGTCTTCTCGTCCAGGTCGAGGGCCTCCTGGTACTGCCCCTGCGAGCGCAGCACATTCGCCAGTTCGAAGCGCAGATTGAGTATCTGCTCGTCGTTGACGGGCAGGCCGTTGGCGTCCCGGAACTCGCCCGACCAGAACTCGTTGAGCTGGGTGCTCAGGGTGCGGGCGGCGTGCAGGTCGCCGCGCTTCCACAGATAGCGGACGCGGTAGACCATCAGCTGCCGCGGGTCCTCCTCCGAGCAGTTCCGGATGTTGGAGGGGGTCAGATGCGGCCAGATCACCTCGAAGCCGGGCCACTGGGCGGGGTCGTCCAGGGCCTCCTCGGGGGGCCGGGCCGCGGCGAGGATGCGGTGCACCTCATGGATGGTGTCCTCGAACTTCTCTTCGTCCATGCTTTCGCGCACAGCGGCCTGGACGAGGCGGTGCACCTGGATCGAGTTGTCGGTCGAATCCACCTTGGCCAGGGCGAAACGGTTCAGTGCCTGGGTGACCCGGCCCAGCATGTAGCGGGCGCGCAGGTCCCTGTCGTACGGCAGCAAGGCCTTGATCATCGCGTCGCTGCCGATGAGGCTCATGGAGATGGGCTCGGCCGAGAAGAACGCGCAGAGTTCGAGGAGGCGGGCCGCGGCCGGGGATTCGTCCCGGAGGCGGTTGATGGAGATGTTCCACGTGGCGCCCACGGACTTCGGGTACTCCACGGCCTCCACGGCCTCCTTGACGGAGAGCACCTGGGTGGACTGTTCGCGCAGCTGCTCGATGTACTCCTCGACGGGCGTGGCCGTCGCCTCAAGCCAGGCGGCGGCGACCTCGACGGCGAGCGGCAGGTCACCCACCGCGTCGGCGACCAGCCCGCCGTCCTCCTCGCTCAGCCCCGGCACCCGGCGGCACAGGTGCTCCACGCTCTCCTCGCGGGTGAAGACCTCCACCTCCAGCGGCTGGACCTTCGGCAGCGTGGGCCGGGTGCGAGTGGTTGCCAGGAGGTGGCCGTAGACGTGGTCAGGGACGGGAGCGGTGTACTCCGGGAACTTGTTCAGCACCTTGTCGAGGTCCTCGACGTTGTCGAAGATCAGCAGCCAACGGTTGAACGGCTCCCCTTCCCGCAGCGCCTGGATCACTGCCTCGGCCGCCTCTTTGACGTCCTCGCCCACACCGAGACCGAGGTGCTGCGCGAGCGCCGCCAGCTTCGGCAGGACGAGTTCGGGCTGTTCGGCGTCGACCCACCACACCACGTCGTAGTCGGCCATGAACCGGTGGGCGTACTCGCGGGCGAGCTGGGTCTTGCCCACCCCGCCGAGGCCGTGCAGCACCTGCGGGACGCGCTGTCCCGGCCGGTTCGTGGTCAGCTGCTCACGCAGCTTGTCCAGGATCGTGGAGCGGCCGGTGAACCACCTGTAGCGGGCCGGGACGTTGGAGACCCGCCTGCCCACACTGGGGAAGCGCAGC
The DNA here is from genome assembly GCF_055572155.1 of Streptomyces sp. NPDC030814. Taxonomy (NCBI): domain Bacteria; kingdom Bacillati; phylum Actinomycetota; class Actinomycetes; order Kitasatosporales; family Streptomycetaceae; genus Streptomyces; species Streptomyces sp. NPDC030814. Next base: position 430,218 of record NZ_JBVIDX010000004.1, read on the forward strand.
CCTCGCGAGCTGGGGGAGACGGTGGAGACGGCTTCGGGGCGTTCTAGGCCGCTCAACAGGGCGCTGTAGGCCTGGGTCTCGTTGAGGCCCTTGAGGTCGATGACGCCGCGGCCCACGAACGGCTGGCTGATCTGCACGTCGTCGACACGGATCGACACCGGCTGCTGCCGCTTCTCCGAGCCGCCGGAGTGCACGGCCGCCTCCCAGGCGACCCGCGCCCGGCGCGAGTCGACGAAGCTGGGCGAGAGCACGGCGAGCACCCGGTGCGCACCGCCCGGCATGGCCTCGGCGCCGATCTCCGCCGTCGGCATCGTCTGCACGTTCTTCGGCACGACCTCGAAACCGGCCCCGCGCAGCACCGACTCCAGCCAGTCCACCCACATCCGGTCCTCGGACACGTAGTAGAGCGTCAGCTGGGACAGCGGCACCGGCCGCTGCCGGGTGTACGCGGCCTTGAACTGGGCCCGCTTCGCCTCACTGATCGGCGGCAGCTTGGTGACCCGTTCCTCGGTGATCACGGAGGTGAGCCGTTCGCATGCGCTCAGCATGGAGTTGGCCGACTTGGGCGGGTCGCCGAAGGCCGCGAGGATCTCTTCGTAGGCGTAGTAAGGCTGGTAGAGGATCTCTGTCGTCGCCCAGTAGTCGGCCATCTCGTCGGCGGTCAGGCCGGAGGGCAGTCCCGAGAAGCGCTCCCTGGCGCGGGCGCGGCCGGCGTCCAGCTTGTCCTTCTCACCGAGGTCGATGCGCATCGCGACGGGCAGGATGCGGATGCCTTTCTCCCCGTGCAGCTCCTTGATGTCCTGCGCGACGGCGGCGGCGCCCTCGATGCTCTGCTCGCTCAGGGTGTAGCAGACGACCAGGGTGTTCGGCATCTGTACGGTGCAGATGTCCGCGAGGTCGCTCAGGCCCGTCCGGCTGTCGATCAGCGTGTAGTCGTAGTAGCGCTGCATGTCGTCGCGCATCGCGTCGAAGAACTGGCCGCCGCCGTAACTCGCGTAGAAGCGGTCCCAGTCCATGTTCCCGACGATCGGGTAGTCCCGGTGCCGCTTGCCCGCGGACAGGAAGTCGAGGCTGCCGCCCTCGGGAAACGCCCAGTCCAACGACAGCGCGTGCGGCCTGACCCGGGCGTAGTGGCGGTGCCAGTCGGGCGCCCGGTCGGGCAGGTTGCGCAGCGCCTCCCGGCGGTAGTCGTCGATCAGGTTGATCAGCCCGGGGGTCCCCCGCAGCAACTGGGCGTCGAGGAAAGGGTGGAAGAACTTGTGCAGACCCGGAGCCTCCAGGTCCCAGTCCACCGCCAGGACGCGGTGTCCGTTCGCGGCCAGGATCCAGGCCACGTTGGCGAGCGCCATGGTCCGCCCGGTGCCGCCCTTGTACGAGTAGAACGTGATCACGGTGCCGTTGCGGCTCTTGGTCATGCTCATGCCCTCCGCCCTGTCGGCCTCTTTCGGCCTCGCTCGTCGCGCGCCTTTCGGTGGTCGTGCCAGGTGGTGCTGCCGGGGTCCGTCACCCGGGCTCGCTAACCCAGGTCGGGCCCCCTCAGCCGTGGAGGCTCGCTCGGTGATCCCTCCGGTGGGTAGGTCTCGACGTTCTCCCAGTAGTAGTAGACGGCCGAGGTCACGGCCCTGTGCAGCTCGCCGGCGAAGGAGTCCAGGTCGCGGATGGTGCTGTGGGCCGAGTAGTGGCCGGCTCGGTCCGCCATCCGGGACACGAGCGTGCGGTAGGTGAGCTCGTCCAGCTCACGTTCCCGCTCGGCGGTCACGACGTCGTCCTTGTGCCGGGGAGTCATGACGCTGATCCAGGGCCGCTGCTCCCTGCACAGCCTGCCCAGCAGTTCCCTGCTCCGCTGGGACTCGAGTGTCCAGCGGTCGAGCAGCATCAGTCCGGGCGCCTTCGGTCCGCCCGGGTGAAGCATGCGGGCGTTGTCGTCGAGTACTCCGATGTTGACTTTGTAGTTCCTGGTGCGTACGAGGTCCGCCGCATGGTCACCCAGCGGCAGGGCGGACTCGGGGTGATACGGATTCCAGTCGTGGGGCTGGTCCCCGTAGTAGTCCGGCTTGCGGCCCTGCGGCAGGTCGGAACGGGTGCAGGCGAGCACGGATATGTCGAACTCCGGCGGACGTTCATCCGATCCGAATGAGGCCGGAAGTGACTCGTACTCCTTGGAGATCTTGCCTTCCTCCAGCGAGGCCTCGTTGGCCACTCGCACGATCTCCTTGGCCAGCCGGTACACGGCCCGCTCGTACTCGTCCCTGAAGTAGCGGAGTTTGGTCAGCCCGTAGAAGCCCTCGTCCGCGTAGTCCTGCCCGAAGGCGGCGTGGTTGAACTGCAGGTCCCGGGCCACCTGAGGCATCTGGGCCGGTTCCACCGGCACCCATAACGCCGGGATGATCGTGTTCTCCCGCACAGGGAGGCCGCGCGCCCGCTGGGTGACCTGGCGTTGTGCGAACGCCCACCACTCACGGCCGCACTGCCGGCTCGTGAAGTAGCGAGGCGAGTACAGCGGTACGAACACCTTGCAGCGCGCCAGGTTCATGGACAGCTCGTCGGTCCACTTGGTGCCGACCGACATCTTCTGGTCCAGAAACCCGACCTTCGCCCCCCGGGGCAGGTCGGTCAGCCCCATGATGTGCTCGCACAGACCGTCGTACAGCTTCTTCACCCACACATCGGGGTCACTGCCGCCTGAGTCATGACTCGGTGTGTGCGCGTAGCTGAGGAAGAAGTAAGGACTGCTCCCCCCTCTGGCCAGACCGGCTCCTTGCACGTATGCCCCCCGACGCTCCGTGACTGGGCCCCTAGTGTAGGAAGCCGCAAGTCCTGTTCGGAACAGGACGAACACACCCGACTCGGCTTCGGAAGGTCATGTTCTGGCAACCGGATGCCGGCGAAGTCGCCGCGAAAGATCAGGATATGTATTGATTTGCCCCGGGGGCGTGAGTAGCCGGGAAGACCGAGTGGCCGGCGGGCCGAAAGCCGCCGCTCTCTCCGTGCGGGCGCTACCGCGCCGCCTTCTCCCAGGCGCCCCGATGCTCCCTGGCCACCTGCCGAGCCGCCCGCAGTGCCTCCGCTGCGACGTCCGCCGCCATGAACCCTCGGAGGGTCCCTCGCATCCCCGCCACGAACCGCTCCCCCGCGGGAGTGAGCGCACCGGACCCGACCAGTGTCTCCAGGGCCTCGGCCGTCTGGTCCCGCCAGCGGGAGAACTGCACCTCGGCATTGCGGGCCGTGTCGCCGTCGGCGGACCGCCATCGCGCGAACCAGAAGTCGATCACCGCCAGATGGGCGTACGTACCCTGCAGCAGCCCCTCGAGCGGGCGTGGATCAGGGCGCCACGGCGCGTAGAACAGCTCTTCGCAGGAAGGGTCGTAAAGGTCGATCAGATCGAGTACGGCACCCAGCTTGACGTGCTGGAACTCGTGGACGAGCAGCAGCGCGAGAGACTCGGGGCCGACAGGGCGGGCGATGGCGACCGCCCCGAACGCGTCGCGGGCCGCCGAGCTGATGTCGGAGCCGTCGGAGGAGGGACGGAGGGGGGTGACCACTTGGAGCCCGGCGGCGATGCCGGGGGCGTACTGCGGAAGTTCGCGGCGGATCCATGCCCAGGCGGCAGCCAGGCCGCCCCGCCATGCCTCGGCCTCGTCATCGGCGAGCCGGGGGTGCGCCGGGTGCCCGTGGCAGTCCCGCCAGGGGTCTGTGTCCTCCAGCGTGACGGCCCAGCCGTCCAGCTCGAACCTTCGAATGCCCTGCCAGGCAGGATCCTTGGGGCCCTTCCAGGACACGGTGTGCGTCTTTCCGTCCGCACGGACGGTGAATCCTTCGGCATCCGTGCACACCTCGGCCCGTTCGACGCCGTCCCCCAGCGCGAATGTGCCCAGCGTCGGCAGCCGCAGCACTCCGTCGAGGACGGGCACGACGACGGCCTCCGCCCGTCCGGCGCGCAGCGCGGCGGACGCGGCGATCTCCGCCACACCGCGCATGGCGATGTCGGCCGCGTCCGTGTCGCCCTGCATCGAGCGGAGGGCCCAGGGCCGTACGTAGGGATGGGCGATCACCCGGTCGACGGACTCCGGGGCAGCACTGTCGAGGAGGGTGAGCGTCTCCCAGGCGGCCTCGCCCAGCGGGGTGTGCGGTGTCTCGTGCCAGACGAGGCCCAGCAACTCGCGGCCGAGGCCGAGTTGATGGCGGGCCAGCAGGTCCGTGGTGGCGGTGGAGCCGACGCCCGCGGCCAGTTCGTCGAGGTGCTCGTCGGCGAGCGCGGGCTGGACGGAGTGATCGGGCATGTGTCGGTCCCGGATGTCGGTGATGAGGCGCAGCAGGTCGGAGCAGTACACGGACGGGTTGAGGAACCCGCTGCCGGTCCGGTACCGGTGGGCGTAGAGGCCGCCACCGCAGGAGCGCACGACCGGACAGGCCCGGCACTGCTCCGACAGTCCGTCGAGCCCTTGTTGCCGGGCGACGAGGCCCGGGTGAGCGGCCACCTCGTCGAGCGAATGGGTGATCACGTCAAGGCCGGTGGCGGGGGCGCCGTCGTAGGCCGTCTTGAGCGAGTCGGCCTGTTCGAAGCTGCCGTCGGTCTCGATCACGGCGAGGTCGGCGGGACCCAGACCCAGCGACTCGGTCAGGCTGCTGTCACCGCGCAGGGTGCGCAGGACGGAGTCGAAGATGCGGACGTTCATGGGGCGCCCGTCCGCGATCCAGCGGTCGTGGACGGTGAGCAGCCAGCGCGCGTAGGCGGTGCCGTCCGTGTCGTCGGCGGGTCGGAGCGGGGGCTCGTCCCAGGTGGCGTGCGGGAGGAGGAAGTCGACTCGGGGCGGACGGAGTTCGGCGAGCGCGTCGTAGACGGCGACCGGGTCGTTACGCACGTCGATGGTGCACAGGATGCCCGCGAAGAGGTGGCGGTAGCGGGGGCGGCCGAGCAGGGCGATACCCCGTAGGACACGGTCGTGGCTGCTGCGCCCGTTGGCGTAGCGGCGGTGAAGGTCGTTCGCGGCCTTGTCGCCGTCGAGCGAGACACCGACCTTGATGTCGAACTCGTCGAACAGATCGAGGAACCGCTCGTCGAGGGTTACGGCGTTGGTGTGAATTCGTAGGTCCAGGGCGCACACACCACTGAGCGCTCGGCGTAGCACTTCGGCCGCTCGGCGCAGCCGCGTGCGTCCGGCCAGGAGCGGCTCGCCGCCGTGCAGGACCACATGAACGGTACTCAGGCCATGCGTCGTGGCATGTTCGGCGATGCGTTCCGCCGTGGCCTCGAGGACTTTCTCGGACGTCACAATGGGCCGACCGCGCCAACTTTGGTCCGCATGTTCGTACACATAGCAGTGGTTACATGCCAGATCGCAGCGGCTGTGCATTTTGAGCACAAATTGGCGTAAGGGGTGGGATGGTCGGCCCATGGGTGTCATGAGAGGTGTCAGTTCCCGATCGATGGTGATCGATGAGATCAGACCGAGCTCTGGAAGGCCGCGACCGCGACCCTGCCCGGCCCCCGCCGCTCGACGCCGTTCGATACGGCACGAGTCACCGCCGGGGACAGCGCACCGCTACTCTGCGCAGCCAACCGCACAAGCGAAACCCGCTCAGGGCCGACAGCCGTCGGCTTTCCCGGCTCTTCGGCCGTGATGTCGAGGGAAGCGTTCATTCGGACCTCATCTTCTGACAGCACCTCAGGTGCTGACCTGTATGGCCTTCGATAACTGAAGCACCAGCCGACGGGAACCGCCTGTCGTGAGGGCCGAGCCAGATCGTTGCAGGGGCCGACTGGACGAGCGGCATCAGATGCCAGCCGGCCTGATTGCGTGCTGACGATAGCGTCCATGTCCGGCTTCGAGTGTCCCGTCCACGAGGCTTTGACAGATAAACGTGAGGCAGGTCACACCGGCGGGTGAATGCCTGCACCTCCCCCTCTTGCCTATGCCGAGGCCACCGCCCTGACTACTGGTCAACTGCGCAATAACGACGATCTCGAGCAGGCGGAGGCCTTGGAAGGTTTTTGCCTATAATTTACCATCAAGCCAAAGGTGGCACGGACAAATCGGCGCTGCGGCTGGCGCGCCGGGCAGATCTGAAGCGCGAACAACGCAACGGTGCACCTTTCACGCCCCACCTCAACTAAGTGCGCCCCCAAGTGACTTGTCTGCCTCTCATTCCCAGAGGTCTCGGACTCGGACACGGCCTCGCCGGGCTCGGTCAAGATCCAAAAATGTCACGTTCCGTAGCGCTGAGTGCGCGTCAGATGCCGTTCGACGTGACGACGCAAGACCCCGGCGAACGGTTCCCCCTCCGCCGAACGGCCCATCCCGCACTCTCGGCGTCCTCACAGCACTCCCCCAGCTCCATGACGGACTGCGTCCCTGGTTTTCTGCGGTATGACGGGAACCCACGCGAGCAAAACGAGCACGCGGCGCCATGCTCTCGCCCTGACCGGAGGGGCGGTCGCCGCCGGTGGGCGCACCGCCGGCACCCCTGAGGAGGGCGCCCGCCTGACGCCCTCCTGACGGTCTGTCGACCCTCCAGGACACCGAACTGCTCTACACCGAGGGCCCCCCACGGCCTCCGCCACGTCCAGGCGGGCGCCCGCGGAGTCCTCGACGCGGGCGGCACGACCACGGAGGCCGGCCGCCGGGCCCTGGGCGCGTTCGACACGGACCTGCAGCGGCGGGGGTGGAGTCCGCGGGGCAGTGGGGCACTGCTCGCCGGCGCGCTCTTTGCGGACACGCTGCCGCTGCGGTTGGGCGGGAGCGCCTTGTAGCTCGGGGGCGCGGGTTCGGTGGCGGGTGCGGGTGGGTCTGTGGTCCTCGCGCAGTTCCCCGCGCCCCGGGAGGGCACGGGGCGCAGCCCCGGCCGCTTTTCACGCGAGGGGAGCTGCGCGAACAACCCACGCCCACCCGCGAACGACGACGGCCGGACCACCCCGGGGGCGCTCCGGCCACCGCCGCACCCTGTCAGCCCTGCGCCCCCTTCAAAGAGGCCATCCACAGCTCCACCTCAGCGGAGCGCCGCGGCAGCGCGGCGCTGAGGTTCCGGTTCCCGTTCTCCGTCACCAGGATGTCGTCCTCGATCCGGACGCCGATCCCCCGGTACTCCTCCGGAACGGTCAGATCGTCCGCCTGGAAGTACAGCCCGGGCTCGACGGTCAGCACCATCCCCGGCTCCAGCGTGCCGTCGACGTACGTCTCCACCCGCGCCGCCGCGCAGTCGTGGACGTCCATCCCGAGCATGTGGCCCGTGCCGTGCAGGGTCCACCGGCGCTGCAGGCCCAGCTCCAGGACGCGCTCCACCGGGCCCTCGACGAGCCCCCATTCCACCAGCCGCTCGGCCAGTACCCGCTGCGCGGCATCGTGGAAGTCGCGGTACTTGCCGCCCGGCTGCACCGCCGCGATGCCGGCCTCCTGCGCGTCGTAGACGGCGTCGTAGATCTTCCGCTGGATCTCGCTGAAGCGGCCGTTGATCGGCAGCGTGCGCGTGACGTCGGCGGTGTAGTACGTGTGGGTCTCCACGCCCGCGTCGAGCAGCAGCAGGTCGCCGGAGCGCACGGGGCCGTCGTTGCGGACCCAGTGCAGGGTGGTGGCGTGCGGGCCCGCGGCGCAGATGGAGCCGTAGCCGACGTCGTTGCCCTCGACCCGGGCGCGCAGGAAGAACGTGCCCTCGATGTAGCGCTCGGAGGTGGCCTCGGCCTTGTCCAGTACGCGGACGACGTCCTCGAAGCCGCGCACGGTCGAGTCGACCGCCTTCTGCAGCTCGCCGATCTCGAACTCGTCCTTGACCAGGCGCGCCTCGGAGAGGAAGACCCGCAGCTCCTCGTCGCGCTCGGCGGTGACCTTGTCGGTGAGCGCCGCCTCGATGCCCGCGTCGTGACCGCGGACGACCCGGACGGGGCCGGTGGCCTCGCGCAGCCGGTCGGCGAGTTCGCGCACGTCGGAGACCGGGATGCCGTACAGCTTCTCCGCCTCGGTCAGCGAGTGGCGGCGGCCGACCCACAGCTCGCCCTGGCCGGAGAGCCAGAACTCGCCGTTCTCGCGGTCGGACCGCGGCAGGAGGTAGAGCGTCGCTTCGTGGCCCTCGCCCTTCGGCTCGAGCACGAGGACGCCGTCCTCGGTCTGGTTGCCGGTGAGGTACGCGTACTCCACCGAGGCCCGGAAGGGGTACTCGGTGTCGTTCGAGCGGGTCTTCAGGTTGCCCGAGGGGATCACCAGCCGGTCGCCGGGGAAGCGCGCGGAGAGCGCGGCGCGGCGGGCGGCGGTCTCGGCGGCCTGGGCGATGGGCCGCAGGTCGTGCAGCTCGGTGTCGGCCCAGCCGGACTTCATGTTCTCGGCGAGTTCGTCGGACACGCCCGGATACAGGCCGTTCTTGCGCTGCTTGATGGGCTCCTCGGCTTCGGTGGCCTCGTCTTCCGGGGTCGCCGGCTCGAGATCGTCCGCCACGGTCATCCTCCTAGGTACGGCACTGGACCCCGTCCATCGTACGGTCGCAACGGACGGGGCCCAGGGCCTTCAGGCCCTCTCACGGGCGGTCACCGAAGGCTCACCCGAAGCAGCCGCGAGGGGGCACTGGAAGCAGCCGCGGAGGCTCTGCCGGCTACTCGAACCGCGCCGCCAGCAGCACCACGTCCTCCGTGCCGGCAGCCGCGTCCAGTTCGTCCGGCAGCACGGTCCGCAGGACGTGGTCGGCGAGGGCGCCGGGGTCGGCGCGCAGCGCCCGCGGGACGCCGGCGGCCGCCGCGTGGAGTCGGGCGAAGGCGCGGTCGACGGGCTCCCCGGTGCGCTGGAGGAGGCCGTCGGTGTACAGCAGGACGGTTTCTCCTGGTCCGGCGGTCAGCTCGATGCTGGGCGCCTCCCAGCAGGCGAGCATGCCGAGCGGTGCCGAGAGGGAGGTCTCCACGAACTCGGTGCGCCGGTCGCCGATCACCAGCGGCGGGCTGTGCCCGGCTCCGGCCAGCGTCAGCTTGCGCAGCGCGGGCTCGACATAGGCGAAGAGCGCGGTGGCGGAGCGGGCGGGCTCGGTGAGGCGGAGCAGCAGTTCGAGGTCGGAGAGGACGGCGACGGGGTCCTCGCCCTCCATCACGGCGTATGCGCGCAGCGAGGCCCGCAGCCGGCCCATCGCGGCGATCGCGCTGGGCCCGGCCCCCGTCACCGAGCCGACCGCGAGACCGAGCGCGGCGTCGGGCAGCGGCAGGGCGTCGTACCAGTCGCCGCCGCCGCGCGGTCCGGTGCGGTGCCGGGCGGCGAGCTGGACGCCGGCGACGCGGGGCAGCCGGGAGGGCAGCAGTTCCTCGGCGATCGTGGCCAAGGACATGCGGGTGCGCTCGACCTCGACGAGCCGCGCCAGGTGCTCGGCGGCGTACCGCGCGTACAGCCCGACGAGGTGCCGCTGCCGTTCGGCCGGCTCGGCGGGCTCGTCGTACAGCCAGACGACGGCACCGAGGCGTCCCGCGGCCTCGGCGGACAGGGGGAGGGCGTAGCTCGCGGCGTATCCGAGCCGGGCGGCGACCTCGCGGTGGCGGGGGTCCAGTCCGTCCTCGGCGAACAGATCGGGTTGCGTGATCTCGCCGTCGCCACCGGGTAGTCCGTCGAGGATGCGGCCGTACGGCAGTGAGCTGCGCGGCACGGTCTCCATGTGGCCGAGGTCGGCGCGGCCGAGGCCGAGGCCGATGGTCGTGTCGGGCCCGAGCCCGTCGTGCGGTTCCAGGACGACGAGGCCGCGCCGGGCGCCGACCAGGGCGGCTCCCGCACGCAGGGCTTCCTGAAGAGCGCTGTCGAGGGCGTCCGTGCGGGCCAGGCGTTCGGTGAGTTCGTGCAGGGTCGTCAGGTCCGACACCCAGCCGGCGAGCCGGTCCTGGAGGACGGCCCCGGGGGGTGTGCCCGCTCGTGTGGCGGGCGTGGCCGATGAGGTGCCCGGAGCGGCAGGCGTGGGCGCGACAGTGTGTGCCGGTGGGGGAACCGTTGAATCGATTCCGGCCACTTTCGAAGGGTGAGGGGCGTTCATGGTGTCCGGCTTTCCGACCGGTGCGTATTGCTGAAAAGCATCGCAAACCCCCATGTCATTCTGCGCCGCTAGCAGTGTCTCCACATGTACACGCACTCGTGAGGAGATGTCCAGCATTGTCCTGCTGGGATATGTGGTGTCCGTGTGGCCCAGTTCGACTTCTGTTGGCTTCTTGTACAGCCCTTTGGAAAACCTAAAAATGGCTTAAAAGTGTTGTGGTGAACGGTGTATTGAGGTCGACTGGCCTTGTTCAACAGAGCGTCACAGCGGTCGTGATGGGTACGTACTCGGTGAAGGCCAGGGGTGGCGTCAGTCATCCGGAACCTGGCGACGGAACCGGGCGTCCTATCCACCGACGACCGAGCCCCATCCTCCCGTGGCGGAGGCGGCGAGCAAACGCCGGACGGCAAAACGCCAGGCGTCGCCACCCCCACGCCATGCCCATGCTTTGGACAGACGCAAGTCAGCGCAAGCGATGGACGCGGACGTAGCCGAGCCAGGCCCGCAGGGGTTCCCCTTGTCCGCGACAGGGGTGTGATGCGCCAGCAGGTACGCACAGTGAAGTGAACGACACATGTTGTGAGTGACCCACGGTGTTGCCATGCGTGCAACGGAAAGGACGAGCGCTCATGCGCGAGATCCCCGGAAGGCGACGCAGGCTCCTGTCCAAGCGCAACGGCGGGAGGCCCGAGCTGCTCGAGCAGGCCCTGACGTTCGCGAGGGAATGGCAGTGGCCCGTGCTCCCGGGCGTGGCGCCGGATCCGCAGGGGCGCGCCCGCTGCGCCTGCCCGGACCCGGAGTGCGTGGTGCCCGGTGCTCACCCGTTCGATCCCGGGCTGCTCGCCGCCACCACCGACGAGCGCATGGTCCGCTGGTGGTGGACCAACCGGCCCACGGCACCGATCGTCCTGGCCACCGGGGGCAGGGCGCCGTGCGCGGTCAGCCTGCCGGCCCTCGGCGCCTCGCGGGCGCTCGCCGCGCTCGACCGCAGCGGTATGCGCCTCGGCCCTGTCGTCGCGGCCCCGCACCGCTGGGCGATCCTCGTCGCCCCGTACTCGATGGAGCAGCTGGGCGAACTGCTCTACGCCAAGGACTTCGTCCCCGGCTCGCTCCGCTTCCACGGTGAGGGCGGCTACATCGCACTGCCGCCGTCCGAGACGGGCCACGGCCGGATCGGCTGGGAGCGCGCGCCGCTGCCCGGTTCGGCGGCCCCCTGGGTGCCCGATGTCGAGGCCGTGGTGGACGCGGTGGTCGACGCCCTCACTCGTACGGGTGTGAGCGCCCCCGAGTTCTGAGTCCGACCGGCGCGCGCTCGGCCGGGCCCACCGGTCGGTCGTTATCTTCCGCACATGCAGCGTCTTCCCGGGGGCTTCTGGGCCCCGTCGCCGCGCGGCCGGCACAGTGCGCCCTCACCCCGGACCCACCGGGCGCCCGGAGCGGCACGTGGTGGTCCGGATGGGCGCAGGCTCCGGTTCCTCGGGCTGACGGTCGGGGTGGCGTGCTCCCTCGCCCTGCCGCTCGTGGCGTCCGCGGGACCCCTGGCCGATGCCGGCGACACGATGGCGCGGCGGACGACCGGACACCTGGGCGGCGCCGCGGAGCGGCCTTCGGCCGGAACCAAGGGACGCCCGGCGTCCGAGCAGTCCGGGGACAGGCCGGCCGGGAGGCCGGCTGCCGGGCCCGGCGGTGGATCCGACGGCAAGGCACACGACGCCCCTGGGACCGCTGAGTCGTCACGGTCGCCCATGCCGCCCGACCTGGGGCTCGCCACCGCCGCCCACTGCGGTCCCGAACTCACCTCGCCGGACGGCATCGAGGCACAGACCTGCGTCCTCACCCAGGGCGAGGAGACCTGGGCGCGTACGTACTACCGCAACGCGACCGGGCGGGAGCTGAGCTCCGTCCTCAGCATGATGACGCCCGGCGGCCGCAGCGTACGCATCCACTGCGCCGTGGGCGCGGGGGACGAGCCAGGAGCGTGTGAGACACCGAGGGAGCGCACACGGGGCGTGCCGGGCGCTTACACGGCTGTGGCGGAGTTCGCGGCGCCGGACGGGGGAGGACCGCTGCTGCTGCGTTCCGGGAGCAACTCCGGCCGTCCGTAGGGGAGTTGGCGGCGGAGGCCGTTCCGCGCTGCGAGGCCGCTCGCGAGCCGGGCATGAAAAGACCCGGTTGCTGGCGACGGGGGATGCACCAGCAACCGGGCTAATGGAACCGTAACAAGAGATCGGCGCTTCGCAAATTCGATCTCGGCTATTCGGACACGAATTTGCCTGTCACGTAGGGGAGTTGTGACAGGAGTCACCACAAACGCAGAGTCGCGGTCGGCCCGCCGCCCGGCCGGCCGCCGCTCCCCGCGTCAGCTGAGCGTGACCTGCCGGTTGGTGAGTCCGCCGCGGGCCCGACGCTCGTCCGGGGTGAGCGGAGCATCCTCCGCCAGGGCCGCGGCGAGCCGCTCGGCGAACTCGGCGGCCGGCTTCTCGATGTCGTCCGCGCCGACCCCGCTGGGGAGGTCCCACACGGGCACCGTGAGCCCGTGAGCACGGAAGGAGCCCACCAGGCGGGTGCCTTCACCGAGGCTGGAGCTGCCCGCCGCGTGCAGCCGCGCCAGAGCGTCCAGAAGACGCTCCTCCGGGTGCGGCATGACCCAGCGCAGGTGGTTCTTGTCGGGGGTCTCGCACCAGTAGGCCGCATCGACGCCGGAGAGCTTCACGGTCGGGATGGCCGCGGAGTTGGCCCGCTCCAGGGAGGCGGTGACCTCCGGGGTGGCGTTCTCCGTGTCGGGGACCCAGAACTCGAAGCCCGAGTGCACAACTGGCTCGAACTCTCCTTCGGGGTCGAGCAGGTCCTGCAGCCGCGGCCCGTCGGCCGGGGCGCGTCGGCCCTGGACCGGGGTGCCCGGCTCGGCGGCGAGGGCGCGCTGCAGGGTGTCGGCGAGGTCGCGGCTGATGTCGCCCGACGCCGTGTCGTTCTGCAGGCCGATCAGCACTGAGCCGTCGTCGCGGCGCAGCGCGGGCCATGCCATCGGCAGGACCGTGGCGAGCGTGACCGACGGGACGCCCTCGGGGAGTGCCTCGCGCAGCTTCAGCTCGACGGTGGCGGCGGGCACCAGCTCACGCAGCGCCACCCAGTCGCACTCGCCGGGCAGGCCCTCGAACGGGCGCTGAACCAGCTCGGTCACCGCCTGCGCGGCGGCCCGGCCGTGGCAGGCCTTGTAGCGGCGGCCGCTGCCGCAGGGGCAGGGCTCGCGCGCACCGACAATTGGAACCTGCCCATCGGCGCCTGCGGCGCCGACTCCGCCGGTGCCCTGCGGGCGCTTGGCCTTCGTGTGGGGTCGCTTCTTGGCCATCGTGGGTGTCTCCCGATCACGGCTGGTCTCGTACTGGCGCGAGCCTAGCCGCTCGTACGGCCGCCGACGGGACCCTGTGGACAACGCACCGAGTCGTCCCGGAACCGGTGAATCAGGCCAGGTTGTTCGGTGGTGGCCGGGGTGACTGTTGTATAGGGGATGGGTGCCGTCAGACCTGTCCGGAAACGGGCCGCGGGTACGGGATCGCCGGCGGGCGTCATCGGTGTCCGCTCGCGGGCCGGTGTGCTCGCCGTCGTGGACGAGTCCGGCCGGGGCGGGGTGGTTCAGTCCATGTCCTCGAACGCGTCCGCGAAGTCCAGGTCGGGGATCGCGGAGACCGAGGGCGCGGCGACGCGCGTGGCGAAGTCGTCCCGACGGTGGGTGTGGCGGACGTCGTCCTGGACGACGACCCAGACCGTGACCTCGCCCCGGGCGTCGTCCCGTACGCCCCAGTCGTCGGCCAGTGCCGTCACGATGTTCAGCCCGCGGCCACCGTGTGCGGTGACCGAGGGCGTGGACGGAACCGGGCGGGTCGGACCACCGCCGTCCGTGACCTCCAGCGTGAGCCGCCCCGAGGGGTCCATGCGCCAGGCGCAGCGCACGTCGCCGTCGCCGGCCAGCGCGTCGTTGAGGGGCCTGCCGTGTTTGCAGGCATTGCTGAGTAGTTCGGAAAGGATCAGCAGGGCATCGTCGATGATCGATTCCGCCACACCACCGTCACGCAACTGATCACGCAACCGGTGCCTCGCCAGCCCCACGCCCGCAGGGCCATGGGGTACGGCCATGCTCGACGACGTGGGCACCTCCTGTGCCACCACCAACGCCACCCCCGAGACCTCCTTCACCCCACGCCACGGTGTGAATGCCCCATTGGACTGGACTGGAAACCGGCCAACACATGTGCTCTGACGCACTCACACCGATCGAATACGGTCCGAACGCGCCGGTGCACTCCCTGTGAGGGACTGGCTGAATTCCGCCCCCAATGTACGGACTTGTCGCCGCACGGACGGGGGCCGCTCTGGCGGAATTCTTACCTCCGCCGAAACCGTGTGAGGGGCACGGAGAGGGCCAGTGGCATGGCCAAGTGTGAACAGGGGCGTGTTCGGAGTGGGGGGTGGCGGCGCGTACGCGGCGAGCGTCAGCGGTCGAGCTGGTCGAGCACCGCGCGGGGGCGGTTGGTGATGATCGCGTCGACGCCGAGGCGGACGCACAGGTCGACGTCCTCGGGCTCGTTCACGGTCCACACGTGAACCTGGTGGCCCGCCTTCTTCAGGCGCTCGATGTACGCGGGATGGTTGCGCACGATGCGGATGGAGGGGCCCGCGATCCGGACACCGGCAGGCAGACGTCCGTCCCGCAGCCGGGGCGAGACGAACTGCATGAGGTACACCGCCGGCAGGGTCGGGGACACGGCGTGCACGCGATGCAGTGAACGCGCCGAGAAGCTCATGATCCGTACCGGTGACCCGCCGGCCGAGGCCGGTGCGTCCAGCCCGAAGCGCTTCAACAGGACCAGCAGCCGCTCCTCCACCTGTCCCGCCCAACGTGTGGGGTGCTTGGTCTCGATGGCCAGTTCCACGCGGCGTCCCGCGTCGGCCACGAGTTCGAGCAGTCGTTCAAGGGTGAGGACGGAGGTGTCGGCCCGCTCCTCGGGTGCGATCTCCCAGTCGGGTGCCTCGTCGCCGTTCTTCCAGGAGCCGAAGTCCAGGGCGGCGAGATCGGCGAGCTCCAGGGTGGACACCGCACCGCGGCCGTTCGACGTACGGTTGACGCGTCGGTCGTGGACACAGACCAGATGGCCGTCCGCGGTCAGCCGGACATCGCATTCGAGGGCGTCCGCACCGTCCTCGATCGCCTTCTTGTACGCGGCCAGGGTGTGCTCGGGGGCTTCCTCGGAGGCCCCTCGGTGGGCGACTACCTGGATCGGGAGCTGTCGTGCGTGGGTCACCGCGTCATGGTGCCACCGTGAAGGGGGTACGCGTCGGGGTGGTGGCGTCGTACGGCTGCGGCACCATGGGCGATGTGAGCCTTTGGTCAGATAGATCCTATATAAAGGTTGCTCCCGGACCCACAGACACCGCTTATGGTGCCCTGACGGCTCGTGGGAAAAGCTGACCGCATACAAACTCGCGCCCAGCCCCGCTGTGCGCCCAGGACGAGTCGACCGCTGACAGGTGACAGCCGTGGATCGAGGAGAGAAGCTGTGAGCACCGAGAACGAGGGCACCGCGGTACCCCCGGCCCCGTCCGCACCTCCCGTGCCGGTGGACACTCCCGCTGCCTCCGCGCCGGCCCCGGCCCCCGAGCCGAGCGCGGCCCCCGCGGGAACCACCTCCGGGCCGGCACCGACCGGAAACACGACGCCCCCGGCCCCGGCCGGCGGAACCACCGCCGACAGCGCCCCGACGGCCCAGATCCCGCCGGCCCCGCCGACCGCCCCGGACCGGACCGCGGGTCAGCAGCAGCCGCACGAGCAACCGGCACCCCACGCCCAGCCGCAGCCCCATGGGCAGCACCAGGCCCAGCCGGAGCTGGTGACCACGGGTGCCCCCGGATACGCGGCCGCTTCCGGCCAGGGCCACGGCTATGGCCAGGCACCGGGCGCCGGTCCCGGTGGTGGCTACGGCCAGGCGCCCGGCGGTCCGGGTGGTTCCACCGCGCCCGACGCCGCGTGGCCGCCCCCGGCGCCGTCGGCCGTCCCGTCGTACGCGGACGGCGGACACAGGTACGCCGACGGCAGCGGGGTCGCGGGACCGGGCGGCCCCGGTGACCACGGTGGTTCCGGCGGTCACGGCGGCGGCGCGGGCGGCGGCTGGGGCTCCTCCTGGCAGCAGACGCAGCAGCCGGCACCCAACCCGGGCGGCAAGAAGCGCGGCGGCCTGATCGCGGCGATCCTCGTGGCCGCGCTGGCGGCGGGCGGCGTCGGCGGCGGCATCGGCTACACGCTGGCCGACCGCAGCGACAACTCGACGGGTTCCACCACGGTTTCGGCCTCCCAGAACGGCGGTGACGTCAAGCGCGCGGCCGGTACGGTCGCCGCGGTGGCCGCGGCGGCGCTGCCGAGCACGGTCACGATCGAGGCGTCGGGCAGCGACGGCGAGGGCGGCACGGGCACGGGCTTCGTCTTCGACAAGGAAGGGCACATCGTCACCAACAACCACGTGGTGGCGGACGCGGTCGACGGCGGCAAGCTGACGGCGACCTTCCCGAGCGGCAAGAAGTACAACGCCGAGGTCGTCGGCCACGCTCAGGGCTACGACGTGGCGGTCATCAAGCTGAAGAACGCCCCCTCGGACCTGAACCCGCTGACACTCGGCGACTCCGACAAGGTGGCGGTGGGCGACTCGACGATCGCGATCGGCGCCCCCTTCGGTCTGTCGAACACGGTGACGACGGGCATCATCAGCGCGAAGAACCGCCCGGTCGCCTCCAGCGACGGCTCCTCGGGCAGCAAGGCCTCGTACATGAGCGCCCTGCAGACCGACGCGTCGATCAACCCCGGCAACTCCGGCGGCCCCCTGCTCGATGCCCGGGGCAATGTCATCGGCATCAACTCGGCGATCCAGTCCGCCAGCAACGGCGGCTTCGGCTCGGGGCAGGCGGGTTCGATCGGCCTCGGCTTCGCGATCCCGATCAACCAGGCGAAGAACGTGGCCCAGCAGCTGATCAAGACGGGCAAGCCGGTGTACCCGGTGATCGGCGCCTCGGTCTCCCTCAGCGAGGGCACCGGCGGTGCGGAGATCACCGACTCCGGTGAGGGCGGCGTGCCCTCGGTCACGCCCAACGGCCCCGCGGACAAGGCCGGCCTGAAGTCCGGCGACGTGATCACCAAGCTCGACGACCACGTCATCGACAGCGGCCCCACCCTCATCGGCGAGATCTGGACCCACCAGCCCGGTGACAAGGTCACCCTCACCTACACCCGCGACGGCAAGACCCGCACCGCCGAGGTGACCCTCGGCGAACGCGAGGGCGACAGCTGACCGGACAACCGGCCGCCCCTGACGACCGCGCCGCACCGCCCCTCTCCCGGGGCGGTGCGGCGTCCGTCCTCCCCGCGAACCCCTCGCACCCGGCCCACGGCCCCCGCGAACCGCGCCGGACCGGTACGCTGTACCCGCTCCGCCCCTGGTGGGCCGGGGCGTGGGTGGGTTGCCCGAGCGGCCTAAGGGAACGGTCTTGAAAACCGTCGTGGCAGCGATGTCACCGTGGGTTCAAATCCCACACCCACCGCAGGTGAACGGCCCCTGACCTGGGCACTAGGTTGGGGGCCTTCATCGTGAGCGCTCCCTGTGATTGCCCCCTGTTCCCGGTGGTTTCCCGCTCCTTCGGGCACGGATGGGGCACGTGCCCACCAGGTCGGCGGAGCGGCTTTGGCCGGTGGCCTGCCCGGTCTGGGGTCGAGCATGATCAGGGGGCCGTACGCTAGTTGGCAACTCGGGCAGGCTTTGGGCCTGACCGCAATTAGCACGAGTGGCCCCCTGGTCTTGCTCGACGCGGGACCCGGACCGGGGAGGTGGGTAAAGCCGCGGAGCCGACCGCCCCGGCCCCGGAGGGTTTCTCCACATCTGGGCCGCAGTGGGAATGCGGCCCCAGGGGCCAGGCCCGGGCGCCGAAGGCGCAGAGGGCCAGGCCCAAGGGGCCAGCCCGCGCCGTGCGCGGGCCCTTGATGATGTAGGGAAAGTGCTACCGCGCCGGGATCAAGCGGCGGCCATCGTGGCTGCGTACATGCGGGCCTCCGCCGTCCAGGGCGTCCAGGAGACGGATCGCGTAGACCTCGGCCATCCGCTCGGACACTTCCGCGGGCGTGAGCCATTCGACTGCCGTCGACTCGTCGGACGTGCGCTCAGTGCCCCCGGTCGGCTTGCACCGGAAGACCAGGGCGACGACACCGAGTGAGACGTTCTTGTAGACCCCGGTCAGCTCGGCCACATCGACATGAACGCCGGTCTCTTCAAGGACCTCGCGCCGCACCCCTTCTTCCGGCGCCTCCTCGATCTCCAGCACTCCGCCGGGAAGTTCCCACCTCCCGTTGTCCGCACGCCGGATCGCCAAGAGCCGCCCATCGTCACGAACGACCACCCCCGCGACAGATACGGAGTGGCGCGGCGTTGACCGGGTGGCTCGGGCGCTGTTACTCATGTACAGGAGCATAGGAGGAAGAGAAGGACTATGGGAACCGCAGTAGGAGGTGAGAAGTCCGTACCCCGGTACGTACAGATCGCCGAGGAGATCGTGCAGCAGATCCGGGCGGGCGTTCTCAAGCCCGGTGAAATGGTGCCGAGCGAATCAGAGCTTGTCGACCGCTACGGCGTCTCCGGCGGCACGATTCGTAAGGCCATGGTCGAGGTGCGCGCAAGCGGGCTTGTGGAGACTCGGCACGGCAAGGGATCGATCGTGAAGGATCGGCCGCCGGTGCGGCATCGCTCCTCCGATCGCTTCCGGCGTTCGCTCCGGCGGGGCGGTAAGGCCGCGTACCTCGCTGAGTCCGAGCGGTCCGGCGCTACGGCCAAGGTGAGCGTCCTCTACATCGGGCCCATGGAGGCGCCAGAGGATGCTGCTCAACGGTTGGGCGTCCCCGCCGGTGCCCAGGTGCTCGCCCGGCGGCGCCTCTACTTCCGCAACGGCACGCCCGTCGAGACTGCTACGTCGTACCTCCCGTGGGACGTCGTCAAGGAGATCCCGGAACTATTCGCCGAGAACCCCGGCGGGGGTGGCATCTACGCCCGACTCGAAGACCATGGGCACGAGTTCGCTGAGTTCGTTGAGACGCTGCAAGCGCGCCCGGCCTCCAAGGCGGAGGCGTCCGAGCTGGCGCTGAGTCCCGGTGCGCCGGTGGTTCATCTGACCCGGGAGGCCCGTACGACCGAGGGTCTCGTCGTTGAGGTCTGTGACACGCTCATGGCCGCTGACCAGTTCGTTTTCGAGTACCGGATCCCTGCCGCCGACTGACGCACGCTCAACTCCCCTCAGCCCGTCGCGAATTCTCTTCCGCGGCGGGTTGACTCATGTATAGGAGTGAGGCACTCTTCTTCATGTCACTCATATACATGAGTGACAGAGTCCAGCCTCTGTAGAGGAGTGATCTGCTGTGCGTCAGATTCCCGTCGACACCTCCGCCGCGACCGTGATGGTCGCCAAGACCCCGCAGCCCAAGGTCAAGGACCGTCGTACCGGTGAGATCGCCATGGACGCCGAGACCGGCGCGACCCTGATGACCGTGGACGTGATGTTCGCGGCGAACGACGAGGTGGAGATCCTGTCCATCACCGTCCCGGAGCCCGGCATCACGGGCGAGCTGGTGATGGGCACCCCGGTCGCGCTGACCGGCCTGGTGGGGCGGCCGTGGGAGAACGAGTTCAACGGCCAGAAGCGTCACGGCATCGCCTTCCGCGCTGCCGCGGTCACCGCGCTCACCGTCTCCGCGAACGCCAAGGGCTGAGCGCCATGACTGGACTTCAGCTCACGACGCTGATCGTCCTGGCGCTGGCCGCTGCCGGACTCGGGTGGCTGCGCTGGCAGCGCCCGGCCTGGTACTGGCTGACCTGCGGCTGGCTGGTCACCGTCGCCCGCATCGTGATCACGCTCAAGTCCGTGATGGAGGCGTGCGGCCTGACCGAGGCGCCGACCCGCTGGCGTCTGTGGCTGGCCGCGGCCACCAACCGGCAACCCGGCCGCATGACGCCGAGGCTCCGCCGGATACGGGTCACCCGCTCCGGCCTGGTCCTTCGGCTGAAGATGCAGCCCGGCCAGGACGTACAGGACTTCGACGCTGCCACCGAACGGCTCCGTCACGCCTGGCGGGCTCATGGTGTCCAGGTCCGGGCGCTCAAGCCGGGAACGCTGGAAGTCCGGCTGATCGGCTACGACGTGCTGCGCAAGGTCACGATGCCCAGCAAGCTGCCCGCGAAGCTGCTTCAGGTGCCGGTGGCGCTCCGCGCTGACGGCTCGGCGCACGTGCGGGACTTCCGCACCAGCCCGCATGAGCTGGTGATCGGTGCCACCGAGTCCGGCAAGTCCGTCTACCTACGCGGATTGGTCAAGGGCCTGGCGGCTCAGCCGGTCGCGCTTGCAGGGATCGACTGCAAGTGGGGTGTGGAGCTGGCACCGTTCGCCCGGCGTCTGTCCGCGCTGGCCTGCACCCCCGAGCAGGCGGCCGAACTGCTGGACGCGATGGTGCAGGAGATGACCGGCCGCTATGAGCTGATCCGCGCGGCTCAGCACCTGGCGCCCGGCACCCCGCTGGACTCGATCACCTCAGATATCTGGGGCCTGCCGGAGGACATCAGGCCGGTGCCGCTGGTCCTGGTCGTCGACGAGGTGGCGGAGCTCTTCCTGATCTCCAGCAAGGCAGACGAGAAGCGCCGGGATCACATGGTCACCCAGTTGGTCCGCCTCGCCCAGCTCGGCCGCGCCGCGGGCATCTACCTGGAGGTTTGCGGGCAGCGTTTCGGCTCCGAACTCGGCACCGGCGCCACCGCTCTGCGGGCTCAGCTCACTGGCCGTGTTGCCCACCGCGTCAACGATGAAGCGTCCGCGAAGATGGCGCTCGCCGACGTCAGTCCCCGCGCGGTCGGTGCGGCAACCTCGATCGCCGCGAACCGTCCCGGCACTGCCGTGATCGGCCTGCTGACTGGTGGCTGGGCTCGCATCCGTTCCCCGTTCGTCTCGCTGCACGAAGCGGTCAAGGCCTGCGCGGACAACGCGCACTTGACGCCGGATATCCCCACCCTGGCTCCGTTCCGCCCCCATCGCACGACCGTCCCCGAGGACGCCCGCGAACTCGCCGCGGAAACCGCCTGAACCCTCCCCGCTCCATCGGTTGGCGCGACCGCATCGCGCCAGGTCCCTACCCGAGCCATGCCCGAAGGAGAACGCCATGGCCGCACGGAAGACGACCAGCCGCAAGCCCAAGAAACAGCCGTGCCCCGATTGCCAGAACGGGCAGGTCCTGGAGTCCTTCCAGGTCGGCGGTCGCCGCAAGCGCGTGAGCGACGACCGGCAGGAAGCCCTGTGCCTGACCTGCTTGGGCACCGGCGAAGCCCCGACCGACTGAACCCGCCGGGACCGGGCGGCCGGACTCGATCCCCGCCCCGTCCTGGCCCAACTCTCTGAAGGAGGTGAGGACATGACCCGCTCGATCCGCCCGGATGCCGTGCTCGTACAGGCCGTGATCGCCGGTGCCCTGTCCTTCGCCCACCTGCACGACCTTGCCGCCGCGGCCGGACAGTCCGGCTGGAAAGCCTGGGCCTACCCGATCAGCGTTGACCTGCTCCTGGTCGCCGCATGGCGACGGCTCCGCTCGGACGGCCCGTCCCGGCTGGCCTGGTGCTGGTTCCTGATCGCCCTGGTCGCCTCGCTCGGCGCCAACGTCGCCACCGCCGGACTCCTCGACCTGGGTGAGGTTCCGGCCTGGCTGCGGATCCTGGTCGCCGCCTGGCCCGCGCTGGCCTTCATGGGCGGCACCCTGCTCGCCCACTCGCCCGCGCCCAAGTCGGCTGGGGACCGGGTGCCGGTTCCGCCGGCGCCCGCAGCCCCGGCCCCCGCACCCGCCCCGGCTCCCGCCTCGGAGCCTGCCGCCGCCCTCGAAGCCGAGGACGCCCCGGCCTTGCCTGTGGCCAACCCGGCTCCGGCTCCTCAGGTCCCTGACGCGCTGCTCACCTACGCCCGCAAGGTCGCTGACGACCACCGCGCCCGTACCGGCGGCCCGATCGACACCGACACCCTCCGCGCCCGCCTGGGTGTCCCCGACCCGATGGCTACCGCCATCGCCGCTCAACTCGCCTGAGAGGAGAACCACCCATGCCCCGCTACCGCTTCCGCGACGTCCGCCGCATCGGCCCGGTCCAGGTCGGCACCTTCACCGACCGTCACGGCCGCGAGGCCCACGCGACCGCCTGCACCGCGCCCGGCTGCGACTGGTCCGCCGAATACCTCAGCGCCGCCGCCGCGGAGCTGGCCGCCCAAAGCCACCGCTGCAACGCCCGCTGACCACAAGGGAGATCACGTCATGAGCCTGCCTCTCTGGTTCGTCGTCGCCGTCGTCGCCTACCTCGGGATCAAGCTCACCCGCCCGCCGCTGTGGCTGGTCGTCGTCCTGCTCCTGGGCGGCTACCTCATCGCCGACAGCTTCCTTGCCCCCGCCGTCGACTCCATCGCCAAGTAACCACCCCAGAAGGGAGATCACCGATGCTCCGCCCCAAGGTGCCCACCAACCCGACGCCGACCGGCCTGGTCACTCCGCACGCCGTCATCGAGCCGACCGCCGTCGTCCCGAGTGCTCAGACCCCGCCGCCCGCTCCGGCGGCCCCGGCCCCGGCGCCGTCCCGGCCCACGATCCAGCTCACCCCCGGCGCCCTGGTCGCCGTCGTCGGCGGCGGCACGGCCGTCGTGCTCGTCGTCGGCGCCGTCCTGGTCTCCATGCTCCTCGCCGTCGCCGTGACGGCCGCCTCGGTCGCGGTGTGCGCGCTCGTCGTCCGCTCGCTCATCGCTACCGAGGCCAAGCGACGTTGACCGGCTCCCGGGCGGCCCTGATACCGCCAAGCATCCGCCGCCCGGGCGCCGTCCCTGTCCGATCCACAGAACCGGAAGGAATCCCCATCATGACCGACCGCGCCTCCGCCCCGGCTCGCATCTGCCGGGACTGCGACGGCTTCGCCTCCGCTGCGGTAACCTCCGGCGGCCGTGACGCCCGCGGCCACCTGCACACGATCAGCGTCGACTGCCAGACCTGCCGCGGCACCGGCACCGTGTCCGCCCGCGTCGCCCAGCTCGCCGGGGGTCGCGCGTGACCGACACCGCGACCTTCGCGGGCCTGGACCCGACCACCCTGGGGGATCTCCTCCGGGTGGCCGGGCTTCCCGGCTTCGACCGCTGGCAGGACCAGATCAAGCGCACGGGCGGCTGCGCCGACCCGATCCACCTGCGCGGCTGGGTCCTGCACAAGGACAAGACGACCGGCGAGGTACTGCACCGCTACAGCACCGAGGGCGAGCCCGGCGGACGCCTCCGCGTCGCCTGCGGCAACCGCCGTGCCTCCCGCTGCCCGGCCTGCGCCTGGACCTACGCCGGAGACACGTACCACCTGATCCGCGCCGGGCTCGCCGGCGACCCGGACAAGGACATCCCGGCGACCGTGCGCGATCACCCTCGGGTCTTCGCCACGTTCACAGCGCCCTCGTTCGGCCCGGTCCACAACCGGCCCGACCGCGGCGTCTGCCGCTGCGGGGCCCGGCACGCCCCGGATGACCCGGACCTCGGCACGGCCCTGGACCCGGCCACGTACGACTACGCGGGCGCCGTCCTCTTCAACAACCACGCGGGTGAGCTGTGGATGCGCTTCACCAACCGGCTCCGCCGCGAGATCGCCAAGCGTGCCAGACTGACACAGCGCGAACTCGCCGACGCATGCCGGGTGTCGTACGGCAAGGTCGCCGAGTTCCAGAAGCGCGGCGCCGTCCACTTTCACGCCGTGATCCGCCTCGACGGCCCGGAGGGACCCGAGTCCCCGCCCCCGTCCTGGGCGTCGGCCGGGCTTCTCACGGATGCGATCCGCGCTGCCGTCACGCACGCCTACACGAGCGTCAGCGTGCCTACCGCCGGGGACCAGCCCGCCCGTACGTTCCAGTGGGGCCGACAACTCGACGTCCGGCCCGTGAAGGCGTTCGGTGACGGCTCCGACATCACCGAGCAGGCGGTTGCCGCGTACGTCGCCAAGTACGCCACCAAGGCCGCCGAGACGACCGGGACCCTAGACCGCCGGATCGGCGAACTCGCCGAACTCGACCGCCACGGCGTCCCCAACCACACCCGCCGACTGATCACCGCCTGCCGTGACCTGGATGAGCTGTACCCGGACCGGCGCCTGTGGGCCTGGGCTCACATGCTTGGCTTCCGGGGCCACTTCAGCTCGAAGTCCCGCCGCTACTCCACCACGCTCGGCGCACTCCGCCAGGCCCGCGCCGACTTCCGCGCCACGCAGGAACGCGAAGCGCTCGGCCTGGACGACCGCGAGCCGGAAACCGTGCTCATCCTGGCCGACTGGCAGTACGCCGGACACGGCCACACCCCAGGAGAATCCGCCCTCGCTGCCACGATCGCCCGCGGTCTCCAGCTCAACCGAGAAACCGCCCGCGAGGCACTGGCTGACAGGCGCCACCTGGACGCAGAAGGGGAGTGGTGACCATGGACCGACTCCTCACCGTCGATCAGGTCGCCGACCGGCTCGGAACCGGCGTGCGCTTCCCGCGTCGCCTCATAGAGGAGCGCCGGATCACCTTCGTGAAGGTCGGTCGGCATGTCCGCATCCCCGAGAGCGCGGTGGAGGCGTACGTGACAGCCAACACCGTGGAACCGGTCGTCCTGCGGCCGACGGGCCTGAGGAGGGCCGCCTGATGGCTGGCAAGCGCAAGTCCCGTCGGCCCTTCGGCCGGGTCCGCAAACTGCCCTCCGGGCGCTTCCAAGCCCGGTACCCGGGGCCTGACGGCGTACTCCGGCCTGCAGACCGGACGTTCGCCACGTCCACGGACGCTGACCGATGGCTCATGCGGAAGCGCATCGAGATCGAAGAGGGGCGCTGGCTCGACCCCACCGAGGGGCAGACGACCGTACGTGACTGGGCGGCCCGCTGGCTCGCTGCGGTTTCTCCTCAGCTCAAGCACAAGACCCAAGCGACGTACCGGTCCCTGATCAACTCGCTGATCAATCCGGCGCTCGGGGACCGTGAGCTGTCGGGCCTCCGGCCGATCACGATCACTGAGTGGGTGGCCAGCATGAACACCAAGGGACTCAGCGCGTCGCGTATCAGGCAGGCGTACCGGGTCCTCTCGCAGATCATGCGAGCTGCCGTCGACAACGACATGATCTCGCAGACGCCATGCCGGGGCGTGAAGCTACCTCGGATGCCGCAGACGGAGCCGCACATCCTCACCCCGCTCGAAGCCTCCCGGATCGTGCGGAGTGCCGCCAAGCCGCATGACCTGCTGATCGCGCTCCTCGCGTACGCGGGCCTGCGAGTCGGCGAGGCGTTTGCACTCCGCCGCGTCGACATCGACGTGTCCGGCGGCTTCGTCCTGGTCGACGAGAACCTTGCCGAAGCCAACGGCACCTTGGTCTTCGACACCCCCAAGTCGCATCAGAAGCGGCTCCTTCGCGTCGGCCCGTCGCTCGCGAAGCGGCTCGGCCGTCACCTTGAGAACCTGCCCGGAGGGGATGACGCGCTCCTGTTCACCACACCCGGCGGCAAGCCTCTGCGCTACAACCAGTGGCGCAAGGCGTGCTTCGACCCCGCCGTGTCGGCGGCCGGGCTGACCGACGTCACCCCGCACGATCTCCGCGCCTCGCACGGGACGTGGGTCGCCGACCGGTACGGCGTCATGACAGCCGCTCACCGGCTCGGCCATTCGAACGCGAGCGTGACGACTCGCCACTACGCCCGGCCGGTCGCCGGTCGTGATGACCAGGTGGCCGAAGCGGCGGACTCCTGGCTCAGCGGGCACGATCACGACGATCATGCGTCTGGGGCACGTAGCGGGCACGGCGACGATGACGACGGCTCCGCCGGGGTCCTCGCACCCGTTTGACCTGCGGCGGAGCGAACACCCCACCCGACCGCCGAGAGATCTTGAAAACCGTCGTGGCAGCGATGTCACCGTGGGTTCAAATCCCACACCCACCGCATGGTGACGGCCCCTGACCAGGCAATTGGTCAGGGGCCGTTGCGTTGAGCGGGGCGGCGTGCCACTGCCGCGTTTTCGGTGGTGCGTACGGGAGGGCACAGGCGATCATGGGCCCATGAGTCATGGATTACGTCGTGTGGCCGGCATCGTGAGCGTGCTGGGCGGCATCGCCCTCGCGACCTGGCTGGTCTTCGGTCCTCCCCGTGACTGGGAGGGCGGCATGAGGTGGCTGCGTCACGGCTTGGGGCTGGCATCTCTCGGAGCGATCCACGGCGGCGCCTGGCTGATGTTTCCCGACAGGCAGGAAGGGACGCCCCACGTGGCGACCGGCTAGGTTCGTGTGACGGCTTCGGCCTCGGCTGGGATCGTTCTGATCATGGCGGTGAACGGCACCGCGCCGTCCACGGGGGCCAGTGGTCCGGCGTGACGGGCAGCGAGGCCCGGTGAGGGCCATGGCGTAGGAGCCGGGATCACCGTGAACGGCCCCTGACCAGGCCGGACGGCCAGCGGCCGTTGTCTTCGCGGTGTGCGCTTGGGCGTGTCCGCAAAATCCCGCCTGCACCCGCGACACCTGGCACGCCCTCTCGCCGCACCGGGCGAAGCCCCACGTACATCCAGTACGAGGGCCTTGGCCCGGCATGCCGAGAGCACGCACCATACGCCGCGGCGTTCGCCCTCCGGGCGGACGACGGGACTTAGCGGATACGACCTAGGCGGCCCTGGAGCGCCGGGCGCGTGGGCTCGGGGCGGGGTCCTGTGCGTCCTCGGGCCAGTAGGGCTCCTCGTCTCCGAAGTCCGGGGCCCGGAAGGGGTCCGTCGTCGGAGGCGGTGATACCGAGGTGGAACGGCTGGGCTGCCCTTCCAGGGCGGAGAACAGCGACGTCGAGTCGATGAGAGGTCTGCCTTTCGTTACAGGTCCCTGAGGGGGCCTGGCGTGCCGTGACCGGGCACAGCGGTGCTACAGCTTGGTCATCTTGGCGTACGGGCTCGAGACCCGCACCTGCGCCGAGCCGAAATCGACGAGTGCCGCGATTCCGTCCTCGATGCCGACCACCCGGCCGAGGCCGTACACGTCGTGTGTGACCTGGTCGCCCAGATCGAAGTGCTTGGGAGCCGGTGTGACCGGGGCCTTGAACGGGCTGGTGGGCAAATGACGCTTTGGTGCCGCGGGCTTTGTCATGGCTCAGTATGAGCCTACGCGGATCCGGCCCGCTGTGGCCGTCGGCACAGATCCCTCCGTGAAAACCCCGTCAGACCGGCGATCAGCCGACGCCCGTCCTGTCGCACAGGTCTGCGGGCTCACGCAGAGCCGTGCCGGGAGAGCGTACGGAGGCCCGGGCACCCGCCGGTGTGCGTCCGCACGCTCTGCCCGGCGCGGCCCACCGGCTGGAACGATCCCTGTGCCGGTGTCGGCGAGAGGGCAGCTGAAGGGGGCCTGGTATGGCTGTGGTGTTGTCGATGCGCTGGGCGGGGGTCACGCCGGAGCAGTACGACATGGTGCGGGACGCGGTCGCCTGGGAGGACGTGCCGGCGGCCGGTGGGCAGGTGCATGTGGCCTGGTTCGATGACCAGGGGTTCCATGTGACCGACGTGTGGGACTCCGAAGAGGCGTTCGAGACGTTCTTCGGCGAGCGGCTCGCGCCCGCGATCCAGAAGGCCGGCCTCACGGGGACGCCCGAGATCGTCTTCAGCCCGCTGCACCGGCGGTTCGTCGCGCCCGGCGTCAACGGTACGGCGTGAGCACGCGCACATCCCGGTGAACCCACTGGGCGGAAGGGGTGTCCCGGGTTGCGGGGCACCCCTTCGGTGGCTCCGGATGCGGGGTGGGGAACGGGCGCTGATTCTGGAGAGGACGGCGAACGGCGGAAGGAGCCGCGATGTCTGTGATGGGCAAGCTCAAGCACATGCTGAAGGGCCATGAGGAGCAGGCCGACAAGGGCGTCGACCGGGCCGGTGACTACGTCGACGAGAAGACGCGGGGCAGGCACAGGCGTCACGTCGACACCGCTCAGGACCGGCTCAGGGAGCAGCTGGGCACGGATCAGACAGGCCGGACGGACCCGGGCGGCCGGCAGGAGCCGCCTCCCCGGTAGCGGGCGCGCGGTGCGGTCGGCCGGCGGGTTCCGGCGTGGTCGATCGGTGATCCGCGGCGACGCTCAGTTCGTGAGGGACCGGCGCCCGCATCTCGGGTGCCGGTCGGTTGTCGGTTGTGACGTGGGTGCGGTCCAGCCGCCCCACCGCCCTGCCCCCACCTCATCCCTGCCACCCCGACATCCGTGCCGCAGATGCCACCGTCGAGCGGGCCTCGCGTTCCGGGAGCCCCGTGTGGATCGCGGCGTCGATGAGGGCGTTGGCCAGGTCCGGGCCGAGGCCGTTCTCGTAGGCGCGGCAGGCGGCCCAGAAGAGGCGGGTGTTGCGTTGCCCTTCGTGGGCGGTGAGGACGAAGTGGATCAGCCCGTGGCCATGGGCTGAGCCCTGGCCCTGGCTTTGGCCATGGATGCGGCTGTGGTCTTGACTCCGCCCCTGTCCGTTGGTGGCGCTTCCGCGCGCCCGTACGTCCCGAGGCGGGGGCAGGAGCAGGCGGAGCAGGGCGGACGGGCAGGGGGCGGGTGGGAGGTGGGCCGTTCCCGGGGCCGTGCCGTAGACGCCGTGGTCGGTGCGGGAGCCTGGGCCGACCAGATAGCCCCCGGCGCCACGGACGTCGATGCCGGGGGCCAGCCGGCTCGCCGAGTTGGGCACCACGACGCCGGGTGGGCCGGTGAGCCACAGGTGGCGACCGCCGCTGGGGGTCAGGATCACGACCGTGTCCGGGATCGTGAAGAGGTGGCGCAGGGCCAGTTCACGGAGGGCCGTGGAGGAGTCCGTACCGCATTTCGTGTCGAGGTCGATGCCGATCAGACGGTGGGGGTCGAGACCGCACGCGATGCCGTAGCCGGTGGCCCACGGCGCGGCCGCGAAGAGCGCGCGGATACGGCGGGGGTCGGTGGAGGCGTCGTAGACGCCGTGGCCGAAGCGGCCGCATTCGCCGTGGCAGGGGGTGGGGGCCGGGTCGTCCCGGTGGGGTGAGCGCAGGGCCGGGAGCTTCGAGCGGGACAGAGGGATCACCGCCAGTCCGCGTTCGGCGGCGGAGAGGGCGTGTGCCAGGGCCAGGGTGGTGGCCTGCCGGTCCATGGTGGCCATACTTCTATGTTCGTACGTACGTTCGATAAAGGGAAGAGGGTTCGGGCGGTGCTTTCGGGTGCTCTCTGGGCTCTTCGGGGGACGCCGGGATGGAGTCGCACCCCCTTCGCTGCTTGCTTCGCTCGATCTCGGCGGGACGGAGCCGCCGCGCCTGGGCCGAGCTGGTGATTCCTTGATCCAAGGGGGTTTATCGACATGTCATCACGCTTCAGGGCGAATCCGGACTTTCCTGGTGGCTTGCGGCGCTTTCGTGGGCAACTCTGCTTGCACGACGTCGATTCGATGACCGGCGCCGGAGCGGTCGGCCAACCGCCCCCGCGCATCTCGTACTTGGGAAAGGTTTGGGAGGATATGCGTGGCAACAAACCGTGACCACGGCAATGCCGTCGTCGGCTTCATCGTCATGTGGTGAGTCACTGAGGGTGGCGGGACCCGGGCCTCGTGGCTCAGGGCTCGTCCCCTCGGGTGTGGGACATGTTCGTGGGGTGCAGTGCGTCTGTGCGGTGGTGCTTCGGTGCCGCCGCACAGGCGTATTGACAGTTCCCCCGCCTCTTCCTTCAATCTGACGGATAGTCAGAAAACTTCGGAGGGGGCCGTGGCGTGGTGGTCGACGAGCTGTCCGTGCGACTCAAGGCCTACGAGGGGCGCCCCGCCGTACGCGGCGGGCTCGGCAAGGACCCCGTCAACTCGCCCATGATCCGGCACTGGTGCGAGGCCATGGGCGACACCAACCCCGCGTACACCGGCCCCGACGCGATCGCGCCGCCCACCATGCTCCAGGTGTGGACCATGGGCGGGCTGAGCGGACACGAGACGCGTTCGCCGGCGTACGAGGAACTCCTCGCCCTCCTCGACGACGCCGGGTACACCTCCGTCGTCGCCACCGACTGCGAGCAGGAGTACCTGCGGGCGTTGCGCCCGGGTGAGGAGATCACCTTCGACTCGGTCATCGAGTCGGTGTCGGACCGGAAGACCACCAAGCTCGGCACCGGGTACTTCGTCACCACCCGCATGGACGTCCGGGTCGGCGACGCACTCGCCGGAACCCATCGCTTCCGGATCCTCAAGTACACCCCGAACGCCGTCGCCTCCGCCCCGTCATCCCCGAACCGGAGTAACGAGCGGCGACGCCCCCGGCCCGTCGTCAACCGCGACAACGCCGGCTTCTGGGAGGGCGTCGCACGGCATCGCCTCCTCATCCAGCGCTGCGCCGAATGCGACGCGCTGCGGTTTCCGTGGCTGCCGGGGTGCAACGCCTGCGGCTCGCCCGAGTGGGACACCGTCGAGGCGAGCGGCGAGGGCACCGTCCACTCGTACGTCGTCATGCACCACCCGCCCTTCCCGGCCTTCGATCCGCCGTACGCCGTCGGTCTGATCGAACTCGCCGAGGGAGTGCGGATGATCAGCAACGTCATCGGGGTGCCGTACGACAAGGTGCGGATCGGTATGACCGTACGGCTCGAATTCGTCCGCTTCGACGAGGAGTTGGAGTTGCCCGTGTTCCGAGCGGAGGAGGGGGTGCGGGCATGAGGGCCGGGGACGGACTTTCTCCGCTGCGGATCCCGATCACACGGACCCTCGTGGTCGCCGGAGCCATCGCCTCGCGCGACTACCAGGACGTGCACCACGATCCCGAACTGGCGCGGCGGCGGGGATCGCCCGATGTCTTCATGAACATCCTGACGACGAACGGGCTGGTCGGGCGCTATGTCACCGACTGTCTCGGCCCGTCTGCCGTCCTCCGTAAGGTCTCCATTCGGCTCGGTGCGCCCAACTACCCGGGCGACACGATGGTCTTGACCGGGACGGTCGAGGCGGTCGACGGGGACACGGCGACCGTGCGGATCGTGGGCGACAACGGCATCGGCCGACATGTCACGGGGACGGTCACCGTCACCCTCCCGCCACCGGACGGAACGGCGGACGGGACAGGGGAAGGAACCGTGGGAAGGGAGCCGAGCGTGACCGTCACCGGTCCGGCGGAGGGCGTCGTATGAGCGTGCGGACGAAGGACCACCTCGGCGGGCGGGCCGCCGTCGTCGGGATCGGGGCGACCGACTTCTCCAAGGACTCGGGGCGCAGCGAGCTGCGGCTGGCCGTGGAGGCGGTGCGGGCCGCGCTGGACGACGCGGGGCTCGCACCGGCGGACGTGGACGGCATGGTGACGTTCACGATGGACACGAGCCCGGAGATCACGGTCGCGCAGGCCGCCGGCATCGGGGAACTGTCGTTCTTCTCCCGCGTCCACTACGGCGGCGGGGCGGCCTGCGCGACGGTGCAGCAGGCTGCGCTGGCCGTGGCGACGGGCGTCGCGGAGGTCGTGGTCTGCTACCGGGCGTTCAACGAGCGGTCGGGGCGGCGGTTCGGGGCCGGAGTGCGGCACCGGGAGCCGTCGGCGGAAGGGGTGGCGCTCGGCTGGACGCTGCCGTTCGGGCTGCTCACCCCCGCGTCGTGGGTGGCGATGGCGGCGCAGCGGTACCTCCACACGCACGGGCTGACCGCCGAGGCGTTCGGACATGTGGCGGTGGTGGACCGCAAATACGCGGCGACCAACCCGGCGGCGTACTTCCACGGGCGCCCCATCACGCTCGCTGAGCACGCCGCCTCACGCTGGATCGTCGAGCCGCTGCGGCTGCTGGACTGCTGCCAGGAGACGGACGGCGGCCAGGCCCTCGTCGTGACCTCGGTGGAACGGGCGCGGGACCTGCCCAAGCCGCCCGCGGTGATCGTCGCCGCCGCCCAGGGCGCCGGACGGGCCCGGGAACAGATGACGAGCTTCTACGGCACCGACCTGACGGGGCTGCCCGAGATGGGCGTCGTCGCCCGCCAGCTGTGGCGCACCTCCGGGCTCGGGCCCGGCGACATAGACGTGGGCATCCTCTACGACCACTTCACGCCGTTCGTGCTGATGCAGCTGGAGGAGTTCGGCTTCTGCGCGGCCGGGCAGGCGGCCGGCTTCGTCGCGGCGGAACGGCTGCCGCTGAACACGCACGGCGGCCAGCTCGGGGAGGCGTATCTGCACGGCATGAACGGCATCGCGGAGGCGGTACGGCAGCTCCGCGGCACCGCGGTCAACCAGATCAACGGCACGGAACACGTCCTGGTCACCGCGGGCACCGGAGTACCGACCTCGGGTCTGGTGCTGGGCGCGGACGGGTGAGGGCGACGACCTCGTACCCGAATGCCTCGTGCGGGAGCTCGGCGCACCCCGCGACCAGGTGGGCTCCGTACCCCTCGTGCGGGCGCTTCTCAGGGGCCCACCCTCAGCACATGGGGGCCGTTCATCCATCTCCAGTAGGTGGGGTCTGCCCCACTCCTACAACCTGAGGGGGATTCGTCTTAGGGACCTGCGGCCGATCCGCCGGGGCGGGCCCGCTCCTAGCGTGGAGCCATGACCACACTCGTCTGCACCAGCGCTTCGAACGCCGCTGTACCGGCGACACGGACCCTGCCGAGCCCGCCCCGGGTGACCCTGTCGTATCCGTCGTTCTCGGCGTACGTGAAGGCCCGCCAGCCGCTGCTGCTGCGGACCGCGCGGTCGCTGACGGCGAACCCGAGCGACGCCGAGGACCTGCTGCAGACGGCGCTGGCCAAGACGTACGTCGCCTGGGAGCGGATCGAGGACCACCGGGCGCTCGACGGGTATGTACGGCGGGCGCTGCTGAACACGCGGACGTCCCAGTGGCGCAAGCGCAAGGTGGACGAGTTCGCGTGCGAGGAGCTGCCGGAGCCGGAGGGTGTCCACACCGCGGACCCGGCGGAACAGCAGGCGCTGCACGACGCGATGTGGCGGGCGATCATGAAGCTGCCGGCCCGGCAGCGGGCGATGGTCGTCCTCAGGTACTACGAGGACCTCAGCGAGGTACAGACGGCGGAGGTCCTCGGGGTCTCGGTGGGCACGGTGAAGTCGGCCGTGTCGCGGGCACTGGGCAAACTCCGCGAGGACCCGGAGCTGGAACCCGTCCGCCAGCCCGGTCGTTGACCTGACATGCGGATGCGATCAAGCTCCCCGGGTAACGCTCTCTGATCGATCATCCCGGCACCTAGTGACATACCGCGCGGTATGTGAGCAGAATCAGCGCAACCGTTACCACCGCGTAGGCAGAGCCGCCCCGGGAGGACGCCGTGCTGAGCACCATGCAGGACGTACCGCTGTTGATCTCCAGGATCCTGGCCCATGGGCAGGTCATCCACGGGACGTCGCAGGTGATCACATGGACCGGCGAGGGGGAACCCGACCGTCGCTCCTATGCCGAGATCGGCGCCCGTACCGCCCAGCTGGCACACGCCCTGCGCGAGGACCTCGGGGTCGAGGGCGACGAGCGGGTCGCGACCCTCATGTGGAACAACGCGGAGCACGTCGAGGCGTACTTCGCGATCCCCTCCATGGGAGCCGTCCTCCACACCCTCAACCTCCGCCTGCCCCCCGAGCAGCTCGCCTGGATCGTCAACCACGCCGCCGACCGGGTGATCATCGCCAACGGTTCGCTGCTCCCCCTCCTCGCGCCGCTCCTCCCGCACCTCAAGCCGGTGGAGCACGTCGTCGTGTCCGGCCCCGGCGACCGGTCGCTGCTCGCCGGAGCGAGCGTCCAGGTGCACGAGTACGAGGATCTGATCGCCGGCAAACCGACCACCTACGACTGGCCCGAGCTGGACGAGCGCTCCGCCGCCGCCATGTGCTACACCTCCGGCACCACCGGCGACCCCAAGGGCGTCGTCTACTCCCACCGCTCGATCTACCTGCACTCCATGCAGGTCAACATGGCCCAGTCCATGGGCCTGACGGACACGGACCTCTCCCTCGTCGTCGTCCCGCAGTTCCATGTGAACGCCTGGGGCCTGCCCCACGCGACGTTCATGACCGGCGTCAACATGCTGATGCCGGACCGGTTCCTGCAGCCGGGCCCGCTGGCCGAGATGATCGAGACGCAGAAGCCGACCCACGCCGCCGCTGTCCCCACCATCTGGCAGGGCCTGCTCGCCGAGTTGCACGCCCGCCCCCGAGAGGTCTCCTCCCTCACCCAGGTGACCATCGGCGGCTCCGCCTGCCCGCCCTCCCTCATGGAGGCCTTCGACAAGCTCGGCATGCGCGTCTGCCACGCCTGGGGCATGACCGAGACGTCCCCGCTGGGCACGATCGCCCGGCCCCCGGCCCATGTCGAGGCCGGCTCGGAGGAGGAGTTCGCGTACCGGCTCACCCAGGGCCGATTCCCCGCCGCCGTGGAGGCCCGCCTCACCGGCCCCGGCGGCGAGCGGCTCCCCTGGGACGGCGAGTCCGCCGGTGAGCTGGAGGTGCGCGGCCCCTGGATCGCGGGCGCGTACTACGGCGGCCAGGGCGCCGAGCACCTCCGGCCCGAGGACAAGTTCAGCGAGGACGGCTGGCTGAAGACGGGCGACGTCGGCACCATCAGCCCGGACGGTTTCCTCACCCTCACGGACCGCGCCAAGGACGTCATCAAGTCCGGCGGCGAGTGGATCTCGTCGGTCGAGCTGGAGAACGCCCTCATGGCACACCCGGATGTCGCCGAGGCCGCCGTCGTCGCCGTACCCGACGAGAAGTGGGGCGAGCGCCCGCTGGCCACCGTCGTGCTGAAGGAAGGCGCGAGCACGGACTTCGCGGCGCTGCGTTCCTTCCTCGCGGAGGAGGGCCACATCGCGAAGTGGCAGCTGCCGGAGCGCTGGACGATCATCGAGTCGGTGCCGAAGACGAGCGTCGGCAAGTTCGACAAGAAGGTGCTGCGCAAGCAGTACGCGGAGGGGCAGCTGGACGTGACGCAGATCTGAGGTCCGCCGTCTGACCGTCTGAGAAGACCCGCACGACTGGGGGGGCACTGTTTCACGTGAAACAGTGCCCCCCAGTGCCGTTCTGGCAGCCTCAGTTCGTGCCGATGCGTGCCAGGAGGTCCACGATGCGGGTCTGGACGTCCGGGCTCGTCGACCGTTCGGCGAGGAACAGAACGGTCTCCCCCGAGGCCAGGCGTGGGAGTTCGGCCTGGTCTACGGCGGCGGTGTAGACGACGAGCGGAGTGCGGTTCAACTGCCCGTTCGTTCGCAGCCAGTCGATGATCCCGGCCTGGTGACGGTGGACCTGGAGCAGATCCATCACCACGAGGTTCGGTCGCATCTGTGCGGCCAGGGTGACGGCGTCCGCGTCGGACGCGGCCCGCGCGACCTGCATGCCGCGCCGTTCGAGCGTGGCGGTCAGGGCGAGCGCGATCTCCGCGTGCTCCTCGATCAGCAGGACACGCGGAGGGTGCTGCTCGGAGTCACGCGGCGCGAGCGCCTTCAGCAGGATGGCCGGATCGGCCCCGTACGCCGCGTCGCGCGTCGCCTGTCCGAGCCCCGCCGTGACGAGCACGGGCACCTCGGCGGCGACCGCGGCCTGCCGCAGCGACTGAAGGGCCGTGCGCGTGATGGGACCGGTGAGCGGGTCCACGAAGAGGGCGGCCGGATAGGCGGCGATCTGCGCGTCGACGTCCTCACGCGAGTTCACGATGACGGGCCGGTAGCCGCGCTCGCTGAGCGCCTGGTGCGTGGGCGCATCCGGAGCGGGCCACACCAGCAGTCGGCGCGGGTTGTCCAAGGGCTCCGGCGGCAACTCGTCGTCCATGGGCTGCGGCTGGGGCCGGTCGGGGACCTCCACCGCACCGCCGGGCCCGTCCAGGGGCTCGGGCCCTTCGTCCGCGTTCTCGTCCGGGGCGCCTATGGCGTACGACCGCCCGGCCCCCTCGGTGTTGCCGACCAGCCGGGACTGCCCGGCGAGGGACGGCTGCGGCGGCAGGGGGACCTGCCCGGCGAGCGAGGAATGGGGCGGCAGCGGCACCTGCCCGGCCAGCGAGGGCTGGCCCGTCTGAGCGGGGAGCGGGGTCTGCCCGCTGCTGTTGCCCTTGGCCTGTGCGGGCTGCGGGTGGGGGCGCGCGGCCGACTCCGGGCGGTCATTGGCGGGCGCGGGCGGCGTACCGAGCTTGCGGCGCCGGCCGGAACCGCCGGGCTGGTTCGGCGCCGGCGTGGATCCCGGCCGGGGCTGACCCTGTGCCTGCGGGGCGCCCTGGCGGGCGAACGGGACCCCCTGGCCCAACGTCCGCACGCTGATCGCCCGTCCCTGCGTCGAGTTGGGGTCGAGCGCCGCGGCGGGCGCGGCGGCCGGTGCCGCCTCGGCGGGCAGCGGCTGCGCGACCCGCGGCTGCTGCTGCACGGCACGCTCCGGCGGCAGAGGGGTGCCCGACGACGGCGTCGACTGCGGAGGCAGCGGGGCCTGCGCGCCCGCCACGGGGGTGCCCGTGCCGGAGGTGTCGTGACCGGGGTCGGGCCAGGAGGGGGGCTGCGGCTGGGCTTCGGGTGTCGGCTGCGGCGCGGCCTGAGCGGGGACGGCCTGTCCGGCGCCGGGTACGGCCTGCGCGGGCACCGACTGGGGCGCGCCCCGGGTGCCCGGCACGGCACCCGGCCCGGGTACGGGCTGGCCAGGGACGGCCACGAACTGGGGCGGGACCTGCTGTGGGTCACCCTGGGGCGGTACGGCAGCGGCTTGCTCGGCGGGCACGGGCTGCGCGCCCATGACCGGAGCGGCGACGGGCTGACCGGGGACCGCGCCCTGGGCGGGCACAGGCTGAGCAGGGCCGACGACACCCTGGGGCGGTACGACGGCGACCGGTGCGGCGGCACCGGGAACACCCTGGGCGGGCGCCGACTGCGGGGCGCCCGGAAGACCTTGGGCGGGGATGGGCTGACCGGGAGCCGCCGCCTGCGTGGGGGCGGCCGCCGTGGGAACACCCTGTGCGGGGGCCGGCTGTGGTCCGGCCGGGATGCCCTGCGCGGGCACCGGCTGGCCGGGCACCATCTGCGGAGGGACGGCCTGGCCGGGGGGAATCTGGGCGGGCACCGGCTGTCCGAGAGCGGCCTGGGCCCCGGCGTCACCCTGCTGTGCTGCGGGGCGGACGGCCCGGCGGCGGCCGGTCGGAGCGGGTACCGGGTGCGGCTGCGGCGGGGTGTGGTCGTCCGCCGGGTTGTGCAGCGCGGCGTCATGGCGCCCGTCGTCCACCCCGCCGGAGGCAGCCCCCGGCACCTGACCGGTGGCGACCGCCTGTCCGACCCCCGGCGGCTGCGCGGCATCGGCGGCCGGTACGGCGATCTGCCCGGCGGCGACACCGGGCATCCCAGCGGCCTGAACCTGCGGCTGAGCCTGACCTTGGGCCTGACCCTGGACCTGCGGCTGGGCTGCCTGACCCGGTGCCTGGACCTGAGCCGGAACGGCCTGCTGGGCGAGCCCCGCGGCGGGCACGGGCCCTGCGGCTGGAACCGGCTGCCCGGCGGGCACGGGCCCGGAGGCAGGGACCGGCTGCCCGGCGGACATGGCCCCACCCGTCGGAACGACCCCACCCATCGCAGCGGCCCCCTCAGCGGGTACGACCCCTCCCGTGGGCAGGGCGGCCCCACCGGCGGGACCGATCCCCCCGGGGGCAGCGGCCTCCTGGCCGCCCTCACCCTCGTACGCCTCTCCGCCCGGCGCACCCGCAGTGCCCGGCGCACCCGGTGCCCCTGGCACCGCGGGCATGGGCACGGGGACGGGCAGTGGACCGAGCCCGGCGTTCTGCGCGTACTCGGGCCCTCGGTCGGCCTCGGCCGGCGGCAGCGCGAAGACCGCACGTCCCGCGGGCTCGGCGGCGGCCCGCTCCTCCGCGTTGGCCAGCGCACGACGACGGCGCCCGGTGGGCTGGCCGCCGGCCGTGTCGCCGGAGCCGGAGCCGGTGCCGCCGTTCGCGGCGTCGGGCGCGGGACCGGCGGGCAGTGCCGGGGGCAGCGCGTTCTGAGCGGCGGGCTCCCGGCGCGCCCGTCGTCCGCTGGGCGCGGGGACTCCCTGCGGTGGCACGGTCCCGCCGAGCCCGTTGGCGGCGGCAGCGGTTCCGGCGGCGTGCTCGGCCGCCATGACGACCGCGCCCTCGGCGGCCACGGGCTCACCGCTGCCGTCGGCCGCGGCCGCCCGGCCGCGCCGACGCCCGGTGCCCTCGGCCTCGTCGGCGCCGCCCTGCGCGGGCACGGGTGCCTCTCCGGCGCTGGGGACGCCCGCGGCGTCCTCGGCCCGGCGCCGGCGGCGCCCGGTGGGAGGCGCGGCGGACGCGGCCTCCGCCTCGGGGGTGTCGTCGCCCTCCAGGAACGCGTCCACGGACGACCGCCGGGCCCGTCGCCGCCCACCACCGGCACCACCGGCGGCCTGCTCGGGCAGCGAGATCTCCGCACCGGCGGCCAGGGCACCGGCGGCGGCAGCCGACTCCGAAGGGGACTCGGACTCGTCGACGGCCACGACCGGGGCCTGCGCGGGAACCGTCCCCGCGCCTCCTCCGAGCGGCACCTCCAGCACATACGCGCTGCCGCTCATCCCCGGCACCTCGTGTGTCTGCAGCACACCGCCGTGCGCGCGCACGATCCCCTGGACGATCGGCTGGTGCACCGGGTCTCCCCCGGCGTAGGGCCCGCGCACCTCGATCCGTACGACCTCGCCGCGCTGTGCCGCCGCCACGACGACGGTGTTGTCCATGTAGCCACCGGCGGACATGGGCGCGTTGCCGGTCGCGTCGACGCCGGCGACATCCGCGATGAGGTGCGCGAGCGCGGTCGCCAGGCGGGCCTGGTCCACCTCGGCCTCGATGGGCGGCGCGTGCACGGCGAACTGCACCCGCCCCGGACCGACCAGCTCGACGGCACCGTCGACGCCGGCGGCCACGACCGCGTCGAGCATGACGGCCGTACGGACGAGGTCGTCCTCACCCGCGTCGATCCGCTGGTACCCGAGGACGTTGTCGATCAGGGTCGTGATCCGCGAGTAGCCGGCGGTGAGGTGGTGGAGCACCTGGTTGGCCTCGGGCCACAGCTGCCCGGCGTCGTCGGCGGCGAGGGTGCCCAGTTCGCTGCGGAGCTGGTCGAGCGGGCCGCGCAGGGAGGTGCCCAGCACGGCGAGCAGCTGCTCGTGCCGCGCGGCCAGCGCCTCGTAGCGGTCCTTCTCCCGCTCACCGAGCGCGGCGTAGCGCTCGTCTCCGGCGGCGAGTTCCTCGGCGTGCTTCTCGCGCAGCTCGGCGAGTTCGGCGGTGTGCTTCTCCCGCACGCCCTCCAGTTCCTCGGCGTGCTCCTGGGCGAGCTGCTTCAGCTCCTCCGCGTGCCGCTCGGCCTCGGCGTTCTTCTCCTCGGCGAGCTGGTCGTACGGCCGCCGGTCGGTGAACGTCATCACGGCCCCGACGAGCTGGTCCCCGTCGCGCACCGGCGCGGTCGTCAGATCGACCGACACCTTGTCGCCGCTCTTGGACCACAGCACCTGCCCGCGCACCCGGTGCTTGCGCCCGGACCGCAGGGTGTCGGCGAGCGGCGACTCGCCGTACGGGAAGGGGGAGCCGTCCTCACGGGAGTGCAGGACGAGCGTGTGCAGCTCGCGCCCGCCGAGATCGCTGGCCCGGTAGCCCAGAATCTGCGCGGCGGCCGGGTTCACGAGGACGATCCGCCCGTCGGTGTCCGTCCCGATGACGCCCTCGGCGGCGGCCCGCAGGATCATCTCGGTCTGCCGTTGCGAACGCGCGAGTTCGGCCTCGGTGTCGACGGTGCCGGAGAGGTCGCGCACGACCAGCATCAGCAGCTCGTCATTGGTGTAGCCGTAACCGTCGTACGCCTGCTGCCCGTTCTCCAGATTCGCGCTTGTGACCTCGACCGGGAACTCGCTGCCGTCGGTCCGGCGGGCGATCATGCGGGTCGGTTTGGTCCGCCCGGTGGGGTCCATGGTGTCGGGCCGGCGCATCGAGCCCGGGATGAGCCGTGAGTCGAACTCGGGGAGGAGGTCCAGCAGCCCGCGCCCCACGAGGGCGGTACCCGGGGTCTCGAAGGCCTCCAGGGCGATGGTGTTCGCGTTGACGACGGTCCCATTGGCGTTGACCAGGACCAATGCATCGGGCAGTGCGTCCAGTATGGCTGCGAGGCGAGCAGCGCCTCGGGATGGCCTGCTGCTCACGAGACGCTTCCTCCCTGTTACCGCATCTTGCCGACCGCCTGGGCCATCTTGCCAACCGGCCCGCAACGTGTCACGCGAGGGAGTCTACGGGCAGAGGTTGCGCTCGCGACGCCGGATGAGAGGGAGGTCGCACACCGAACATACGGAGATGCCGTGACCGTGTGTTTTGCCGAGCAACACGCCCTGCGGCACATATGTACGGCGCCTACGCCCCCGCTCGGGCTTATGGGCATATGCCGTCGGAGTTATCGGGGCAGGGGGTCGGGACGACGGCGGATACGGGCCGGGCGGGGGCGGCGGGACTGTCCGTCGACGGCGTGCCGCGGCAGTGGGCCGGGGCCTTCCGCTACTGACGGAGGTCGGGAAGCACCGGTACGAGCGCGTCCCAGCGGGCGATCTCGCAGCCATTGCCGCGGTCGAAGCGGGCGTCGACCTGGCGGCCGGCCCAGGTCCCGGTGACATGGGCGGTGGCCGGTCCGCCGTACAGCATCGTGCACATACTTCCCGGCTGGACGGGGGCGAAGGGGTCCTTGCCCCAGATGGTCCGCTGGTCGAGCTGCCCGCAGGCGTCCCGGACGTGCGGATGATTGCCCCCTTCGGGGTGGCAGTGCAGCTCGAACCGGCCGTCGGCCCTGCCGCCGACGCCGCTGACCGTGACGACCAGCCGGTCGTGCGGCCCGGCGGCGGACGCGGGCATCGACGTACGCGGGAGGAGGCCGTCGGCGCGGGGCGACGCGTCGGCTGCGTACGCGACCGGAGCGGCCGCGGGCGAGAACGCCCCGGCGGCGGCCGCGGCGAGGGAGGCGGCGGCACCGAGGAGGAACCGGCGGGCGGGACGGCGAGAGGCGGCCGCGGAAGAGGACGCGTGCGGCGGTGTGGGGGGAAGGCTCTGCAACATGACCTGGTTAACGCCTCGCGGGACGCACGGTTGCGGTGGACGGAGGGTGCGGTACGCGCGCCGGGTCGCACGCGGCAAGGGGAGGCGGGCACCGCGCGGCCACGACGAGTGCCGGGGCGCCTCCCGCCCCCTCCTCCTCCGGCTCCCTCCCGGCTCCCTCCCGGCTCCCTCCCGGCCGGCCCGCCGCGCCGATCCCGGACGTCCCTGACGAACCGTTCCCGACGTCCTCCGACCCGCCGCGACGTGGCATACGGCTTTGCCCTGCGGCCTCTCCGCCTAGTACCGTGGGAGGCGATTGGTGACAGCCCACTCGGCTGTGTCATCATCTGCACGCACCACTCGCGCTCGCGCGGGCGGTTGTGCTGGAGGCGTCGCCTAGTCCGGTCTATGGCGCCGCACTGCTAATGCGGTTTGGGACTTACCTCCCATCGAGGGTTCAAATCCCTCCGCCTCCGCCACCTGACCAGGGAGTTCGGCCGAAATCGGCTGGGCTCCCTGAGTTGTGTTCAGGGGCACTTTCAGCCCCCTGATGGCACAGTGATGGCACCAACCGCAGAAAGGCGGTTCTGGCGCGGGATGAACGCCGAGATCCGGCGCGTGGCGTCCTCGGCCATCTCCTCCGCGACGACGGCATAGACGTCCTTGGTGAAGGCAGTCGACGCGTGGCCGAGCACCTCACTGACGAACTTGTCCGACACCCCTGCGGCGAGCAGCATCGTGGCCGCGCCATGCCGCAAGTCGTGGAAGCGAATGGGTGGCAGCGTCAGCCGTAGCGCCACCTCGACCGCGGCCTCGGTCGTCCGGTACTTCCGAGCGATCCGCTCGACCGACCAACCCTCCCTGCCCTTGGCGCGGATGTTGGCGTGCCGCTCCAGCAGGATCTTGAACCGGCTCGACAGATACTCCGCCTTGAGCGCAGCGCCGTTCTCGTACGAGAACACGCGGCCGGCGTCCTCGTACGCCTCGCCCCACGCCAGCCGCTCCTCCAGCTTCCGCTTGTGCCACGCCTTCAGGACGCGGACGGTCTCGTCGTCGAGGGGGATCTGCCGGTATCCGGCGTCGGTCTTGGTGTCGTCGAGGTCGTCGTCGGCCTGCGCCTGGAGGACGTGCAGCCGCTTCCGTTCGAGGCTGAGGTCTTTCTCTTCGGCGCCGACCAGCTCGCCGCGGCGCGGCCCGTAGTACGCGTCCAGGTGGAACGCCGGATACAGCCGCTCGCCGGACGCCTCAGCGAAGTCCAGGAAGTTCCCGGTCTGATCGGCCGTCCACACCATCACCCTCGCGGGAACGACGCCGTTCTTCTCCCACGCCTCGACCCGCTCGGCGGTCCACAGCAGGGGGCGGGCGCGGCCCTGCTTACGCTTCCCGCCCTTGGAGCGCCAGACCCCGTCAGCCGGATTGTCCGGGCGGATCTTCGACAGCTTCACCGCGTCCGTCATCGCGCCGTGCAGGACGGCGTGCACCCGGCGGATACGGGACTCACCGATCGGCCGGGAATGCAGGCGCCGGCCGTCGCGGGTGGCGCGGGCATCCTTCAACCGGCGGAGGATCTCCGACCGGTCGCCCTGCTCCTCGGGCCGGTTGAGCTTGCGCATCGCGGCGTACAGCTCGCGGAAGTGCTCGTCGGTGAGGTCGACGACCTTGATGTGACCGAGGCCCGGCCGGCCGTACAGGTCGATGGCTTCACGTTCGGCGTCCAGCGTCGACTTCTTCAGGCCCTCGCCCGTCTCGGCCTCCGACACGCGCCAGGCGTAGCGGCGCTCGAGGTACTCGCCGAACGTGGTCTTCCGCTCGTCGTGCGCCTTCGGGTTGGCGGCCGTGCCGAGGACCTTGCCCAGTTCGGCCTTGCACTCGCGCTCGGTGTCGAACGGTCCGATGCGTGGTTGCCGGCGCTTGCCCTCGGCGGACGGCGGAGCTTCGTACCGGGCGTACCAGGCGCCGTGTCCCTTCTTGCTGAGGTTCGGGCACTTCTTCCCGAGCAGCTTCTTCGTCTGCGGGTCGCGGCACGAGCAGGCCTTGTACGGCTTCACTCCGTCTCCTTCTCGTCGTCATCGCCGACACCCTCGGCGCGCGTCTCTTGCTCGGCCTGCTGCTGACGGTCGTATTCGAGGGCCGCGCGGTTGCTCTCGTGCTGCCGGTCCTTGGTGAACCAGGCGCGAGAGGCGGCCTGGGCGCGGTCCTTGGGCATGTCCTCAAGGCCTGCGGCCAACTGGGCGACGTTCTCCGGGGGTGAGTCGTACGCGTCGGAGAAGATCCGGCCGAACTCTTCGGGAGTCAGGTCCCGCAACCGCGGCCCCGGCTCGGCCCCGGCACGACCCTTGACGCTCGGCCCGAGCCACCCCGATTTTCGGGCGCGGGCAATCCACGAGCGGATCGTCTCGTCGGGGCGACCGAACTCTTGAGCGATGCGCTTGACCGCCCCGGCTGGCCGGCCGGGAGCAGTCTCAGCTAGGTAGGCGACGGCGACGCTGCGAAGCAACTCGTCACTGAGGGCGGCGCGGCCCCCGCTGCGGCTCGATCCTGTCTCCTGCGCAGTGGCCGGGAACTCAGGGCCGCCGTGGACGGCAAGCGCTACGTGTGCTCGGGCCACGTGCAGGATGTCAGTGATCTGGATACGGCGGAGCAGACTGCCCGTGATGCCGCTGCCACTCTGGTCCTTGGCCGTGAGCTCAAGGCGGGAGATCACCAATCCCTGAGCGACGCGCGATACGTCGCCGGTGGCCAGCCACTCATCCGTACTGGGGCGACATTCGAACGCGGCGACTACCTCCCCTTCGGCAGCGCTTTGGGCGCCGGGGCGTACGTCCGCGCGAATGTGAATCTCGTCCGGGTTGCCCGGCGGGGTGGGGGTATCGGGATTCGTCACCTGGCGAGCATGGCAAGAACGCAACGGTAGGTCAACACACCAGCCCGGCAGACCTGGTTGACCTCAAGTCCCCAGGTCTGCCAAGCTGGCCACATGACAGCCACAGCGCTACGCGTTCGTGCTCGTCTGCGCCTGCGCCAGGACCTCCCGTCCCCCGCGGAGCGACGAGCCATCCGTCAGGCGGCGGGCCTCTCCCAGGGAGAGCTCGCTGAGGCAATCGGTGTCACCCGGCAGGCCGTTAGCCACTGGGAGGCCGGCACCCGCACCCCGAAGGGCGCGATGCTCGA
Source organism: Streptomyces sp. NPDC030814 (assembly GCF_055572155.1). Classification (NCBI taxonomy): domain Bacteria; kingdom Bacillati; phylum Actinomycetota; class Actinomycetes; order Kitasatosporales; family Streptomycetaceae; genus Streptomyces; species Streptomyces sp. NPDC030814. Next base: position 474,445 of record NZ_JBVIDX010000004.1, read on the forward strand.
CCGCTACGTGTCCGCCATCCGCGCCATGCGGGGCGCGGCGTGACCGCCGCGTGGACGCGCGAGGCGGTCGAGGCACTCGGCCCGGTCACAGACGTGCCGACGGTGGCGGCGATCCTCGGCGTCAACAAGGACACCGTGTACGCGGCCATACGGCGCGGCGAGTGGACCGTGACCCGAGTGCTCACCCTCGGCCGGAAGATCAAGATTCCGACGCGGGATCTGATCGCTCTTCTGTACGGCTTGGAGCCTGCTCCGCAGGTCAACCCGACTGTGCCATCACAGTGCCATCACGTCGAATCTCCGCAGGTCACAGCCAGCACACCGCATACCTCATGCGGTTGTACCCCTGCTGATTCGGCGGTGATCCGCCCCCTCCGGGGCGCATGAAGCGGCCGGTCGTCGGTGTCATCACCACCAGCGACCGGCCTCGACGCCGAACCCATCCAACGACGAACCCCGGGCCATCGCTCGCCAGCAATCCCGGGGTCACGTCCACACAGAAAGGCACCACGCCTGTGGACAGCTTCGCATACCAGCCCCCGCGGAAGAAGCGCGGCGGCCCGCACCACGGCTACCGCCCCCGCAGCGCCAGGATGCGGCACGGCTCCCGAAAGTCCGCCGCGCAGCTGCGCGCCCTGACCGCGCCTGACCGCGGCAAGGTGCGCGCCGAGCTGCACGCGCTCCGCCTGCTGAGGGCCGTGTGACTGGCCGCCCCGCGCTCGGAACCCTGGTCGCCTCAGCGGCCGGGGACTCCGACATGCACGAACGCGAGCGGCTGCTCGCGCAGTACCAACGCGAACGCGCACGGCGAGTGCTTGTCCTCGACAGCATCCGTGCCCATCTCGACGAGCAGCCCTCCCCGCGGGCCGTCCGCAGCTGCGCCCGCAACTGGATCGCCGACCTGCTCGCCCTCGCCGAGAAGGTCGCGAAGAGCAAGGCCGAGGACACCATCAACATCGACAACTTCGGCGGTGCAGCGTGACGACCATCGCTTACACCGCCATCGACAGACTCCGTGACGTCCTGCGCGACCTCGGTGAGCCGACCCGCATGGACCGCAGCGACAGCTTCCGCACCCGTGGGCTATGCCACGACGGCGACAGCCCCGACACCGTGTCCGTGCGGCGCGGCGACGGCAAGGTCGACATCCACTGCCACAAGTGCGACGGCGACGACCAGTACCTGACCGCGATCGGATGGACTGTGGCAGATCTGTACGACGAGCCGCGCGAGCGCGGACAGGGTCCGTCCACGGCGCCGCCCCGTCCGCGACCGAAGCCTTCCCCGCCGAAGACCCCACGGGCCCGGACGAAGGCGAAGAGGCCTCTTCGCGGCGAGACTGCCAGCTACCCGTACTGCGACGAGAACGGCGTGCTCCTGTTCGAGGTCGTACGGATCGAGATCCCCGGCCAGCACAAGGACTTCAGGCAGATCAGCGCGGACGGCTACTACGGCACGTCTGGTATCCGCCGAGTCCTCTACCGGCTGCCGGACGTCGTCAAGGCCGCGCGGGCTGGCGAGCTCGTCACCGTCGTCGAGGGCGAGAAGGACGTCGAGACCCTCGCCGCCATGGGTATCACCGCCACCACCATGCCCGGCGGAAGCGGCATGGGATGGGCAGACGAGTACACCGAGTCGCTGAAGGGCGCGGCCGAGGTGATCGTGGTCGCCGACCGCGACCCGAAGGGCCGCGAGCACGCGGAGAAGGTTGCCGATTCCCTGGAGCGGCACGGGTTCGCCTACCGCGTCCTGGAGTCCGACCGCGCGAAGGACGTGACCGATCACTTCGCGGCCGGCGGAACCCTTGACGACCTGGTCCCCGTGGACGCTCCTTCCGGGTGTGCGGACGATCAGCCGGAGATCCCGCCGACCCAGCTTCCGCTGGAGTTCTGGGACTCCCGAGAGTCCTTGAAGAGCATCCGACGCCTGGCCCACTCGAAGCTGCTGCCCGCGGACACGACACTCGGCGCGATCATGGCCCGCGTGTCGGGTGCCATCCCCCACACGTTCACTGCGGAGAGCCCCATGGGGCGTGCGTCCCTGAACCTTCCGGTTGCGATGGTCGGCGGACCGTCCGCCGGGAAAAGCCAGTCCGCCCGGGCCGCGCGAGAGGCGTTCCGAACGCCGGATCGCCTACAGGAGCGTGACGCGCTTCCGATCGGTTCTGGTGAAGGTCTCACTGAGATCTTCATGGGCACAGTCGAAGAACCCACCGGCGAGATCCACCAGAAGGGGCCCCACAAGGGTGACCCCGTAATGGTGGCGATCCGCAGGCAGATCCATCACAACGCATTCGTCTACGTCGACGAGGGCAAGTCCATCGGCGACATCGAGGAGCGCGGCGGGTCCACCCTTGGCGAGACGATCCGCCGGGCCGCCATGGGTGAGGCGCTTGGGCAGACGAACGCCACACAGGAACGGAAGCGGTACGTGGCGCCCATGTCGTACGCAATGGGTGTCCTCGTCGGGCTTCAGCCGTCGATCGCCACGACCCTGTTGAAGGACGCCGGCACGGGCACGCCGCAGCGTTTCCTGTGGCTGTGGGCGCGTGACGTGACGATCTCCGATGCGGTGGTTGAGCATCCGGGCACGATCACTGTTCCTGCCCTTGACGCGTCCCACGACGACAGTCCGGTGACGCTGCGGGTTCCGGATGAGGTCGCGGCAGAGATGCGGCAGAGGCGGCTGCGCGCGATCCGTACAGGCGGTATCGACGACGACGAACTGAACGGCCACGAGCCCGTCATGAAGATGAAGTTCGCGGCGCTCCTCGCAATCCTCGACGGTCGATTCCACATGACGCTGGAGGACTGGCGTCTCGCCGAGATGTTGTGGGCGACGTCGTGCGCGGTCCGGGACGACCTGGTCGGCTTGGCGCAACGGGAGGCTGCCGCCGCGCGTAAGGCTGCCGAAGACGCGGAGGTCGAGCTTGCCACCCGCAAGGGTGACGCTCTGGACGCGGCTGCAATGAAGCGGGAGGCCCGCTTGCGGAAGGTCCTCGACCACCTTGCAAGCGCCGGGGGCCGGATGAGCCGGACCGACCTGGTTCAGAAGTTCCACTCTCGATACCGGGGTGAGCTTCCAAGCGTGATCGAACGGGGCGTCGCCAAGGGGGTGTTGCGAACCGTCGAGGAGGACGGTGACTGGTGGGTCCATGTAGCCACCTAGGTCCAGCCCTCTTGGGGTTCAGGACACCCAGGACACCTGTCCTGGCCCCCTTGCGTATCCCAGAAAGGCAGCCTCTTTACATGCTCCCTAAGTAAGAGAAAAGGGACATCAAATCTCTTTCGCGTGACGCGCGAGAGGGGGGACAGGACAGGTGTCCTGCCCTGTCCTACGCAGGTCAAGAGGTGTCCTGGGTGTCCTAGCCCCGAGAAGTGTCCTCAGAAGCAACCAGCACCACAGGCTGAACGGAGTCCTCATGGCAGACCTCATTCCCGCCCGCGGCTACGTCGCGGTCTTCACCGGCCTCGCGACCGACGGCCGTACCACCTACCACCAGCGCCCGCTGATCGCATGGACCGTCGGCGACGACGGCCAGCTCGTCGGGCAGTACCTCAACAGCAACGGCAAGACCGCCATCGCCAGCAACGTCCCCAACTTCCACCGGTACATGACTGAGGACGACTGGGCCCTCTTCCACATCAGCCAGCTCCCCATCGGGAAGCCGGCCGGATCGGAGGCGTCGTGACCGAGTCGACGAGCGCCGTGGAGCGCGCCGTGCAGGCCCGCATCCAGGCGCAGCGCATCAAGGTCCAGGCGGCGAAGGAGCGGAGGGCCAGCCTCGCCGAAGCCCGCCGAGCGGGTCTCGCCCACCGGCACGCCCGGAAGCTCCGCAACCTCGCCGAGGCCGAGCAGCGGCAGGACGACGAGCCCGTGTCTCCAATTGGAGACACCGACCACTGAGACTCCGGCCGTCGACCGGCGGCCGGCCAACCCGAAGGAGGACCGATGACCCACATCCCGCACCCTCGCCGAGTCCAGGTGACCGGCGACATGTTCCACCCCGTCATGCCCGACAACGCCCACTGGTCCGGACGTCGGCGCCCCCACCTGCCCGAGTCGCCCTTCGCGAACCCGCACCCCGTCGACAACGGCCGCAAGACCCCGTGCCCCGTCTGCGGGGTACGGCACACCCTCGCCGAATCCCTCAGCCTCTACCGCCAGCACCTCGACGAGAACCCCGACCTGGAATGCCTGGCCGCCGTCGTCGACGACGACACGCTGTTCGCCTGCCGCTGCCCGCTCGACCAGCCGTGCCACGTCGACGAGCTGCTGAACCGTGCGGACAAGGTCACGGTCATCGCGCTGGGCGACGGCCGCGACACCACGCACATCGTGCAGACCGTCCGCGTCCACACCGGGGAGTGCACCTACGGGCACGGAAGTTGCCGTAAGCCTGCGGTCATCGGCGTCCGCAACACCATCGACCAGCTGCGCCCGACCGAGGTCAGCACTCTTCGGGTTACGGCGTGCGCCGCCCACCAGGACAGCGTTCTCCGAGGGCGCGCCATGTGGGAGGCCAGCGCCCGCGAACTCCAGGACCCGGTGAAGCACGCCGAGTTCCTCGCCGAAGTCGGCGTGACCGCTTGACCCGCACACGAGAACGGCCGGCCCGCGGGAACCGGGCCGGCCACCCGGCCAGCATCCCAGAGAGGAGCACCCAATGACCGATTCCATGGGTCCACCGAGGCCCGACCCGTCCATGGGTCCACGGTGTTCCGCGCGCCGCAGTAACGGCGATCCGTGTCGGAACCGGCCGATGAAGGGCCAGGCGGTGTGTCGGAAGCATGGGGGTGCGTCGCCGCAGGCGAGGGCGGCTGCGGTGCGTCGGCAGGTGGAGGTGGAGGCCCGGGGCGTGCTGGCCGAGTTGGGTGTGGCGCCGGTTGAGGATCCGTTGGCGCAGCTGTTGCTGCTCGCGGGTGAGGTGTTGGCGTGGCAGCGGGCGACGGCTGCGTTGGTGAACGGGCTGGAGGACGGGATCCGGTATCGGGGTGCGAACGGGGCGGAGCAGCTGCGTGCCGAAGTCCAGCTTTACGAGCGGGCGATGGATCGGGCGGTGGCGGTGTTGTCGGCGATTGCGCGGTTGGGCATTGACGAGCGGCTGGTGGCGGTGACGGAGCGGCAGGCGGATGCTGTGGTGGGTGCGTTGAATGCTGCGTTGGAGGCGGCGGGGATTCATGGGGAGCAGGCGGAGACGGCGCGTAGGGCGGCGGCACGACACCTTCGGAGTGTGGAGTGATGGACGGGTTGAAGCGGGCGGCGGATTGGCTGGAGTTCGGGCGGCCGGGTGAGCGGAGTGCGGTGGTGGAGGCGGCGGAGTTCGGGGCGCTGCTGTGGGAGGCCGGCGGCCGGCGGGCTCGGGAGCGGCAGGACGGTGACGTGTACCGGCTGAGCCTGATCGGCGGGGACTCGGTGCTGGCGTACGAGATCGTCGGTGTTGAGGGTGGGTGTCTGAGGTGAGGGCGTTTGGGGTGGCGGCGGGCTGGCTGGAGGAGGGTCCGCCGGAGGCTCGTGCGTTGGGTGAGGAGATCAACGCGCTGCTCGATGTCCTCGACGAGGAGGAGCTGGCCGAGGTGGCGGCGGCGTTGGAGTCCGGGGAGTGGGAGGTGGGGTCGTGGTCGTGGTGATGGCGCAGTAGGCGCGGTGTTTGTGGAGGGTGGACATGCGGAGGCCCGGCCCCGGGGAGACCGGGGGCCGGGCCTTTTGCCGTGACCACAACCTCGAACGCACCCCCATTCTAGACCATTTGTGCAGGTAAAGCGGCTAGAATGTTTACAGCTATTCGGTTATGCCGTGACGTGAATAGCAGCCATCGAATGAGGGAGACGCATTGTGGTTACCCAACAGGAGATCGACGAGCAGGTGACTGCGGTCGAGGCGGCCGAGGTGAAGCTCGACCAGGCCGAGGCGCACCACGCGGACGCGGGTTCCGAGCGGGCGGTGCAGGAGCTGCGGATAGCTCGCGCGCAGGCGCACGCCGCACGGGACCGGCTTCGTCAGCTGCGTACCCGCTTCGCCTCAGAGCAGGCGGCGGCACGGGCGCGTGAGACGGCGGAGGCGGGGTTCCCGGCGAAGGAGCGGAAGGCGGTCGCGAAGCGGCTCGCTGAGGCCCGTGACGAGGCCGTGAGCGCGCTGGTGGAGGCGGAGCGGGCGGCGGCCCGGGTGCTTGCCGCTACGGGCGCGTACGAGGCTGTGGTGCGGTCGACGGCGGCGGAGCTGAAGGCGCGTGGTCTGTCGGCGGACGACGGGCAGGACATGGGGGGCACGGCGGGTGGTGTCGTGCACCTCGATGGTGAGGTGTGGCGGCCGGCGGATGCGGGTTCGCTGCTCGCGGCGGTGGTGCGGTCGACGGTGGCTGCACGGGATCCGCGGCATCCGGTGGCGCAGTGGCGGCAGGTGTCTGGGCTTGCGGATCAGGCGGCTCGTGAGGATCTGCTGAGGGCGGCCGAGCGGTGACCGCGCCCTACGCCGAGGCGTACGGGGCGGGCGGTCCGGACGATGACGGTGTCGGCGCCGCGATATGGCTGGCGTTCCAGCGTTGTGCGGCCGTCGAGGAGGCGGGGCAGGCTGCCCGCGACGGGGCGCCTGGCGGGGTCCTGGCGGCCCTTCTGGAGCCTCTGGGCCCTGCGGCGGGGAGGCGGGGCTGATGGGGCGGCGGAAGGCGGGCAAGCCTCGCAGGCCGCGCCCTGGTCAAGTCTTCATCCGTGACGAGCGGTGGGCCGCCTCACCGAATCCTCGGGTGGCGGCGGCTGGGTTCGCGGTGCACCTGCCCGGCGTGACCACGGCTGAGTACCGGCGGGTGAAGGAACTCGCGGACGCCGGTCAGATCCGTGATCCGCTGGTCGGGAAGTTCGTGCGCGCGTTCGCCCGGCTGGTCAACAGTCCGGCGGCCGATATGCCGTGGACGGTCGACGACTTCGGGGACTTCCTGCGGTGGCTCGGGTTCACTGACCCCGATGCGTGGACGGCGGTCGACGACGCCGAGCTGTACGCGCTGTTGCGCGGTGAGGGGGCGTCCGATGTCTGCTGACGCGGTAACGATCACTATCACTGCCAACAACGGGGACGCGATCCGCGCGTTCCGCGATACCCAGGGCCAGCTGCGGGACATGCGGGGCCGGTTCGTCGCCGAGGGCAACGCGATGTCCCGGTCGATGAGCCAGCTCGGGAGGTCGATCGGCGGCGTCAAGGGTGCGCTCATACCGTTGGCGACGGCCGCCGTCCCGATCATGGCGAAGATGGCCGTCACGGCGGGCGGCGTGGCGGTGAAGACCGCCGGTGCTGGTGTCGCCCTGGGTGCGTTCGGTGCCGCGCTGGCCGGGCAGGTCAGCAGCCTGAAGGAAGCCGGCGAAGCACAGAAGAAGTACAGCGACGCCGTCGCCCAGCACGGCCGCGGCAGCAAGCAGGCCGCGGAGGCGCAGCGTGCGGTGCAGGTCGAGCTCGCGTCCATGCCGCAGGCGACGGCTCGCGCCTCGGTGGCGCTCGGCACCCTGAAGGGTGTCTTCCGGGACTTCTCCGACTCGACGGCGAAGTTCACCATGGCCCCGGTCGAGAAGAGCTTCACCGTCCTCGGCCAGGTGATCCCGAAGCTCACCCCCATGGTCAAGGGCGCGTCGACGGAACTGGACCGGCTCGTCACCATCGCCGGGGGCGCGGTTGCTACGCCGGGCTTCGATGCCCTGTCGGAGCGGCTGGCGACGTTCGCGAACCGGTCGTTGAAGGAAGCCGTCGACGGGATCATTCACTTCTCCCGCGCCCTGTCCGAAGGACAGGCGTCCGGGCCGCTCCAGGTGTTCATGGACTTCGCGGCGAAGAACGGGCCCGCGGTGGAGGACACCCTCGCGAACGTCGGCGATGCGATCCTCACCGTGGCGCAGGGCGCAGCACAGGCCGGGCCGGGCATGCTCACCCTCGTCAACGCGGCAGCCGGGCTGGTGGCGTCGTTCCCGCCCGAGCTGGTCACCGTCATGCTCCAAACCGCCGTGGCGCTGAAGGCCGTGTCCCTGGCCGGTGCCGGTGCCGCAGCGATCGGCGGGATCCTGACGACGGCGCGGACGCAGATCGGCGCGCTGGGTGCGACGGCCACCGCGGCGGGCGGTGGCCTCGCCGGCCTGCGGGCCGCCTTCTTGAGTTTGGGTACAGCGGCGAAGGCGTCCGTCGTGGCGGCCGGTGTGATCGCAGTCGGCCTCGCCGTGAAGACCCTGTCCGACCTTGGGGAGGACGCCCCACCGAGCATCGACAAGATGACCGCCTCCGTGCGCGAGCTGGGCCGTACCGGCAAGGTCAGCGGTGAGGCGGCGCGGGTCTTCGGTGAGGACCTGGGTGAGCTGACGTCGGCGTTCGACACGTTCACCGACAACAAGTTCCTGACGTTCATGGACGACCTGTCGACCGGGTTCGGCCTGTTCGGCAAGGGCGAGTTGGAGGAGGACAAGGAGAAGATCGACGCGTTCGACGACTCCTTGGCCAACCTGGTCAAGTCGGGGAACGCGGACATCGCGAAGGCTGCGCTGAAGAAGCTAAGCGACGAGGCCGACAAGCAGGGCAAGAGTCTCGGCAACGTCAAGGAGCGTCTGGACGGCTACCACTCGGCGCTGGCCGACGCGAAGTTCGAGCGTGAGCTTGCCGCCGAGTCGATGGGCATTTTCGGCGAGGCGGCCCTGAAGACGTCGGCGAAACTCGAAGCGCAGAAGACCGCAGCCGACGGCCTCCGTGCCAGCATCCTCGCCCTGAACGAAGTCAATCGCAGCGCCCACGATGCACAGACCCAGTTCGAGCGGTCCCTTGATGACCTCACCGAGAGCTTCAAGGAGCACGGGAACACTCTCAACGAGGACACGAGGGCTGGCCAGGCGAACCGGGATGCGATGTCTGGGGCGGCGAAGGCGCACGACGAGCTGATCGCCTCCGGTGTCGCGGCCGGTGACTCGATCGCGTCGCTCTCGAAGGAGTCTGAGGGCCTGCGCGAGACGATGATGCGGCTCGCTACCGATGCGTTCGACGGGAACAAGAAGAAGGCGAAGGAGTACGTCAACGAACTCCTCGGTATCCCGAAGGACATCACGACCTTCATCAAGGCCGAGAAGGACGAGGCGATCACGGGCCTGGAGACGGTGCGTGCCGCGATCCGGGCTACGCCCGACAGTAAGTCTGTGAAGGTCGACACCCTCAATGCGGCGGCGATCGCCGCGCTGGAAGCGGTGGGCTACAAGACCGAGCAGCTTCCGGACGGGAAGACGAAGGTCACCACCGCCAACGGCCAGGCAATCGGCTCGATCGGCGCCGTGTCGACCGCGTTGAACAACCTCAACGGGAAGACGGCCTACACCTTCACCAAGCACACCGTCCGGTACATCACCGAGTACCAGAAGAAGTACCTGACGGGCAGGTCGCAGCACGACATCACTGGCGCGACGGGGGGCCTCTACACGGGCCGATCGTTCAAGCGCGGCTATGCCGACGGCGGCCTCGTGGAGGGACCGGGCACCGGCACCTCCGACGACGTGTTCGCCCCCTGGCTGTCCAACGGCGAGTTCGTCATGCGGGCCGCAGCCGTACAGAAGTACGGCGAGAAGTTCATGCAGATGCTGAACGCCGGCGTTGTCGAGACACCCCGGATGGCGAAGGGCGGCACCATCGGCAGGGCCGCCCGCAGTGCCGCGCGCGGGGCCCGCGACGAGATCCGGGACGCGACGTCCGGCAACACGGAGCGGAACCTGCTCAGGCTCATGGACTCGATCAGCCGCGGCCACATCAAGATGGCGTCCGCGCTGAAGCAGACCACTGCTGCGCTGGACAAGGCCAAGGACAAGCTCGGCGACCTCAGGTCGGCGGCGTCGCAACTGTCGGGCAGCGTCAAGGGCGGTGTCCTGTCCGCGTCGAACATCACCCGTGCGGCGGATGCGAGCGACGGCCAGGTCACCATCAACACCCTCATGTCGCAGATGATCGGCAGCCGCGACAAGGCGACCGCGTTCTCGAAGGCGTTGAAGGACCTGCGGAAGCGCGGCCTGTCCAAGACCCTGCTCAGGCAGGTCGCCGAGGCCGGCATCGAGGGCGGAGGGCTGGAAACAGCCGGGGCGATCCTGGGCGGCGGGTCGAGTGAGATCAAGACGCTGAACCGGCTTCAGTCACAGATCTCGGGGGCGGCCGGTTCGGCGGGGAAGACCACGGCGGACTACCTGTATGGGCCGCAGATCAAGTCTCAGGAGAAGCTCGTCAAGTCTCTCGACCGGCTCGCGGACGCGCTGAAGGTGAAGAAGAAGGCGGCGGGCGGTATCGGCGGCGGGCTGACGGTCGTCGGCGAGGAGGGGCCCGAGCTGGTCCGTCTGCCCTACGGGTCGTCGGTGTGGCCGGCCGGGCAGTCGAAGCAGATGGCGTGGGCGTCGATGCTGGACGCGCCTGCGGCTGCACCGCGTCGTGCGGCCGGGACCGGCAGGGCTGAGGTCCCGAAGGTCGTGCTGGAGATCCATGCGGGCAACAGCTCGCAGTACAGCGCATTCCTCTTGGAGGAACTGCGCAAGGCGATCCGCACCCGGGGTGGCGACGTTCAGGTAGTGCTCGGGGACTCGCGAAGATTCCTCTAGGGATGCGGAGCCCCCGGCCCGGCCTGTCACGGCCGCGCTCGGGGGCTCCCTGCTTACTTGCCGATCTGCCACTCCACCGAGTCGTCCACCCCGGACGGCGAATACAGCACGCGTTCGGCCCGGCCCTCCTTCGGCGCCTCAAACAGGATGTGCCCACGCACGCAGTCCCCGCCCTTGACCTTCGCCTCCAGCGGATAAAGCGGCCGAGGGAAGTCGCCGCCGCTGATGTGTGTCGCGTCCACCCGCGCCCCGTCCTCGTAGGCCAGTGACCACGCGAACGGGCTGACCGGGAACGTCTCGTCGCCCTTGTTGCACACCTTCACTTCCGCGGCGGCAAACTTGTGCCCTTCGGGCAGGGTCTCTGGGATCCCGACGATCCCGGTGTCTTTGTAGGTGAGCGCGACCGCCGAGAACACGAAGCCTTCCGAGGGTGCGCTGATGTTGGCGGTGTCCCCGAGCTTGAACGTGTCCTCGCTCGGGGACGGTGACGGGCTTGGTGTGCTGCTGGTGGTGGTGGCGGATGGGGTGTCGGTTGCCTTCGACACGGTGGGCTTGCTGGGGTCGTCCGAGCAGGCGGTGAGCGCGGCGAGGAGTAGTGCGGCAGCGGGCAGGGTGGTGTGGCGCATGGTCCCCCCAAGGACGTGCGTGGTGGAGACCCGCATCATCTGGCGTACGAGGGCCGTGTGGGGGGTGTGTGTCCGGGTTGTGACCCTGTCGTGTGACGGCCTGGCCGCTGGTCACCGCCAGGGGTCCGCACCAATGCGGACCCTTCCAGGCCTCGCCCGTACGGGGCGGGCCCTCGGCGACCAGGCCCGCTACTCCTCGACGGGTGCGGGCAGTGCGATCACGAAGACGCCCTTGCCCTGTACGCCCTGCACCAGGCCCTCGGCGGCCAACAGCTCCAGCGCGCTCTTGATGGTGCGCCGCGACACTGTTCCGCCCGTCTCTTCCTCCAGCTCGGACTGCGAGGGCAGGCGCCGGCCGACCGGGATTTCGCCGGACCGGATGCGTTCGCGCAGCACGTTCGCGAGCTGTACGTACAGCGGCGTCATGGCGTCCCGGTCGAGGTGGATCATGCTTCGACCGTAGGAGGACCACTGAGGCGGGCATAGATCTGCCTAGCCCGTCCGAGGACGTACCAAGACGTACCAAGTAGGTCTACGCTGCGGAGACGAGAAAGCCCCCGCGCCGTGTCACCGGCCGGGGGCGTGGACGACGCTTCGAGGGAGCACCGTCATGAGTGAGACTCGCACACCTACGCCCGCCGAGGACAGGCCCGCACCGGTCGCGTACGGCTGGTGCAGTTGGCATGAGGGGCACGCCGCCGGGCTCCGGCTGATCACCGCGCACGAGCAGGGTTCGGGCCCGGGTGGTGGGGCGTTCGCGTGCGGGCCGTGCCGGGAGCTGCACCACCTGGTGCCGTTCGCGGACCAGCAGCTGTGAGCGCGGGCGTGGTGCCGACGGTGTGGCGTCTGTCGCGGCGGGTGCGGGAGGGCACGCACTGTGTGTGGTGCTTCCTCCTGCTCGGCGAGGAGGCGGTGCCTGCGGGGGTGGCGCGCGGCTACTGGGGCGCCCACGACTTGAGCGTCAGGGTCTACGCACACCCCGAGTGCCTAAGCTCCCGGTCCGGCTGCTAGTCCACCCCCAGGCGGAGCAGCCGGGCCGGGCATACGAAAAGGGCCCCGTCCTCCCCATCGCGGGGAAGGCGGGGCCCTGTCGGCGTTCCTGGGGCTACTTGGGCAGCTGGTTGCGGGTGCTGGCCCACATGCCGCGGGTCTCGGTGGTGTACGTGCGGTGGTCCTGGTGGACGTCGCCGTTGTAGTGGTGGTGGTGCACGTCCGGGGCGGCCTGCTTCACCCCGCGGACCAGGCGGCTCAGCGCCAGGATGAGCGCCGCCGGTGCCCCGCAGATCATCCCGACCACCGCCGGGTCGGCGGTACCCGAGGCCCACAGGACGCCGGTCACGGCCGCGCCGAGCGGCAGGGAGGCGACGCCGGCGGACAGCATGAGCGCGCTGGCGTCGGTGGCCTTCTGGCTCATCGGGGGCCGTCCGGGCTGGGGGACCGGCAGAGCGGTGCCGATCGGGGGCACAGGCGTCTCGTCGCGGTACGACGTGGGGGTGCGCATGGCGTCCTCGACGGCGGCGAGGAACTGGCGGGCCTGGTCGTCGAGGGCTGGCTGCCCGGCCGCTCCGGCGGTGGGCTGCTGCGGGTCGGGCAGCTGGTTCATGACGGTCGTTCCCTCACTCACGGTAGCTATCAGGGTGGGGTGGGGTCTGACAGTCACAGAGGTGTCAGACCCGGTCTCAGGGGTGGAATCAGCTGACTCTTCTTTAGGCCCCGGCCCGGCCTGAGTCTCAGATTCAGGCCGGGCCCGTGACTCTCAATCGGTCACGGCGGGTGACTGCTATGCGGGCACCGGCTCCAGCGGGGAGTGGACGATGTCGTACTCGCCATACCGGTCGTGCCGCAGGTATCCCGCCTTCACGAGCCGCTTCAGCTCGCCCTGCAACCAGGCCGTCGAGCGGCCGGCCGCGACGGTGACCGTGCTCAGCTCAGCCGGGGCGAACGTCAGCTGGTTGCCCTCGACCCACTGGTGGATCTGCTCGGCGAGCAGCTGCCTGGCCTGCGGCGTGGGCATCTTGTCCCGATGCTCGAACTCCATCTCCACGTCGGTGTCCTCGGGCATGTCGTCGTCCAGGCCGAGGTGGGCGTAGGGGGCGTCCGGCTCCGGGTCGCCCGGGATCATCCCCATGACCTCGTCGTATGCGTCCTCGATCTCCATGGACATGGCCGCTTCCTCCTCGGTGGTGAGTTCGGCGACGGGGCCCGCCTCGGGGAGCTCCCGGCGGGGGCGGGCGATCGGCGGGAGTTCGCTGACGTCGGTGTTCATGCGGTTCGTGCCGCGGTGCTGGCGGTTTGCGTACACCAGGCCGAGCGCGTTGGCGGTGGTGTCGTCCAGCGGGTCGCGGTGCGGCGTACCGGCCGTGACCAGCGCGGACAGGTACTCCCGTTCGGTCAGGCCCGAGCGCCACTCCATCGTCCAGCGGTCCTCGGGGATGCCCATGCCGCCGGCGAACGCGTAGCCGGGGCGGGAGCTGCCCCAAGCCGGGATGGCGCCGGCGTCGGTGACGCTGTCGGGCATGCCGAACCCGGCGTCGGAGGCTTCGTCCACGCCGAAGCAGGCGAACGCCTGGAGGTTGGCGCGGACGTCGGTGGACACGTTCGTCCACGTCGCGCGCTGGAGGCTGATGACCAGCCAGATTCCCACCGAGCGGGCAGCGCGGGCGATGTTGTCCAGCTCCCCGAAGTCGGCCAGGTCTGCGGCCTCCTCGACCCACAGCACGACCGCGTTGAGCCGGGACCTCGGCTCCCACTGGTCCAGGCCCTCGTCGGCGAGGACGTCACCGCGGGCCTTGATGGCGGCGGGCAGCGCCTTGAGCAGCTGCTTCGCCTCCCGAGGTTCGCTGATGAACACGTCCAGGCCGTGCTTGATGTGGCCGACGGACTGCCGTCCCTTCGAGCAGTCGATGAGCATCACGGACACCTTGCGGCGGGTCATGAAGTGGGCGAGCAGCCCGCGGGCGAACTCCGACTTGCCCGCGCCCGTGACGCCCATGACCAGCAGATGCTGAAGGATCGGCGCGTCGAACGGGTTGATGATGAACTCGTCGCCGTCCGCGTACAGGCCGAGCGGGATCTGGTCGTTGGGCAGCATGCCTAGGCGGATGGGCGGGATGAACTGCACGCCGTCTTTGAGCAGGTCAGCGACGCGGATGGACATCTCCGCGCGGGCGGCGTTGTCCGGGTCGCCCTTCACGGTGGCGCCGGACGGGGGCACGTGCAGCGCCGTGGTCAGCTTTGGCATGGCTGCCTGGACGTCCTCCACGGTCTGCCCGGCGGCCAGCTCCACGGGGACCTTGACCATGCCCTTGCCGTTGCCCTTGGCTGCCTTGACCTTGAGTTTCTCCAGCCCGATCGCCTCGGCGATCTTCGCGAAGCCGCCCTTGTCCTCAACCTGCTCGGTCTCGTCGTGGGCGTTACGCATCAGCTGGCGCAGGTTCCACGACGCGGCGAACACCCCGCCACCGAGGAGCCAGGCGTCGACCATCGGGTGGCCGAACGGCCCGGCGGCGGTCGCGCAGGTCAGCCATCCCATACCGGCCGCGACCGAGGCAGTGGCCTGGACGCGGCGGAACTTGCGGAACTTGTTGTTGCCGCCCGCCGCATGCCAGGTCACCGCGCTGAGGACAACGGCCCCGATACCGAGGGCGCCGGACGCCAGGCCGGCCTCCAGGGCGGTGTCGCCCCACATCTGGTTCGTGGCGAACCCGGCGAGCGGGGGCAGGGTGTAGGCGCCGGCCCACGGTGCGGCGTACGGTGCGGCCTTGCCCGCCAGGTGGCTGGCGATCTGGCCGACGATGCCCTTGCCCACGGTGAGCGGAACCAGGGCCGTGTTGAGCTGCTGCTTCGTGCCGTTGGTGGTGGTCGTCACGCGGGCCATCACACGTCTCCCATGTTGAACTCGCGGCGGCCCTGCTGGCCGTTCTTCTTCCGCTTGGCTTCCTGCTCGGGCTTGACGAAGTGCCGGTCAAAGGCGTGCGCCATCTTCAGCGCGCCGACCCCGAGGGCCTTGGCCGCCTCGGCGGACACCTTCAGGTGCATGGCGACCAGGCGGGCCTTGATGCGGACGTCCGCGCCGAACACGTACCAGGTGCCCTTGTGGGTGGACAGGACGGCCTGGATCTCCTCGGCGCGCATGGAGAGGATGAAGTGCAGCTCCCGGCCGAGGCGGTTGACGGCCTTGGCGCAGGCCAGGATGTCCTTCGCCCCGCGGAACTCGATCCGCTCGATAGCCGAGATCATGCCGTCGCCCTGGTGGTTGCTGGGCGCGGCAGCAGGCGGCTGGCCTGTGCTGTTCCCGTCGCCGTTGTTCCGGCCGCCACCGTCGTTGCCGCCGAAGTTGACGTTCACGGTCCGCTGCTTCTGCACGCGGGGGGCCGAGGGCTGGGCGTTCTGCCGTGGGGCCTTCGGGCTGAAGCCCTTGTCGGTGGCCCAGTTGTACGGCGTCTGACCGTTGGTGGGGGAAGTCATCGTCAGTTCTCCTCATGCAGGGTGGTGGAGCCGAACCACAGCGGGGTGCGGACCTGGACCAGGTCCACGTCGGGGCCGTCGGCCTGGGCCTCGGCCCGGTCGATCAGCTCGTGAGCGGCCATGAACCGGGCGGTGGCGGCGGCGGCGTACAGGCCGGTCGGGGACCAGTCGGTCTGACTGGCGGCGAGACGGGCGAACAGGCGACCGGTGCGGGCGATGCCCTCGGTGAACCTGACGACCCGGTCGATCAGGGCGGTGCGGCGGGCGCCGTACACGGCGGTCCCCTCTCTAATCAGTGGATGCGGTAGCCGGAGGCGATGAGCGCGGCGGCGTCCTTGCGGTACTCCGAGGCCGTCGACTCGGACACTCCGAACGCTTCGGTGATGGCGGCGAGCGGCAGCTGGTCGGCGTGGCCGGCGGTTTGGGTCAGGGCCATGCGGGCGACCTTGCGGACGGCCCGCTCCCGGCCCGACAGGCGTGCGGCGTCCTCGGCTTCGACCGCGCGGAGCTCGGCTTCGGCGGCACGGGCCCGCGCTTCGGCTGCACGCTTCTTCGCTTCGGCGGCGCCCTGTTCGGCTTCGGCCATCTGCCGCTCGGAGATGGCCCGGCGGGCATCGGCGGCGGCGTTGCGGTCGGCCGCTTCGGCGACGGCGGCCTCGACTTCGGCAGCGTGCCGTTTCACTTCGGCAGCGGCGGCAAGCGCTTCGGCAGCGTCCTGCTCGGCTTCGGCAGCACGCTTGTTCGCTTCGGCGGCCTCCGCCGACTCGATCGCACGAGCAGTCTGCTCAGCGATCCGGGCCTGCGCCTCGGCGGCCAGTTCGGCCTCGGTGCGGGTGGCGTTGGCGGCTGCCGCGGCCGCGTCCACGGACGCCTGCGTCTCGTGCTCGGCGGCCCGGATGTCACCCTGCGTGCGGATGCGGTGGATGCGGGCCTCGGCGGCGCGACGCTCGGCGCGCTGCTGCGCCTCCAGTTCCAGGCGTTCGTTCTCCTCGGCGCGCAGCTGCTCGGCTTCCTTCGCCTGGCGGGGCAGGGCGAGGGCTTCGTCAACTGTCAGGCCGTAGCGGGCCATCGTCAGGGGCAGCAGCTCATCCGCCTGGGCCCGACGCTTCCAGCCCCGCCCGTACTTGCGTTGGAGCATCGCCGCATACACGGTCCGCTCCTGCTCGATCCGGACGGTTTCCTGGTAGGAGGCCTTGTCCCACAGCTTCATGCGCCGCCACAGGGCGGTCGTCGCGGCCGGGGCGAGTGCCCACCGGACGGCGGGAATGGTCTGACTCTCAGCCCCGATCGCGATGTCAGCAGCCCTGACGACGAGCCTGCGGGCGGCCTCCACGGCGGCGACGAACATCAGCGGGATGACCGCGTGCATCGCCGTGCCGACCGGGTCGGCGGACACCGGGCCGGGCGCCGCGGCCGCGTTGAAGACGATGGTGGCTGCGGTGAGCAGGTGGGCCAGCGTCCGCAGCATCGGCCACGGGGTGTGACGGCGGATCAGGTACAGGTCGAGGGCGTACAGGACGACGATCCCGGCGTCCACGCCGATGGGGAACGCGTAGGAGAACTGCCCGAACCCGTGCTTGAAGGCGAGCCCCTTGAGGGTGTCGTAGGAGCCGGTGAAGCCGATGCCGGCGAGGATCACGCCGCCGACCGAAGACACGGCCGTCAGGGCGCGTTCGGAGCGGCGGGCCGCCTTCTCCGACGGCGGGCCGCCCGCAGCCGGGGCGGTGTCGGCCGTGTCCGGAGTGGAATGGGGCGGAGCCGAAGCGGGAGCCGCCGTGTCCGAAGCGACGGTCGGTGCTCCCGGAACGGGCGCGACCGGAGCCGCAGCACGGGGCAGGGTGGCGAGCTTCATTCGTGGACTCCAGGTGCGTGTCGATGGGTGGAGGCGGACTGACGACTCCCCGCGCTCCCTCCCGTCCGGAGCGTCCGTACGGGAGGGAGAGGCAGGCGTCAGGCGGCGCTGGAGTGCTTGCTGTGGTCGGTGGCCAGGGCGCGCAGCCGCTCATGCTGGGCGGCGCTGGCGCCGCGGGCGGTGATGCTCACGGCGCAGCCCTTGACGGGGCAGGCGTAGGAGACGGTGCGGCCGGCGTAGGCCAGCCGGGAGGCGGTGAACAGTCCGGTGGACAGCACCGCCAGGACGGCTGAGATGGTGGCCATGACGCTCACGTTGTGGGTGATCAGCTGGTGGCCGAGGCGGGCGGCGACGCCGGCGGTCGAGGCGAGGATCACGGCCTGGATCGCGGTGGGTTTCTTCACGATGGGTCCCTTCCGGGGGTCAGTGGCGGTCGGTGGTGGTCTTGGTGTGGCTGAGGTCGAGGCCGGCGGCGCGCACCACACGGTGCGAGGCGAGGCACATGCCTTCTCGGTCGTCGCGGTCGACGGCGGCGACCAGGGCGGCCATCAGGCTCGGGACAGGCGGGAGGGGCCGGGCCGACCGGGCGACCGCGCGGAGAGCGGCCTGCTCGGTCGGGCGGCGTACGGGATAGCGGGCGCTCACCGGCCAGACCCCTCACGGGAGCGGCGGTTGACCTCGGCGAGCTTGCGGTGCAGGGCCTCGCGTTCGGCGTCCGTCACCGGGGCTCACCCCCGTCGAGGACTCCGGTCAGCTGGTCGGCGAGGTCGCGCAGCCGGTCGGCGAACGTGTCGAGGCGGGCCGCCAGGTCGTACACCTGCGTGGCGTCGAGGGTGAGGCCGAGCGGGTGGACCGACACCCCTGGGGTGCGGCCGCCGAGACCGGGCGCGGTGTCGCTGGCGTACGGCGACTGGACCAGGCAGGCGGACAGCAGCGTGACGTACCAGAAGCTGAGCTCGATGTCGGGGCTGCTGTGGAGGAGGTCGACGCGTTCGGTGGTCGGGTCGTGGTGGGCGTGGCCCATGCACCAGGCCGGCTCGTCGAGCGTGACCGGGCCGTGGTCGGCGGTGGACAGGGTGATCGTTCGGGGCTCGGTCACCACCGGTCACCTCCCCGGCGGGGGTAGGTGTGGCCGGCGGGCGGATAGGTCGGGACGGCCCGGTCGGTCAGTAAGCCCTCCATGACGACGGCCTCGAACTCCAGGGCCAGGCCGTCGGCGGGCTCCGACTCGAACGCCCGGTCGGTGGCGTCCAGCAGGCGGATGGTGCGGGCGTTGTCGTCGGCTCGGGTCTCGCGGCGCTTCATCGGGTCTCACCCCGCTCGGCGCGGGCAGCGGCGTCGGTGTCCTCGGCGGCGAGCTTTCCGCGGAGCCAGTCGGCGTTCCATCCGATGTCCGCCGGGTCCTCCTCCAGGGCGCCCTTGAGGGTGGCGCGCACCCACAGGGCGCGGTCGAGGATCCGCCGCTCGTAGTCGGGGGTGTTGTGGGGGAGGGTGACGGCGTCGAGGACGACCTCCAGGAGCTGGCGCAGTTCGCGGGCGTCACCCGGGTTGCTGGTGGGGCCGGGCAGGGCCCCCGCCGTGGTGGCGGGGGTCTGCTCGGCCGCAGGGTTGCGGCTGGTCACTGGTCTCCTCCGGCCTGCTCGGCGAGGGCACGGAGCCGGGCGGGGGCGTCGAGGGCGTCCCGGCGGATGGCGTGCGGGTCGGCGCCGTTCTTCAGCTGCTCGGCGAGGTAGTCGAACAGGTAGCCGCAGCCGTGGTCGGCGGCCTCGGCGCGGGCGTACTCGATCGCGTTGAACGCCCACACCAGGTTCTTGATCTCGGGCAGCAGCGCGGCGGCCAGCTCCTCGTCGGTGCCCAGGGTGGTGAACACCTGGGGCATGACCTCGGGGAGGGCGTCGGCGATGTCGTCGAGCGTCTTGGCCGGGTTCTTGGTGGCGAGGGCTTCGTCGTACGCGGCGGTGGCGATGTAGAGGGCGCCGGCCTGGTAGGTGATGCGGGTGTCGTCGGCGGCGGGCGCGTCGACGCGGGGGTATGTCGGGTCGACGGTGACGCGGGGCCGGGTGTTCCCGACGCAGGCCGAGGCGGGGGTGGCCATGAGACCGAGGGTGTTGCCGGTGGTGGGGCGGACGGAGTTCGTCATGGTGATCGGTTCCCCTCAGACGGTGGCGAGCTCGGCGACGACGGCGGTGGTGGGGTCGGCCGGGACGATCTCGGCGCGACGAACCTTGAGCGAGGGGGCGTTCGTCTTCATCGGCACCGGGCCGAGGCCGTGCGCCTTGAAGATCGCGCGGATCTTGTCCAAGTCCGCGGTCTGCCGGGACGAGGTGACGCGCTCGACGATCCACGTGCCGTACGTGCCGGCCGGGAGGCGGTCGAGGACCTTGCGGGCGGCGCGCTTGGCGCGGTCGGCGCGGCGGGCGTTGTCGTTGGCGAGGTCGAGGCTGAGGGCGGCGCGCTCGATGTCCGCGAGGGCGGGCATCTCGTCGGCGCTGTAGACGTCGGCCGGGTCGGCGGCGGGGACGGGCTCGGCCTGGTCGGCGACGAGCGCGGCCGGGGCGACGACGCTACGGACGGCGTCGGCGACGGTGCCGATCAAGCTGCGGACGGTGCGGGTCGTACGAGGAGATGTGAGAAGGTGCAACACGCGGGTCTCCTGGTGATCTCAGGTGGTCCGTAGGCCCCGTTCTGGTGTTGGTAGCGCCGGAACGGGGCCGCCCTGCTCTTGGCGAGCAGTAGCGATACATTGAGTATGTCGAACATCACGACTAGAGTCAACAGTATCGATACTGTTCAGCACGAGATAAGGTGGTGGCATGGCAACCAAATACGAAGAGCTCGCCTCTGAACTGCGGCGACGCATCGAGGAAGGCGAGTATCCGCCGGGCAGCACACTTCCCGGCTACGCCGAGATCATGGCGACCTACAGCGCCAGTCAAGCCACCGTCCGGGCCGCCCTGGAGATGCTGCAATCCGAGGGCTTGGTGCGCGCCGTGAAGCGGCTTGGCATCGTCGTACGCGAACCCGGGGAGCGCCGACGCATCCAGCGCGGAACCCTGATCACCCGCGACCCGCAGCGCGGCTACATCTTCCCGGCGGCCAGCAGCCCCGGAGAGCCCTGGCAGACCCACGGCCGCCCCCGCGCCAGCATGGAACCGGCGCCCGCAGCCGTAGCCGCGGCCCTCGGTATCCAGGTCGGATCCGAGACGGTGCGCCGGCGCCGCGTCACCTCCCCCGTGGATGAGCCCCCGTTCCAGCTCGTCGACACCTGGATCCACCCCGACGCCCTCGCCGAAGCGCCGCAGGCCGGGGAACCGGACACGGGGCCCGGCGGCTACCTGGACCGCATCGAGGAGTCTGGGCACGGGCCGCTGTCGTGGAGCGAGGTGACCCGCGCTCGGATGCCCACGCGTGAGGAGGCCAAGCTGCTGGAGATCTCCCCGTCCATGCCCGTGCTGGAGATGGCCACCACGGGGATCTCTGCGAAGACGGAGCAGCCGGTCGAGGTGTCGGTGCGGGTGATCCCGTCGGACCGGGCCGAGATCGTGTCCCGGTTGCAGCGGGCCGCGTCGGCGCGCTGGCCCGTGGAGCCGGTCAGGTCGGCGGAGAAGTAGCACGTCCGGGGCGTGGTGCGCGCCGTAATCCTGATGGCACGGCGCTGGCACCAAGTGGCCCGTACGTGTTCCGTCGAGGATCAACCACGCCAGACGGAAAAGGTGTTGTGACCTGCGGCGGAACGTCTCCGGACGTCGGGGCCCGTCACCGCCATACGAGGGGCAACACACTGCTAATGCGGTTTGGGCCTTAAAGCCCATCGAGGGTTCAAATCCCTCCGCCTCCGCGCTTGATCACCGAAGCCCCGGTCCCCGCGACCGGGGCTTCGTCGTTCCCCAGGGCGCCCACTGAGGTGTTTTCGCAGGTCACAAGGGCTGCGGCAAACGGATTTCACATGGCGACGGCAGTCATGTAATGTTCTTCCTGTCGCCGAGAGCGGGCCGAAAGGATCGGGATCGGTGAGAAAACAGAACAAGCACTCGTAGCTTAACGGATAGAGCATCTGACTACGGATCAGAAGGTTGCAGGTTCGAATCCTGCCGAGTGCACACAGGTCAAAGCCCCCTCGGGATCATCCCGGAGGGGGCTTTGTCGTGCTGTACAGCAGCGAAGTACAGCAACGGTTGATGTCAGGCGTTGATGTCAGCCCGGTTCGCCGCCGCCCATCGCTGCGGACAGCTTGCCGAGGGCGGCACGCACCTGCTCCTCGCTCGCTTCCGCGTAGACCTCCATCGTCATGGCGATCTGCGAGTGTCGAAGGATGCGCTGAGCCACCTTCGGGTGCACTTTCAGGGCGACGAGCAGCGAGCTGCACGTGTGCCGGGTGTTCCGGAGCGGGATCACGCGGAGGCCGGCGCGGCGGGCCCGCAGGGCGAACATGCGGGTGAGGTTCCCCGGCTCGATCGGCGTGCCGCACTTCGTGGTGAAGACCAGGCCGCGCGTGTCCTGCCAGAGATCACCGGCAGCCTTCCGGTCTCCCGTCTGCTGAGCGCGCCGCATCCGCACTGTTGGATGTGGCAGTCCTGTACTCGGCCCGGCACGATGGCGCGGTGACGGCACCGCTCATCTCAGGCGCGACGCCGTCCGTCCCTGCCAGCGCACAGTCATGACTGCCGCGGTCGTGATCCTTACTGTCGCCACCGGTCTAGTGACGGCCGTCGCCAACTTGATCAGCGCGCTGGCGGCATGGCGCGCAGCTCGGTTCAACCGGGGAGGGAGACCACCTGGCACTACGGGCGATACCGATCGCTCCGCCAGCGGCGAAGGGGATGGGAGCGCGTGAAGAGTCGTCGATGGTGTAGCGGCACCGAACATCACCGGACGGCAGGTGCTGAGTGTTTAACTGCGTGACAACGCCCACGGACAACGGCGGACGAGCACGGACGGCTATGGACTATCGGCGCAGGTAAGGGGCGCAGCGGCCCAAGATCGAACGTCCGCCCTAGTTGCTTCGGGACGAAGCGGTCGCTCCGTTAGGGTGCCCCGCATGACCGACGAGGCCCCGACCTGTCCCGAGTGCAGCCAGCCCATGAAGTCCGGCGGTCTTGTCCTCGTCAAACGGGAGGACGATGGCCGGCGGGCCTGCCGGGCACTGTGGCGGTGTACCGATCGGCACGTCTGGTGGAGCTGGGCAGACCGGCCGGACGAACCGTTGGAGGTCTGCCCGGTCCCGCAACTGTTCCGCTGACATCCAACGTTGACATCAACGAGCACGGACGGCGGCGACAACGGGCGACCACGTACGGCGCCAGTGCGCGAGGCGAGTCCCCACAACGCCGGGCTCGGATCGAACTCCTAAAGCGGGTGTCGCAGGTTCGAATCCTGCCGGGGCCACTGCAGGAAGGGCCAGCTCAGGAGGGGGCACCTCCCAGGCTGGCCCTTCGTCGTGTTTGGGGCCGTCCACATGCGCGCCACTAGAGTCCACGCAGAGTCCACATCCCCTCGCCGGAGGCCTCTCCCCCGCCGTCGCGGATCATGGCTCCGAGCCGGTCGGCGATGGCCCGGTCACGGTCGCTGGTCATGTGCTGGTAGATCAGCGCGGCCCGGGGACTGCTGTGCCCCGACCGCGTCTCAACTCCCGCGTGCTGGCCCCGGCCGTCAAGCCGCCTGCTACGCGGGCGGGCCCGTCGGCCGGGCCGTGCTTGCGGCCTCTCCGGGCCGGTCCCGCCCCGGCCGACCGGCCACATAGCTCAACGACGTGAACCTCTAGCCGCCTTGATCTCGGCCGAGAACGAGGCACACCGGGCAATGGTGGCGCTGATCTTGAATGATTCGGGAGTAATCCGTCTAACGGTCGCGTAGACCAAAACCAAGATCCCGACAACAACTCCGCCAGCTAGTGCAGTCGCCACAAACGCTACTGTGGGCACGCGAAACCGACCCCTTCCGGGTGCGGTCCGGGTGCGCTACATCACGGACAGGTTCGACGAGCCACGTACGCGCGAATCTGAGATTGTCGGAGCCAGGGTACATGAGCTACTCGTCCGGGAGACCGATGATCCGCCAGGGTGATGGATACCAGGGAGGTTCAAACCCGTACACCTGGATGCCCTCAGGAACACGGTCACCGGGACGAACGGGATTCACCCGGCCAGGATGGACGATGATCGGCTTTCTGGTGCCCTTCATGAGGCCGTATCCAGCGGCGTAGATCATCACCGGAGTCTGGATCATGAAGGTGCGCCGACATTTGACGCAGCTCGCGAAGTCCCCTCTCGGGAGGTCGTCACGTAGTCTCGCCAGGTCGGCTGGGTCGTGTTCCCTTGGTGAAACTGCGCATGGTCCCGTGACCTTCGGGGGTGAGGTAGGCACGCGATCCCCTAGGCTGTGGGCGCTGGCCAACCCCAGAGTCCCCTCCCAGGCCTCTTCACGGTGGGTGCCGCTTTCAACTAGAGCCTCGTACTCCATCGCCGCCATGGCGAGACGCTCCCTGACCACTTGCTCACGCGTCAGGTGCTCCCCCACTCGCCATTCCCAAAATTTCCCCCCTACGGGGTAGATCGCAGCAAGCAAACGTCCATCGTGAGGGCAGCGGGCCTCTGCCTGTGCGGCAATTTTCTTGCGGTTTTCAGTGATGTACTTGAGTGCTGCACTCTGTACTTCGAGCCACTCGCCAGCGGTTTGGTTCGCCATGATGCCATCATGCCGCTGGCGGGGCCTTCGGCTCCGGGAGGCAGGGACCACAGTGTGATGGGTAGCTCGAGGGGTTGATGTGTGGGGGAGCTTCCCGTGTGGTGTTCCGACAGCCGTGGACTATCCGTGGACTCGTCCCACCTGATCTCCCACGTGCAGGGCCGTGCCCTGCCGCGTTGCCCAGGACCCAAGGGGCCTCCGGAGCCGTGTGTGAGACGGTGGTCGTTCCGCGGGCAAGCCGTGCGCTTACTCGAAAGGTGGAGCAGCTGCCACCAGCATGCCGCTGATCGAGCCCACATCGGCGGCGGCTTTCGTGGGGTCGACGCTGTTTTCCTCTGCGACCGTCGTCGCCCAGCAATCCCCCCAGGTCGCCGCCCAGTCGCCGGCCAGGTCGCTGTCAGGGGCGAGATCCTCGGGCTTGCCCGTGATGCCGTAGGCGTCGAGGAGTCGTCGCTCGACTCCGAACGGCTCACCCAGGGCGAGCTCCGGGTACTCACTGATCCAACGTCTGAGGATCTGTCCGTGTTCGGCGATCAGCCACGCCTCCCCGTCGTTCTGCTCGCTGTGGAAGAAGAGCTGGGCTTTGCCGAAGTACGCGCTCAATTTTCGGCACAGGTCAGTGACGTGCACTGTCTGCTCTGGATAGGACAGGCCGAAGTACGGTCCGACGACCAGGGTCCACCCCTGCATGGGCGGGGTAACGACGACTGTGGAGAACGGCTCCTCCTCCTCGTGTGCCACCTCGTCGATGAGTTCCACGCCATCGGCCCAGGTGGTCTCCCGCGCATCCATCAAGCCAAGGGTCTTGACCAACTCCGCTTGATCGACGGTCGCGACCGCGAGCCATGAGAGCCAGCAGGCGCGGATGAGTGGTGTGGAATCAGACGTCCCCATGACCCGCATCGTAGGGGCGTACGAGTGGGATTCGCGCAGCAGGCCAGATGCTGGCAAGGCACCGGCCGGACGTGCCAGATGCGTGCCAGATCTCGCGGAGAACCACGGGGAACAGCGGGGAACAAGTCCGCAACCGCTCGGACGCGGTTCAAGTTCCGTCGCAGGTCAGAGCAGTCACCGCTTGCAGAACACCTGAGCTTCCCAAGCTGAGAAGCTGTTGTCTTTTCGATCTTGAGCGGTGGCAGTCGAACGTGGGTTCCCGGTCGGGTGATCCTGCCGTGGCGAGGGCATGAGGAAGGGACCTCCTGAACAGCTCGTGGGTGTCGAATCCAGAGAGCAGCAGGAGGCCCCGGTGCCGCAGTCTTCCGTGTCGATGGCGGGGCAGTCCAACTCGGCCGCTCCATCGTGTGATTGCCTCGCGCACGTGTACGGCAACGCGGTTGACCGGCCCGGGCGGCAGCGCCGGTACCCGTCGGACATGACGGACGGGGAGTGGGCTGAGGTCCGGCCGCTGCTGCCGGTGCCGGGCTGGATGCGCGGGCGGGGCGGCCGACCGGAAGGGTATTGCCACCGCGCGCTGCTGGACGCGGTCCGGTATCTCGTGGACAACGGGATCAAGTGGCGTGCGATGCCGGCCGACTTCCCGCCGTGGGACCGGGTGTATGCCTTCTTCCGCCGCTGGCGCGACCACGCCCTGATCAAGGAGTTCCATGACCGGCTGCGCGCCCGGGTCCGCGAGCGGCTGGGCCGGGACGCGGAGCCGACGGCGGGCGTGATCGACTCGCAGTCGGTCAAGGCGGACGCCGTCGTCGGCGCCGACAGTCGCGGCTTCGACGGTGGCAAGAACATCAACGGGCGCAAGCGGCACGTCGTGGTCGACACTCTCGGCCTGCTGCTCGGCGTCATGGTCACCGCCGCGGATGTCGGCGACCGCACCGCCGCCCAGGTGCTGCTGCACCAAGTCGCCGATGCGCACCTTCGTCTGGCTCTCGTCTGGGCCGACGGCGGCTACACCGGCAGCCTCGTCGAGCACTGCCTGGCCGCGTTCGCCCTGGTCCTGGCGATCGTCAAGCGCAGCGACGACATGCGTGGCTTCGTGGTGCTGCCCAAGCGGTGGATCGTCGAGCGTCTCTTCGCCCACCTGATGCGAAGTCGCCGCCTGACGCGCGACTTCGAACGCCGCACCACCAGCGCCGAGGCGATGATCTACTGGTCGATGACCCTGCTCATGACCCGCCGCCTGGCCCGATCACCCCGGGGGCGGGCGTGAACCGGCCCGGTGCCGGCTCGGCCAGCCAGCCGCGCGCGACCAGGCGTTTCGCCTTCGACCTCAGCGCCTCCACCCGTGCCGGAACCACGTCCATGCCGAACAAAGCAGCCATCTCCTGGCAGGTCATCGGCCCCTGCCCGAGCCGGGCCCGGTCCGCGAGGGCTGTGAGGATGCGCTGGTAGTCCGCCGACAACGCCGACCACGCAAGCCCTTCACGCCACACCGGCACCTGCGACTTCGTCTTCGCCGCTTCCGGGGATGGCGATGCCTCCTTGGCCTGCCCGTCTGCGGTCGGTGCTGTCCGGTCGGCCTGGTCGTGGCCATGCTCGGTCTCGTCCGCCGGGGCAAGCACCTCGCCCACCCGCGAGCGAGCGATGGCCCATTCCTTCCAGTCCCGCTCGGCCACGGTCAGTTCAGCCTGGATGCGGTCGGCTTCCTCCCGCAGCTCGTCCACGCGACGGCGAGCGACGAGCTCGCGCTGTTCCAGCAGCCCCACGACCGACGGCATCCATGACCTCCACAGCAGCGGTGACACGACAGACCACCACTCCCACAGGATCATCGACCCCATGCCCGACCAGCGAAAACGCCGTCCTCAAGCCCGGAAAGACAACAGCTTCTGAGAGCGCATTCGGTGTCTCTCTCCTGCTGGCCAGCCAGGAGCGCGTTACCCCGAGCGTTCCTGCGCGGCCGGGGGGGGAGCAAATGAACTGCGCTGCGGCAGATTCGCCCGCTCCCTCCAGTGGGCTGGGTCGCGGGATCCGCTAAGCCAGTCCACCAGGACGTGCGCAGCCACTTCAAACGCCTCATCCAGCGAGGTGGTGTCGTCGACAGGCACATTGAGAAGCGGGGCGTAGTGGGTCCCGTGATCCTCCGCGCACCAACACGCCATGCCCATCGCTGCGCAGACGTTCAGCCGGCCAGCAGGCGTCCACTCCACATCGATCGCCGCCTCAAGCCAGTCGCCGCCCTCGTCGTAGAGGGAGATCTCAGAGAGCAGGATCTCCGGAACAGCACCGTCACTCTGGACGGCAGGGCACTCGATGTGGTCCGGAAACCACTGCCACTGAGGCACCTGGCCCGTGGGGCGAGCGGCATCCACCGCGGCTGCAGCATGGAGCATGCGTTGTCTGCCAGGAGCATCAAGGCCATGGAAGAGACCCTCCAGCGGCACGCTGTCGAGGGGGCCACACATCATGGTCATGTAGGCGAGCATGGTTCCTTGGACGGCATTGGACAAGGTCGCAAGCGGGGCCATCTCCGGGTCGGCCAGAAGCACCGCTCTGTCGGGGCCCGTCTCAGTTTCCGTCTCATTCAACCCCGTTCACGGCCGTTCAGAGGGGACCGCACGCCGTCCTCGTCTCACTGGCCAATCGCCCATGAACGCAGGTGAACGCTCTTGCACACAGCCCCAGACGCCACCAACACAGTTGGAAAGAGTGCGCCCCCGCTGGGATACGGTGCCAGGCATGCCGACCAAACAAGTCTGTCCGCGCTGTGGGCAGGACTGGGTCCACCCATACCGCTTCATAGCCGATGGGACACCCTTCTCACTGTGCACCGAGTGCGACTCGTTGTGGTGGCCGGGCGAAGCGGTTGAGGTGGCTCACGCGCAGTTCCTCGATGATGTCGTCGCGGGACGCCTTGGCGTAGAGGGAAACCCGTGGGGCGATCTGGTCTGGGCCGACGTCATCGAGCCGGCTCCAGACCACGGTGCTTAACCCTCCGCACCACAAGCGCACCAGATAGAGCGGGGAACCACGTTGAAAGCCCCCCTGCCCGAGGCCACCACGACCAGGACGTTCGCCCAGGTCAGTGCCCGAGCCAGCCACAGATGACCGCAGCTTCCCAAGCTGATGGCACCTGCGGTGAGGGCAGTCCTCGCCGGGGGTTGGTGAGTGGTGAAGGAACCGGTGCGGGTGGTTCGGGCGTTTTGGCTTCATGACAGGGGCGGTGTTTCTACGCTGGGTTCCTTCGAAGCCGCCGCGGGACAAGGGGATCAAGTGGGTGCTGCAGTAGTTCAGTTAGTGGAGCAGGCTGGCCCGTATCTGACGGCTGCGGTGGGCGCGTATGGGGTGGCGGTGTTGACGCGGGCGCAGGATGTTGCCGCTGATGCCACGGTGGGTCTTGGGCAGCGGATTCTTCAGCTGCTGTGGCGGCGTAGGAACGAGGCGGGCCGGGCCGAGCTGGAGCGCGTGGTGGACGAGGCCGCCGACGAGCAGGACGACGCCTACTCCGCGGCGGTGCTGAGCAGGCTCCTGCGACGCGCGTTGCAGGACGACCCCGGGCTGCTGGAGGAGTTGTCGTGCCTGTTGCCCGCTCCGGCTGCGGGCGCGGTCACCATCACGGCGTCCGGTGAGCGGTCGATCGCCGCTCAGCACATCGGCACCGCGATCACCGGTGACGGTCACATCCCGCCACGGCCGTGACGACGGACGACTCCGCGGCAGGGCCGCGGATCGAAGCCTCGGGCGGGCGGGCTATCGCGGCCCAGCGTATCGGTACCGCCTACACCGGCGATGTGCACGTTCTGCCGGCTGAAGCATTGCAGGCGCCGGACAAGGTCACCGTGGCCCCGGGCACCTCTAACCTGCCCCCTGCCACGCTCTGCCTGGGCCGGGATGAAGAGCTGGACCAGTTGCGCCGCATCCTGACGGGCGGGGGCGAGGGAGCGATCACGCAGAGCGGGGCGGTGCACGGGCTGGGCGGGATCGGCAAGAGCACACTCGCCCTGCGCTACGCCCACCGCCACCGAAGCGACTACACCCTGATTTGGTGGATCAACGCCGCCTCCCCCGACGAGATCGAGACCTCCCTAACCGAACTCACCAAGGCGCTGATCCCCGAGTGGGCTCTCTCGGCCGGGCGCGGGGCGCAGGTGTCGTGGGCGCGACTGTGGTTGGCCTGGCACCGGGGATGGCTGCTCATCTACGACAATGTCGAGGACCCCGCCGACCTTGCCCCCTACACCGGCGCCCTGCACCAGGGCCACCACTTGGCCACCAGCCGCCGCACCACCGGCTGGCCCGACAGCGCCGCCACCCTCTGCCTGGGCAACCTCGGCCACGACGACGCCACGACCCTACTGTGCGATCTGGTGTTCAAGGACACCCCGCCCACACCGCAGCAGCAACTGCACGCCCGCGCGCTCGTCGCCGATCTGGGGTGTCTGCCGCTGGCGGTCAAACAGGCCGGC
This sequence comes from Streptomyces sp. NPDC030814, assembly GCF_055572155.1. Taxonomy (NCBI): domain Bacteria; kingdom Bacillati; phylum Actinomycetota; class Actinomycetes; order Kitasatosporales; family Streptomycetaceae; genus Streptomyces; species Streptomyces sp. NPDC030814. Next base: position 504,023 of record NZ_JBVIDX010000004.1, read on the forward strand.
GCCTACCTCGCCCAGAACCGAGGGGTCAGCCTGGACGCCTACCGGCGGCGTCTGGGCACCAAACTCGACCGGACCGCCCACGGTATCGACGCCGAACGCACCATCGCCCGCATCTGGAACGTCACGCTCCAGACCCTGGAGGCAGAGCATCCGCAGGCCGTGGAGGTGCTGCACACCGCCGCATGGCTCGCACCCGACGACATTCCCCACACCCTTCTCACCCCCGCCGACGCCGACCCGGACGACATCGCGGAAGCCATCGGCACCCTCGCCGCCTACAGCATGGTCACCGACACCGGCACCACCGTCACCGTCCACCGCCTGGTCCAAACCGTCCTGCGCACCACCCAGCCCGCCGGCCAGACCCCACCACCTCGGCACCTGCAAGGACGCGAGCGCGCCGAACGAGCAGTCCTCTACCAGCTGACCCCGCCTCCGGGACAGGACATCACCGACAGCCAGTGGGACACCCACACCCCCCACCTGGTCACCCTCGCTGCCACCACCCCGCCCGGACACCAAAACGCTCACCTCACCAACGCGTACGTCACCGCCGCCAGCCGTCTCTACCACCAAGGCCACACAGCCCGCACCATCCCCCTTTTGGAGGCCACCCACGCTCAGTGCGAGGAGGTCCTGGGCGACACCCACCCCAATACTCTGACCAGCCGCAACAACCTCGCCTACGCCTACGAGGAGGCGGGGGATCTGGGGCGGGCCATCTCCCTGTTTGAGGCCACCCTCGCCCAGCGCGAGGAGGTCCTGGGCGACACCCACCCCGACACTCTGACCAGCCGCAACAACCTCGCCGCCGCCTACCAAGCGTCGGGGGATGTGAGGCGGGCCATCTCCCTGTTTGAGGCCACCCTCGCCCAGCGCGAGGAGGTCCTGGGCGACACCCACCCCAATACTCTGACCAGCCGCAACAACCTCGCCTACGCCTACCGGTCGGTGGGGGATCTGGGGCGGGCCATCCCTCTGTACGAGGCCACCCTCGCTCAGTACGAGCAGGTCCTGGGCGACACCCACCCCAATACTCTGACCAGCCGCAACAACCTCGCCCATGCCTACGAGGCGGTGGGGGATCTGGGGCGGGCCATCTCCCTGTTTGAGGCCACCCTCGCTCAGCGCGAGGAGGTCCTGGGTGACACCCACCCCAATACTCTGACCAGCCGCAACAACCTCGCCTACGCCCGCAAAGCCGCAGCAGCTGTACAGCAACCAGATACAGCAACCCCAGCAACCGCCCCCGACCACCAACCCCCGTCAGACACCCCAGAGCGACCTGTTTGACCGTCCTCAACCGATCTCTATAGAGCTACGGATCAGAAGGTTGCAGGTTCGAATCCTGCCGAGTGCACACAGGTCAAAGCCCCCTCGGGATCATCCCGGAGGGGGCTTTGTCGTGCCGTACAGCAGCGAGGTGCGGCAGCGGCTGATGCCAGGCGCTGACGTTCAGTTCAGCCGCAGCTCCGGTCCGAGGCCGGCCAGACGTAGGGGAGGTCGTCCGGCACGTCGGGGAAGAGGGCGGTGTACGTGGCGGGGTCCTTGCGGACCAGCGCCGAGCGGTGGCTGCGGTGGAAGGTGTCGTCGCCCAGCCAGGGGGGTAGTTCGCCGGCGTCCGCCAGGGGGCGCTGGTGGCGGACCGGCGTTCCGGGGCGGAAGGCGAGGAGGTCGGCGACGAGGGTGGCCGCGCAGCTGTCCTGGTGCCCCTGTTCACGCCACACCTCGCAGACGGCCAGGCCGTAGCGGACGAGGGCTTCCTCGTATCCGGCCCACATCCGTACCGCCGGATGGTGGCGCCAGCCGTACCCCGGTACGACGAGGCCGCGGAGCACCTGCAGCGCCTCGACCCGCTGCTTGCCGAGGCGGCGGCGGTCCAGGACGAGCGCCGAGGCCCGGAAATCGGGGTAGGGCAGGAACGTCTGCATGGTGGCGTCACGAGTACCGCGCCGGGGGCCGTGACACACCACGACTGAACCGAATGGGATGGGGAGGAAACGGGCACTTCGGGAATCATGAATGCACACCACGACGGCCCCGACCGCGCTCATCAGCGGCCCGAGGGCCTCAGCGACACGACGGTGGAGGCACTCGGGGCGCTCTCCAAGGCGCTGGAGATGACCGAGCGGGCCCGCGGCCACCTCTATGACTTTCACCAGCTGACCGGCGGTGCCGATCTGGAGCTGGACCGGGCGGTGCGCCTGCTGCGGGAAGCCGGGCATCCACAGTGGGCCGAGAAGGTGCAGACGGAGATTGTCGGGCGCAACGTCATCCCCGGGCACTGGACGTTCCAGATCATCGAGGCCTACAACGACACGTACTACGAGCCGTTCAAGGAGCTGGAGAAGAGCGCCGTGGCCGAGCTGGCCGACGGCCGGGACCATCTCTACGAGGCGGAGATGAAAGAGGCGCGCCGCACGGTCGGCCACCCCGCCCACACCGCCAGACCCGACTCCCGTCCGTGAGCGGCCCGCGCCGGGGGCCGTCGCCCCGCCGTCGGCGCCCGCACCGCGATCCGTCCCCGCCGTCTCGGGGTTTTCGCAGGCCGGACGCATTGTCAGTGGTGCCCTCTAATGTCGTGGGCGATGGCACACGCGTGGAGATGTACCGGGCTGCGGTGGGGCGGTGGCGAGCCCTGTCTGGTGTGGGAGGGCGGACGGAGGAGTCCTCTGCCTCGGGGGAAGGCGGTGGCTTTCGGGGTCGCGGACGGGGGCGGTCGGACATGTGTCGGGGCTCGGGGGCACGCGTGTCCCGGGAGGGTGGGGGTGCCTGGACGGAGTACCGGTGCGCGGTGCGAGGAGTGCGCGCGGCTCGACCGGGCGCACTCCGTGGCGGCGGACACCCTCGCCGACGACCCGCGGCCCTACCGCGTGTACCTCGCGTGGTTCGGGCCCGGCATGGTGAAGGTCGGGATCACGGCGGTCGAGCGGGGGTCGGCGCGGCTGCTGGAGCAGGGGGCGGTGTGCTTCGCCTGGCTCGGGCAGGGGCCGCTGATGGCCGCGCGGCGGGCCGAGGAGATGCTGCGGGCCGCGTTGAAGGTGCCGGACCGGATTCCGTACGCCGAGAAGAGGCTGGTCCGGTCCGCTCTTCCGGAAGAAGCCGAGCGTACGGGGGAGTTGGCGGCCGTCCACGGCAGCGCTCTCGGGCTGCCGGGGTGGCCGGAGTCCTTGGAACCGGTGGCGTTCCAGGCTGTCGATCACTTCGAGGTGTTCGGGCTGGGCGGGCTGCCGGTCGCCGACGGGGTGGTGAGGGAGCTGGTCGCGGGTGGCGTCGTGGGCGGTGAGGTGCTCGCCGCCGCCGGTCCCGATCTGCATCTGGGCACCGGGCGTGGAGTCGTCGTCCTCGACACGCGGCTCATGACCGGGTGGGAGCTGACCGCTCCCACGGGCGGGGGCGCGCGTGACGTGGTCACGGTGCCGGTGAGGGAGTTGAGGGAGCGAGGGGGAGGTGTGCAGGACGGGTTGTTCTGAGGGCCCCGTTGTGGCTGTCGGGCCTGCGGCCACGGTCGGACGGCGGCGGTGGCCACCCGCTCCGCACCGGCGGCGGGTAAAGACTTCGATCCCTCTTGGATCCCCGTACGGAAAGGCCGTGGACGGTGGCCGAGGGGTGACGCGACAGTAGGGGGCATGAGCGATCAGCGGACAGCACCTGTCCCGGCATTCGAACCGCCCTACTACGCCGTGGTGTTCACGTCCACGCGGACCGAGGACCAGAGCGGCTACGGCGAGACGGCGGATCGGATGGAGGAGTTGGTGAAGGAGGTGCCGGGGTTTCTCGGCATGGACCACGCCCAGACACCCGGCGGTCTCGCCATCACCGTGGGGTACTTCCGGGACGCCGAGGCCATCGAGCGGTGGCGGAGAGACACGGAACACCGGTCGGCGCAGAAGCGGGGGCGCGCCGAGTGGTACGAGAGCTACTCCCTGCACGTCGCCAAGGTCGAGCGCAGCAACGGGTTCGTGAAGGAGGGGACGGGCCACGGACCGGCAGGCGGTCAGGCAGGCGGCCCGGCGAGCAGCCTGGCGAGCGGCGCCGAAGCATGACGGCGCTTGCGTGAAAGGAGGGAAGGGCGGGGCTGTCAGCCCCGCTTTCCTGTGAGGGAGGAAGCTGTGGACCCACGGTGAGGCGCCCTGGCGAACACCGTGGGGCCGCACGGAAAGCCCCTGGTAGGAGGGGCTGTGTCCCGCAAGTCGGGGATCTTCCCAGGTGTTACCTGAGAGGCGCCTGTGCGTTTCTCAGAAGCTGTTGTCTTTTCGATCTTGAGAGATGCGCGTCGAACAGGAGTCCCGATCGGGTGGTCGCGGGGTGCTGGGCGCATATGAACAGGGCCTC